>NZ_AP018694.1:1248333-1560416 GCF_009689585.1 Aquipluma nitroreducens | reverse complement strand
CTCTCTGAGGAACATAGTACATGCCTTGCTTCATACCATCTTTGTTGGTATATGTATTCGTTGTGTTTCCACCGTATTTTGCATCGTTTGCAAGTTCGGCAATTTTTGGACCCCAACTGGTTGAAGCTGAAGGGCTATATGCTCCACCTGTTCCTTGTGCAAATTCATTCTGGAATTCAGGCATTGTTGATATTACATCAAAGGCAAAATTTGTTGTAAATGAAAGCTGAGGTTTCCCTTTTCCTGCACCTTTTCCACTTTTCGTTGTAATAACAACTACACCATTTGAAGCTCTCATTCCGTATAAAGCAGAAGCAGCCTGTCCTTTTAAGATATTGATACTTTCAATATCACCAGGATCAATATCCAACGCTCTGTCGGCATAATCAGTTCCGGTTACTGAGTTTCCTGTGCCAACATCAGGAGTAGAAGAGATTGGTGTTCCATCAACAATATAAAGCGGAGCATTGTTGCCTGTAAAAGAGCGGGCTCCACGAATTTGAATTTTTGTTGAAGCACCTGGCATACCTGATGATGATGAAACTTCGATACCTGAAACTTTACCTTGAATGGCAGTTCCAAGGTTGGTATTGGCTGCTTGAGTTAATTCCTGTCCACCGACATTTTCAACAGCATACCCTAACGCTTTTTTCTCCTTGGAAATACCCATCGCAGTGACGACAACTTCATCAACTGAGATGTTTTCAGAAACCATCTTAACATTGATCTTAGTTTGATTACCAAGATCAATCTCCTGAGTTGTCATTCCTACAAAAGAAAGAACAAGAGTTTTGGCATCTTGAGGTACTTTAAGTCTGAACACGCCATCCATATCGGTGACAGTTCCAATTGTTGTTCCTTTTACAGAAACAGATACTCCGGGGATAGCACCTCCATCTTCGGCAGAGGATACTTTACCCGAGACCTCCTTGGTCTGGGCCATGAGTACCTGCAACCCAAATGTAAAAAATGCAAGTAATAGCGCGATTTTTTTCATAGAAAATTATTTTAAATTAAACATCAGTAAAATTACTTCGTGGCTCTGATTTGCTTTTATGACTTCTTTATTAATAGATAAAGAAGCCCAACTTTTTGACTATTTGAACTTTAAATTAGATTAATGTGTAAATGTAAAAAAATGTTAATTTAGAACATATATATTGTATAAAAAATGACGAATATCCTATAAAATATAACAATGAGTATTTACTCAGATTGAAATTGCGAAATTATTTACCAAATGATCTTAAAGATTACGAATATAAATCATGCTGATAAATTCCATGGAATTTGTATTTATGATTTAAAGAAAATCAAAATAGATTTGAAGCATTAAACTAAAAAAGACCGTCGCAAATTGAATTGCGACGGTCTTTAGCTTAAAAGTTAATGACTATAATTCCTATATACAGGTAGTCTATTTTAATGTATCATAACTTTCTTTATCCCAGAATAATTTAGTCAGTGCATTATCACCACCAATTGCAGCAGCAGCAGCCTTATAGTTAGCACCATTCAGGGTCTGTTCTGAAACTGGGTATGAATAGCGCAGTGGAATACCGGCTACTTCTGCTACGTGTTTCTCTGCACCTTTTAAACGTGGATAGTCTAATCTTCTCCATGTCAACCACGAAGTAAATCCGCGCATATAGTATGCATAATAGGCTTGTTCTCCGATTTTTTGTTGCCATGTACCAGTGGCAGTAGCATAAGCAACTGCTGGTTGAGCAAGATAAGTGTCGGCCTCAGCAGCAGTACCACCCCAAGCAGTGATTGAAGCTTTGATCGCATTATTGTAGTGAGTTGCAGCATCTGTAACAGCGTAAGTTCCACGTGCAGCAGCTTCTGCTCTTAGGAATTCAGCTTCAGCATAATCCATCACAACAACTTCTCTCTCTGGTTTTAACAATGCGTTGTCAATGTGAGTAAATGAAGCATATGAGTTTGGCATACCCTGAGCACCACCTTTATACTCGCCATCAATTTTTGTCCACAGGTAATAGGCACGTCTTGGGTCATTCAAGGTATTCATTGGGTCAGTAATACTGCTGGTAACCACAAAATCGAATCGACCACTTACAACCACTTCAGTATAAACCGGATTTTGGTTAGGTGAAGCTGAAAGATAAGTCAATGCACATTTGTCACCAGCAATAAATGCTTTTGGCTCAGCAGCATCAACAATTGTTTTAGAAAGAGCTGGATCTTTGTCAGCAAGGACTAAGCCCATTCTCATTTTCAATGTATTGGCAAACCGAATCCATTTAGCTGTACCTGCTACTCCGCCACCATAGATGTTGTCGTAACCTGCACCCATTCCTCCAAAAGCTGGATCCATTGAAGCAAGAGCAGCATCAAGACGGGTAATAAGGGCCTTGTAGATTGTAAAGGCATCGTCGTATTTTGGTGATGGAATACTAAAATCCAAAGCTTCGGAATAAGGCATATCTCCAAAGGTTTCAACCAGATTGCTCCAGGTGAAAACGGATACGATTTCAATAATGGCAAGTTGATTTTTCCTTTGTTTTGCATCAATACCCCCAAGTGGTGCTGCTGTGAGTACATTTGTTGCGTCTTTAAGATTCATCAAAACTGTCCGGTAAAGAGCATTCATATGATTTGCAGGAACCGGGCGGGTAACCATATCATAGCGGCTTTCGTCGGGATAAGTGGTTTCAGCGAAATACTGCATATACAACTGCGTATTGTTGTTGTTTACGTTAAACGTATAAAGCTGATTCAAAAGATTACGGATAGCACCGTTATAAATCCCTTCACCAGGAACCGCAGTGAAATCTTTTGTATTCTTATTGAGGTCTTCAAGCTTTTGGCAAGCGCTTAACGCTACCATAAAGACCATTAAAATGATAAGTATCTTTTTCATGTTTCGAAGATTAGAAGTTGAATTTGAGGTTGAAACCAAAATCACGTGTGCCAGGCAGTGATCCTACGGAATATCCCTGAATATTACCTGCTGAAAGACCTGCTTCAGGATCGGCATATGGTAGGTTTTTGTGAATGATCCATAGGTTCGATCCAACAAAACTTATTGTAGCGCCTTTCACGAGTAATTTAGAAAGAAGAGCAGTTGGGATATTATAAGAAAGAGAAACTTCTCTCAGTTTGATGAATGAAGCATCATATACAAAGTCTCTGTGAGGACGGGCAGCAGTACCAAATGCGAAATCAGAAGTTGACGCATCAACGCGGGTTTTATTTGGGGTGCTTACACCATCTTTAACATTTACACCTTGGATAAGGTAACCACCACTCTTTGGATCATAACTTCCAGGTGTTCCAATAAGTGGATCACGAACAGGATTTCCTAAATCATTGGTGAAAACAGTTTCAGGATAAAGTCCTGTATAAAGGCCATAATACATATCCAATGAATAAATGCTACCACCTTTTTGCATATCAATCAAGAAGCTGAATGAAACACCTTTGTAGCTAAACGTATTTGTGATACCACCTGTCCATTTTGGATTTACATTTCCCAGATTGCTGGTTGCAGTGGACGTTTTAACTGGCAAACCGGTTGATGCGCTAATGATCATATTTCCATTGGCATCATACGTGTAATCTTTTCCTTTTAATACACCATAAGGTTGACCTACAGTTGCATTTAAAGTAACACCACCCTGAAACGAACCTAACTGAAGATTATCAACTCCCGGGTACAGAGAAACAACTTCATTTCGGTTTGTAGCGAAATTAATATTAACGTCCCAATTGAAATTTTTACTTCTTACTGGTGAACCATTAAGCGTTAGTTCAATACCTTGATTGTCAATTTCTCCTGCATTAACAAACATTTTATTGTAACCAGTTGTTTGACTTAAGGTTACATCCATAATTTGATCCATAGATCTTGTTTTATAGACTGCAAGGTCAAATCCTAGACGCTTGTTCAGGAACGACATTTCAAGACCGGCTTCAAGCGATTTGGTGCTTTCGTTTTTAAGATCTGGATTGTTCTTGGTACTTGGTAAGGAATAGCTAGCTCCTACAAAAGGAGTATTAACAGTGTACTTGTCAAGTAATGCGTCGAAAGCAGCTAGGTTACCAACTTCAGCATAATTTAAGCGAACTTTACCAAAAGACAGCCAATTTTGTTTTACAACTTCTGAGAATACAAATGCACCAGTAATTGATGGGTAATAATAAGTGCTTTTTCCTTCAGGAAGAGTAGAGGCATGATCCTGTCTGAAAGTTCCATCGAGGAATAACATGTTCTTGTATCCTAAAGAAGCACTAGCATAAAGACCGCGAACTCCAATTTTTGATTCAGTTTCAACGGGGAAAGGAAGGGCGCTTACACTATTTTGCAATGAATAAATACCAGCTACAGATAAACCTCCATTGGTTGAACTTGTTAATCTTGATAAGTTTGTTCTACGTTCAGTAGCACCTAAAATTCCACTTAGGTTGAAATCTTCATTAATAGACTTGTTGAATTTCAACATGAAATCATAGTTATACTCGCTGAAAGTAATGTCCCTTCTCATATATCCTGATTTTTGGTTAGCGCGGCTAACACCAAAATTTGTAGCAACACTTCCTACTGCTCTTCTTTCTTCTTGTTTTTCAGCGTAATCGTCAACCGAAACACGAGCATAAGCATCTAACCAATTGGTGACTTTATAATTCAAGGCCATATTACCTACAATACGATTTCTACTGTCGTTTTCGTAGTTTTCGTAACGTTGAAAGTATGGGTTGTCAGTATAAATTGGGTAATTCAATGCCGAGTTGTAGTTCCAGGTTAAATTTCTTTTGGTTAAGAAATAAGCGGTTTTCTGATCAGCATAATCCATGTTGGTTTCATACCACTGACGCATGTTTGAAACAATATTGTCGCTATATCCGGTTGAAGGACGACCTGTTGCTGCCTGGCGGGTAAAATTTGCAGTAGCAGTAGCAGTCAGTTTTTTAGTGACATTCCATGAACCGTTTACTAAGAAATTGTCCTTATGTAAATCACTGTTTGGCATCAAATCAGATGTTTTGAAATTGGTGTACGACATACGCATTGTTCCATTCTCAGTAGCATTGTCAATAGAAACAGTATTGGTATAAGTCACTGGTTTTTCAAAGAAAGTAATTGGGCCATTTTTAGCAGCCTCCCAAGGTTTCGTTTGCTTATACCATGGTGATTCAGGATCAACAGAATACCATCCGTAAACGGGGTGTCCATCAAATTTTGCTCCGTATGATCCATCCTCTGTTGTTGGAACCCAATCGAAGTTTTTTGAATCGTCTTTTTGGGTTACGCCATTAACGTCACGTCTTTCAAACCATCCATCTCCATTAGGTCCATAGAAATTTCCATAACCTGCACCATACTGATTCTGATAAGTTGGGAAAGTTGATTTGTCAATACTTTTGAATGCAATATTGGTGTTAACAGTAACACCGATACCTTTTTTACCAACAGTGCCTTTTTTAGTCGTAATCATGATTACACCACCAGAAGCGCGTGAACCATAAAGAGCAGTAGCTGCAGAACCTTTCAGTACGTTAATCGATTCAATGTCGTCGGGGTTAACGTCAGAAGCGGCATTACCATAGTCATATCCTGTTGCACCAGTATTCTGGCTTGAATAACTTCCAATTTCATTGTTAATCGGAACGCCATCAACAACATAAAGCACCTGGTTGTTGTTTGTAAGGGATTTATTTCCACGCATAACAACGTTGGTCGATCCCCCCATGTTATTACTCTTTTTGATCTGAACCCCGGCAACTTTTCCGGAAAGAGAATTCATGAAGTTACTAGCCTTAACAGTGGAAATTTGATCTTCTTTTACATTCTGACTGGAATACCCTAATGATTTTTTATCACGGGAAATACCGAGTGCAGTAACTACTACTTCATCAACAGAAATGTTTTCTGAGGATAATTTAATCTTAAATGTTGATTGGGTGCCAATAACAACATCTTGAGTAGCCATTCCTACAAAACTGAATGTAAGAATTTTGGCATCTTGAGGAACCTTCAACCTGAATGCACCATCCATGTCGGTGATAGTTCCTAACGTTGTTCCTTTCACAGAAACAGAAACCCCAGGGATTAAACCTCCATCATCGGCGGAGGTTACAGTGCCTGAGATCTCCTTGGTTTGGGCCATGAGGACCTGCAAACCAATTGCAAAGAATGCAAGCAATAACGCGATTTTTTTCATGTAAAATAAATTTAAAATTAAACAGCATCAAATTTTAATAAAAACTAGGCTGGAAAACTTCAATTAAAACTTCCCCTTCAAATACACTTCATTCTTGAGAATTTGATTCCCCCAAACCAAATTCTCGGGAAATTTTACTGAAATTTTTTTAGACCCCCCTTTTCAATAAGGTATAGTTGCAAGTTTGTTGCCATACTTTATTGCAAAGACAAATTTAGAAAAATGTGGATAGGATGATTAATCTATAAAGATAAATATTGACATATTTTAACAGTGTTAACAAATATTAAATATTAAAATTTCTGTTTTTATGTCTAGTCGAGTTTTTAATATCTTGTTTTATAGATTGTTATAGGTGTATTTGTTTGTGTTTATTCTGATTGTTTAGAATTAATATAAATTACAAAAGTTCATCTAACCCAATAATTTCATCAATAAAATAGGTCTTAGTGCGGTATTTTAGTTCCAAAAATGTTGAACTGGAGGCGAGTTTTAGCAATTTTACTGATTCTGGAACAGGATTTTGCCCGTGGTTTAAAAACATGATTTGATCCATTCCGAAATTAAGTGCACCGATTATATCAGTCTCCCAGGAGTCGCCAATCATTATGCTTCTTTTTTTAGAAGCATTGGTTGATTTCAATGCGTGTTCGAAAATTTGCCGGTGAGGTTTTGTGGTTTTAACATCTTCTGAAATAAATACTTTGGTGAAAAATCTGTCTAACCCACAATTGGAGAGTTTTGAGTGTTGTACTTCTTTGAACCCGTTTGTAATAATGTGCATTTGATATCCCTTCGATTTAAGAGTAGTGAGTGTTTCTACTGTGTCTGGAAATAACTGGGTTTGACGAGCCATGTTCTCAAGGTAAAGGCTGTTTAATTCAATCCAGTCGTAATCATTAATGCCAAATGCTTGCATCGATCTGGAAAACCGTTCAATAATAAGTTTTTGTTTGGTAATTTTTTTCGTGTGATAATCGCTCCAAAGCGAATGGTTGATCCGCTCGTAAACTTCAAAAAAAGCACCGAATGTAGGAAGTTTTGAAATGAGGCCGTTTTGTGTCATCGTTTGTTCCATGGCCAGACGGGAATTGGTTGTAAAATCCCAGAGCGTATTGTCCAAATCAAAGAACAGGTGATCGTAGATTCTCATTCGTCGTCCTCGTCTTTACCTGTTTTGTCAGTAGTATAACCTTCAAGTACAATTACAATTTCACCCTTAATTGTCTTTGAACTGAAATATTCAATGAGTTCGGCAAGTGTTCCTCTGCGGTTTTCTTCGAAGAACTTTGATAGTTCTCGCGAAACAGATGCTCGTCTGTCGGACCCAAGAAATTCGGCAAACTGCTCAAGGCTTTTAACCAACCGATACGGTGATTCATAAAAAACCATAGTTCGGGGTTCTGTAATCAGCTCTTTAATTTTTTTTTGCCTGCCTTTTTTCTGCGGAAGAAAACCTTCGAATGTAAAGCGGTCGGTTGGAAACCCAGAATTGACTAAAGCGGGAATCAAAGCTGTTGCACCAGGCAAACATTCCACATCAATCTCTTTTTCAAGGCAGGTTCTAACCAGCAAAAAGCCCGGGTCACTTATTCCCGGAGTTCCGGCATCCGAAATCAGGGCAACATTTTTTCCATCTTCAATTTGCCTGGCTATCATTTCAACTGTTTTGTGCTCGTTGAATTTGTGATGCGATATCAGCTTATTTTTGATTTCGAAGTGATCAAGTAGCTTGGACGAGGTACGTGTGTCTTCAGCCAAAATGACATCAACTTCTTTTAAAATACGGATTCCGCGAAGAGTCATGTCTTCGAGATTCCCGATTGGAGTTGGAACTAAAAATAATTTACCCATCTTTTTCGCAGGTCTTAATTCTAAATGACCGTATTGATTGCTAAAAATATTTATGAAAAATCAGGAGCAATGGCGGTTTTGGAAATCACGCCATGGCTCCTGAATGAGATTTAATGTTTTATTTGCTGAAACGACGTTTTAACAGATCGACGAATTTCAGACTGGTTTCGTTTTTCTGAAGCGTAATGTTCGCTTTCAGGAGTTCAACAGCTTGTTGCTGGTTTTCGAGCTTGTCCAGCTGGTCGATGATGGAATTATATTTATCGGTATTGTTGCTGAATATTTCACGGATGAAAAGGAAACGATCGTTTAGTCCTATTGCAGCCCGCAAACTGGTTATTGACCCATTAGTCACCAAAGGTTCGGTGGATTTGGCTTCACCAATTGTAGCGTTTAGTGACCTATCTTTAGCTGATGGTTCGTCAGTAATTAGTTTCTCCTGAATCAATTCTTCAGGTTTGGGTATTTCGCGCATAACAGGTCGTTCAGTAACATCCGGAACAGATTCAATCTTGATGGGTTCGAGATCATCTTCTTCTGCATCATCAATGTAAATTTCGCGAACTCCTGCCTGCTGATCAGTATTTAGCTCGGTAGGTTTAATGTTCGATTCGGGCTGCGACTCGTCCTCTTCCTCATTTTCTTCGCTGTTATCAGGATTATTTTCACCAAATTCGATTAATCCTTCTTCTTCTATTTCTTCCTCAATAAAGTCTATATCATCTTCCTCATCTGTCAAATCATCTTCCTCAACTTCAGGTTCTTCTTCCTGAAACTCTTCTTCGTTTTCGTCAGCGAAATCTGGCAGATCAATATCATCTTCGTCAGGTTCCGGAGCTTCGTCCATTTCTTGTTCGTCTATACTTACAATTTCAAGTTCAGGGTCAGAAATGCTTATATCTGAAATTTCGTCTTCGTCAGCTTCATTTTCTTTTGATGAATCATCCGTTGGTATTGCAAAGTTCTTTGCCGAAAGTTCACGTAACAATTCAAATTCCTGACACAAAAGTCGGGATTTACTAATAGCGAGTCCAATAATGAGAGAGATATCGTTCTCGTCTTCTGAAACTTCTTCAGATAATACTTTTAGTTCTTCCAGTTCTTTTTCGATGATCTGGATCAATTTTCGTTTGTCCATTTTTATTTCTGATTTTAATCGGTAATTCAATCTGGTTTTTATTGGTAAAGATTTAAATTTACCTTTGTTTTCAATACCGGAATACATCTTCGGGAACAATTGGGTTCTGCGCTGATGCCGAAATTCAAGTAACGTAAAAGTACAAAAATCTTTAGCAAATCACATACATGTTTATCGAAAGGGGAATTGACCGACAAAAAAAAACCGGTAGCATTGAAGTTATTGCAGGTTCAATGTTTTCAGGAAAAACGGAGGAATTGATCAGGAGATTGAAACGAGCCAAAATTGCGCGGTTGAAGGTTGAGATCTTTAAACCAGCCATTGACACGCGGTATTCGTTGTCTGAGGTGGTTTCGCATGACGAGAATTCAATTCTCAGCACTCCGGTTGAGAGTTCAGGGAATATTATGCTTTTGAGTGGAGATGTTGATGTGATTGGCATTGACGAAGCTCAATTTTTCGACAATGGCTTGATCGATGTAACCATCTCATTAGCGAATATGGGCGTTCGGGTTATTATTGCCGGGCTGGATATGGATTTTAAAGGAAAGCCATTTGGTCCTATTCCCGGATTGATGGCGGTTGCCGATCACATTACTAAAGTTCATGCCATTTGCATGCGATGTGGCGATGTGGCTCAATTTTCGCACCGTTTGTCAACTGCTGACAAATTGGTTTTACTTGGCGAAAAAGATGAGTACGAGCCTTTGTGCCGTTCCTGTTTTACTAAAGCAACCCGCTAATGCCAACTTTATCTGTTTCTCAAATTTCATCGGTTGTAGGAGGGAAGTTACAATCGGATGGAAATGGTTCCGATAGTTTTATTTCATCCATTTCTATTGATAGCCGAACTATTTTTGATCCTGCTTCGAGTGTTTTTTTTGCGCTGAAGAGTGAACGGAATGATGGACATCGTTACATTCCTGATCTGGTTCATTTGGGTGTCAGGTTTTTTGTCGTTTCTGATTATTTGGATGAATATCAAAGTTGTACCAATTGCAGTTTTATAGTCGTTGCTGATACGCTGAAAGCCTTGCAAAAGCTGGCGGCATGGCATCGTTCTCAGTTTCAGATTCCGGTTGTAGGAATTACCGGGAGCAACGGGAAAACAATTGTTAAGGAATGGCTGTTCGATTTACTGCATGACCGGGCTGTTCTCCGGAGCCCTAAAAGTTACAATTCGCAGGTTGGCGTTCCGTTGTCGGTTTGGAACCTTCGACCCGATTACGAACTGGCCATTTTTGAGGCTGGAATCTCGAATTCAGGCGAAATGGAGAACTTATTCGAAATTATTCGGCCAACCATCGGTATTTTAACCAATATTGGTGAAGCACATCAGGAGAACTTTAAATCTCATCAGGAAAAGCTTGAAGAAAAACTGCTCCTTTTTAAATCCTGCGAAACGCTTATTTATTGCAAAGATCAGCCTTTGGTTCATGCTGAAATTTCCAAAGGCATTGTTATTCCTGAAGGAAAAGCTTTTGGCTGGTCGTTCGATGATGAAGCAGCCAATCTTTATTTGAGAAAGAATGAAGTGGGTGCTGGAGTTGAAATTAGTACTGAATTTGAAGGGAAAAAATATACCATTGAGTTTCCATTTCAGGATGCTGCGAGCTTGGAAAACGCAGGTCACTGTCTGGCTTTCATATTAACTCAACATTTGGCTGACGACGCGGTAATCGAAAAGTTTCACAGGTTGCAGCCTGTTGCCATGCGACTTGAAATTAAAGAAGGTGTTAACAGCTGTTTGCTGATTAACGACTATTATAATTCGGATATTAATTCGCTGCAAATTGCACTGGGGTTCCTGAACAATCACGCTCAACACCCATATTTGGGCAAAACGGTAATTCTCTCCGACATACAGCAGGCTGGGATCTCTGACGAACAATTGTACTCAGAAGTAGCTCGCTTGTTGCAACTGAACAAGACCAGTCATCTGATTGGTATTGGTTTGAGGATTCGTAAGTATGCTGATTTATTTGAGAAATCTTCGACGTTTTTTGAGTCAACCGATCAATTTCTGGAGTCGGTTCAGCCTGACCAATTTCGGCAGGAATGTATTCTCCTGAAAGGTGCGCGAGACTTTCATTTTGAGCGTATTTCGTCGGTGCTTCAGAAAAAATACCACCAAACGGTTTTGGAAATCGATTTGAATGCGATGATCGGGAATCTCAATTTTTTCAGGTCACTCATTCGGCCTGAAACACGGGTTATGGTTATGGTAAAAGCCTTTTCCTACGGAAGTGGGATGGCCGAAATTGCCCGTATCCTTCAGTTTCATAAAGTGGATTACCTGGCTGTGGCTGTTGCCGACGAAGGTATTGAACTTCGGCAGGCTGGCATTGATCTGCCAATTGTGGTGATGAATCCGGAAGAACACAGTTTTGAAAACATGATTGAGTTCAGGCTCGAACCCAATATTTATTCGGAAGATATTTTCGATTCGTTCCGAAAGGTGCTTCAGCAACATGCGGTAGTTCGCTATCCCATTCATCTTAAAATTGACACCGGAATGCACCGTCTGGGTTTTGACTCGGTCGAAAAGGTTGAAAAACTGGTATCCAAATTAATTGTTCAGGATGAAATGGTTGTCCGGTCGGTTTTTTCGCATCTTGCTGGCGCTGACGAGGCCGTTCACGATGAATTTACAAGTAGTCAGATTCAGCGGTTTCAGGAATTATCGTCAATGATTACGGAGAAGTTATCGTATCAGATTTTTCGTCACATACTGAATTCGGCGGGAATTGAACGTTTCCCTGAGTTTCAGTTTGAAATGGTGAGGTTGGGAATTGGTTTATACGGAGTCAGTTTGTGTGGAAACCAACAGGTAAAAAGTATGAGCCGGTTAAAAACCAGCATTTCGCAAATTCGCAAAATTGAAGCGGGACAAACAGTGGGCTATGGACGGAAAGGTGTAGCACGGGAAGATTCTGAAATTGCGGTTTTGCCGATTGGATATGCCGATGGATATGATCGCCGTTTGAGTAACGGAGTAGGTAAAGTATTTGTGAATGGCCGGATTGCTTCGGTAATCGGTAATATTTGCATGGACATGTGCATGATTGATGTGACCGGATTACAGGTTGCAGTTGGCGATGAAGTGGAACTGATGGGCGAACATATTCTGGTGAGCGATATGGCCGAAACAATCGGAACCATTCCGTACGAAATACTTACTGGAATATCACAACGTGTAAAACGGATTTATCTTCAGGAATAAATCAAGGCAAAAGGTAAAAGTAAAAAGGCAAAAGAAACCGCTCTGGAGCAAGGTTAACTTTAAACTTGGAACTTTTCTATCCCAGTTTACTAATTTTTTCGAGCTTGTGAATATCCAGAATTCGGATTTTGCGGCCATCAATAGCAATTACTTTTTCGCCGGCAAAGGTCGATAGCGTGCGGATAGCATTGGATGTTGTCATGTTCGACAGGTTGGCAATATCTTCGCGCGAAAGGTAAACTTTCAAGGTAGCGCCGTCATTTTCCCATCCATATTTTTCTTTCAGGAGAAGCAACGATTCAGCCAGACGACCACGGATATGTTTTTGGGTTAGCGTAACGGTTCGCATGTTGGAGAATCCAAGTTCACGCGAAATCTTATGAAGCAGTTTCAGCGTAAAGTCTGGGTTCTTCAGTAATTTGCCATACAAATATTCTTGTGAGATTAAACCTACCGTTGAGTCTTCTAATGCAATGGCTGAACCGATGTGCAATTCTTCAGCCAACATGGCCCGATAGCCAATTATTCCCGGAGGCTTTGTCATCCGAATGATTTGCTCGCGACCACCAACACCTTCTTTGTAAATGATCACTTTCCCATCAATCAGAAACATAAAAGCGGTTGGTTTTTCTCCTTCCTTGAAAATGAATTCATTTTTTTTTGGATAAGCCAGCGTAATGTGGTTTAGTAAATCCTCTTTTTCTTCAGGGTTTAGTGTGCTGAAAATTGATTTTGGATTTTCAAAGATTTTCTTCATTTCCAATTCATGACTCAACATAGAAATAAAATTTACATGTTTTGCAGCATCAAAGTTAAATAAATTTGTCAAACAAGAAAATTTCGACCATTTATTTTCCTTCTCCAGTAAAGCAATGTTAATCTTATTTTTTCTGTCAAAAAATGGACAAATGTCAGGAATACTTTGCAACTAAAGGCATTCGCCGCCCGAACCCGAAAGCTTTGGAACTGATTCTCAGGATAGGGGGTGCCTGAAAGCGCTTGTACTCATTTGTATTCACCATTTTTACTGTTCTGAAAACCGTCGATTCGTCGAACCCTTTGGCTATTATTTCATCAGGCGAAAGATTGAGTTCAATGTAATCGAATAAAATCTGATCCAGAATATCATAGTCAGGCAACGAATCAGAGTCTTTCTGATCGGGACGAAGTTCGGCTGATGGCGGTTTCTGAATGGTGTTGATTGGAATAATTTCGGAGTCGCAGTTAATCCAGTTCGCCATTTTGAAAACATCGGTTTTGTACACGTCGCCCAAAACTGACAAGCCCCCATTCATATCGCCATAAAGCGTTCCGTAGCCCACGGCACATTCACTTTTATTGGTGGTATTTAGTAGGATATTTCCAAACTTGTTGGAGATAGCCATTAATAATATTCCGCGGGTTCGGGCCTGAATATTCTCTTCGGTAATATCGCTCTGGAGGTTGGCAAATACATCAGAAAGACTTTGCTCAAAACTATCGACCATGGGTTGAATCGGGATAATTTCGTATTGAATGTCCAGATTTTTGGCCAGTTGAAGGGCATCGTTAATACTGTGATCCGACGAGTAACGCGAAGGCATCAGCAAAACGCGCACGTTTTCTTTTCCAAGTGCACGAACCGCCAAAACCAGAACCAGAGCGGAGTCAATTCCTCCGGATAAACCAAGAGTTGCTTTTTTGAAGCCCATTTTTGTGAAATAATCGCGGATTCCCAGCACAAGAGCATGATATATCTTTTCGATGTAATCGGTTTTGGGCTGAAGATTTTGAACGGAAATTTCAGTATCAATAATCCGGAAATCTTCTTCAAAGTAGTTCAGCTCTTCCTGAATTTCACCCTTTTTATTGAGGTAAACCGAACCTCCATCAAAAATCAGTTCGGTATGAGCGCCAACCTGATTGGCATACACAATGGGCAGCTGGTATTTGATTGCATTTTTAATCAGGATATTTTTTCTTGAGTTTTCCTGGTTGAATGAAAAAGGCGATGCCGAAATGTTAATAACCAGATCGGGCTTTAAAGCTGATAATTCTTTCAGTGGAGAAAGCTGGTATAGTTTCTCTCTGCCGAATTCATTCTGGGTTTCCTGCTCGTCCCAAAGATCCTCGCAGATGGTAATGGCAATCTTTTTTCCGCCAAAATCGAAAACCGAAAAGGTTTTATTCGGTTCAAAATGGCGGTATTCGTCGAAAATGTCGTAGGTGGGAAGCAGCGATTTATTGACCACATGCTGTATGGCTCCATCATACATAAAAAAGGCCGAATTAAAAAGCTTTTTACCCTGAGGTTCAGGATTGATGCGCGGTCCACCAACAATAGCGGCGATTCCGTCGCAATAGGTGGCAATCCGATTCAGCGCTTTCTCCGATTGTTCTATAAATTCTTTTCGTTCAAGTAAATCGTGAGGATAATAACCGGTAACCGAAAGCTCAGTGAATACAACCAACTCGGCACCTTCCGCTTTCGATTTTTGGATGTTTTCTATAATTTTGGATGTGTTTCTTTCGAAATTCCCAATGTGGTAGTTTAACTGTGCAATAGCAATCTTCATAATTATACTCCTTAAAAAATCAGGCCTATTTTTAGTTTCAGCGAGTTGATAATGGTTTTGTCGGAGAAAGCATTATCGGTTGTTACGTCCATTAATCCGTTTTGGAAGATCAGTCCGGTGGTTATCGAGTTGCTTCCGTTAAGTTCGTAATCGAAACCTATACCAATGTTCATTGCCAGATTGAATAGATTAACTTCGTCGTTTATGTTTGATTTATTTAGCTTTCCATCGTTGCTGGTGCCTTTCGAAGCAATATTTACCATGGTAGAGAATCCCAATAATCCCCAGTATTTTGCCCCGTAGAATTGATCAGTACAGAGCTTAATGTTTAGTGGGACCTCGACATAACGGATTTGATATTTAACTTTTGTCAGTTGTGACGAAAAAGTTGTTCCAGCGAAAGTGGGAGCAGAGCTGGAATGATACGAAATTTCACCACCGGTATTAGTAATCTGAATACCGGTTGAAAATGAATATCGCTCATCTTCCGAAAAATAGAAATCCCCATTTAACCCGAAATCATATCCAAGTATCGATTTCCCATTTTCAGTACTCGAATTGCTTGTCCGCATCCAGTTCACCGATGGATCTCCAACAAATGACAGTCTGATGTTATACTGACTATATCCGGTAATGACTGTGGCAATTAAAAAACAGGATAAAATAAAGCGTTTCATCGTTTATCGTTTAATTTGCTGTATGTAAAAATAAACTGTTCTGCGGAAATTTTTGTTAAAACCGCGTTTCGATTCTGAATATATAACGTAAGATTGACTTAGTTTTGCCGGATACAAATCTCGAATTTTATATTCAAAAACAACAATAAAAAAACGAGTTGTACGTAAATATCCTAAAATGAATGGAATGAAGAATATACTTTTCTCGGTAAGTCTGATTTTAATGCTGGCTTCATGCAATCGAAATCCACAAAAAATAAATGTGTCAAACGTTTCAATTGATCTGAAAATCAAGCATTTTGATATAAATCTGCTCAAGCTGAGGCAAGACCAAATGCAGGCTGCAATCCCTGCTCTTAAAAGCGCCTATGGTGAATTCTTTGATATTTTCACTTACCGGATGATTGCAATCGGCGGCATTGAGCAGCCCAATTTTCCGGAGTTGCTTTATTCATTTGTTTCGGACTCGCTTATCCGGAAGTTGGAAACAAACATTGCGCTGAAAGTTGATACGATTCAATTTCGGAAGGAACTGGAAGCGGCATTTAAGCATTATAAATATTATTTTCCAGATAAGGAGATTCCAACAGTTTATACCTGTATTTCCGGATTTAATCAGTCTGTTGTGATCTCGCAAAACCTAATCGGCGTTAGCCTCGATAAGTATATGGGAAGTAACAGCCCCTTTTATGAGCAATTGGGTTTACCCGCATACAAACGGAAAAACATGCGCCCTGAAAAAATGGTTCCTGATATGTTGCAAGGTTGGGCTGATGCTGAATGGCCAAAATCGGAAAAAGACAATAGTTTGTTAAGCCAGATGATACAGCAGGGAAAAGTATTGTATTTTATGGATGCGATGTTACCTGATTTGAATGACACGTTGAAAATTGGATTCACTGAAAAGCAAATGGAATTTTGCCGGAACAACGAAGCCAAAATGTGGACTTACATGGCTGAACACAAAATGCTTTTTACGACGGATCGGATGAGCATCAAACGTTTCATTGACGACGGACCCTACACCGCAGTATTTTCGGAGCAGTCGCCCGCCCGAACAGGCGTTTGGATTGGATGGCAAATCGTACGCTCGTATATGAAACAGAACAAGGATCTTAAGCTGGCTGATTTGATGAACAACACCGATTATCAGTCGATTTTAAATCAATCGGGATATCGACCTTAAAAAGTTCCAAATTTCAGATTCCAAATTGCCTTCGACTGCTTCGCGCTCAGGCAACGGTGCGCTGTTGATCGGAGCAACGCTCTCTGAGCCTGTCGAAGTGAGGATTCAATCCCAACAAAAAAAGCCCCCTTTCGGAGGCTTTCAGTATTTTTTATCGATAGGATTAATCCATATTTTTAATTTTCACATTGCGATACCATACGTCATCGCCATGATCCTGGAATCCAATAAAACCTTCTTTGGCAACATCGGCCCAATCTTTATTGTATTCAGGGAATTTACTTGCAGCAACCATTTTTTTCCAATCATCGGTCCATAAATGAAACTCAAGTACCTTTTCTCCATTTTGTTTGTAAACTACAGTGCCTTTGAAGCAAATGATTTCGATTGAATTCCATTCACCAAAAGGTTTGGCGTTTTGTGGTACAGCTGGGATTAGGTCATACAGTGAACCAGCTTGACGGTTTCCATCTTTTCCTAATTGAGCATCAGGATGATTTGCATTGTCAAGCACCTGCATTTCAGGAGCAGTTTTCCAGATTGGCCAATCCTTAACTTCCTGAGCGAGGTAAAAGATTCCAGAGTTGCCACCTTTCGAAATTTTCCAATCAAGTTTCAGATCGAAATTCTTGAATTTTTTATCGTAGATGATGTCACCACCATTTTCAGCTCCGGCTTCTCCAGTTCCTGTGCCAATGCAATGTAGTGTTCCATCAACAATTTCCCATCCTTTGGGGAATTCGGTTTTGTTGTATCCCCTCCATCCTGTCGAAGTTGTTCCGTCAAACAATAACTGCCAGCCATTGCTTGTTTCTTCAGCCGATAATTTATTTAGTTCCGGAGCAGCTTCAGTTTTTTCTACCTGCGCCGATTTTTCGCCAGCTTTTTTCTGGCCACTTTGGCATGATACAGCAAAAACTATGCTGCCTGCCAGAAGAAGTGAATAGATTTTTCTCATGAGTAATGAATTTTTGTTTATTAAAAATTTAATGTGGTTTTCAGTTACAATTGACAAAGCTAATAAAAAATGGAGTGAAATATAAATACGGTTTTACCTCTTCCGAAAAAAAAGAAGCCAACTTATCGTTTTCTCGTTCATTTGAAAACAAGAAATGAGGCATTTCTCCGGATATTGATTGGGCTGATATGTTGCCAATTCGTTAAGCCTTGAAAATGATGAATACGAAGTGAATTTCTTTTTTTAATTTCGGTGAGTTTAATTTCAATCGTTCTTAATAACATTATGAAATTAAACGCGTACCCAATAAACGTAATCATTTACTTTTCCCAATCGGCAGGTAAACTGTGGTGATATAGTTTGGGACGAATAGATTGTTACAAAAGTTATTATTTTCAATTTTGAAAAATATACATATGAATCAGACGAAAGTAAAAAGGATTGGTATTTTAACCGCTGGTGGCGATTGCCCGGGATTAAATGCAGCAATTAGAGGTGTTGGGAAAACTGCCATTGTTGAATATGGCATGGAGGTGATTGGATTTTCGTCGGGCTATACCGGCCTGATTCATAAGCAATACGTGCAACTTAAGGAGAAAGACTTGTCGGGTATTTTAACGCTGGGAGGCACAATCATTGGTACTTCGCGCGAAAAACCGTTTAAGATTGTGACTGAAGAAGACAACGATAAACCTGCATTAATCAAACAAAATTATCACGATCTTGGATTGGATGGTTTGGTGTGTATTGGCGGTAATGGCACGATGAAAACGGCTCATTTGCTTTCAAAAATTGGATTAAATGTGATTGGCATTCCGAAGACCATTGATAACGATGTTTGGGGAACTGATCTGACTTTTGGATTTGATTCGGCTGTGAATATTGCTACTGAAGCAGTCGACCGATTGCATAGTACCGCCAACTCGCATGGTCGGGTGATGATTGTTGAAGTAATGGGCCACAATGCCGGCTGGATTGCGCTTTATGCCGGAATGGCTGGTGGTGGCGACATTATACTTATTCCTGAGATCGACTATTCGATTGACAAGGTTTGCAATAAGATACAGGAACGCTACGACAATCATAAGCCTTATTCAATTGTTGTCGTTGCGGAAGGAATTGATCACCCTAAAACGATGTCGGCGGCCAGGTATTTGTCTGAATCGATTCAGTCGCGGGTTGATGTTGAGGCTCGCGAAACGGTTCTGGGTTACACACAGCGTGGTGGAAGTCCTTCGCCAATGGATCGTATTTTAGCAACGCGATATGGAGCCTATGCTGCTCAGTGTATTGCAGAAGGAAATTTTGGAACCATGGTTGCTTTGATCAGCAACGTACTGACTACTGTCCCACTGGAAGAAGTTGGAGGTAAAATGCGTTTAGTTAGTCCAGATAATCCGCTGGTTATAAAATGCAGGAATATGGGTGTTTCGTTTGGCGACGAATAAGAATTTCAGAGAAGCTTTAAATAGAAAGACGGGAAGTTCCATGGAGCTTCCCGTCTTTTGTATTTTCCGGTTACCTTTAATTTACTTTCCAAGTGATATGATAAAAGTAGTCAATGAAAGTCCTGGAGCATTGTAGTTAATTGATTGATCTTCTGATTCGGGAACCTGGATATTCGCACAGTTTTCGGAATGGCTTGTCCGGTATACAGACACTTTTCCCCCTGAAATCTTCAACGGTTTTAAATTCAGACTGAACGGTTTAGGTTGAGCCGATTTGTTTAGAATTGCGACAATCAATTCGGTCTTTCCCGGGTTCATTGCAGCAAGAGCTTCATCATTTTCGGTTTCAATCATCACATAACCTTGTTTAAAGAAGCGGGTAATCTGCGTTCGCACGTAAAAATTCTTTACAATTTGATAGTCCTGAGTGTTGAAATTGCAGCGCATCAAACACCAAACGTCATTGCGTTCTTCCATCAATTGCCAGTCGAGCCAGGCCTGAGGTTTCATGTAGCGCATATCGTCGAATAGCTTTTGAGCCAATCCCAGATTCGATTCCAGGCTTGTTTTACTATTTCCACTTGGGCCTGTTTCCGATTGCCAAAACGGTTTGCCAATCGATTTTACTAAATGATGTGCTTCCGTTCGCTCGGCGTTTGTTCCTGAATAGGTGTGCGTATTGATTTGACCAACTTTATCGAGAATATCACCAGCCGATTGATAGGCTTTCAGAACTTTTATCGTTGAGTCAATATTGGTTTCGTCGGAAGCTGAAAGCATTGTTTTAAGTCCGGAAGCGTCCAGCTTGGGAGCTAAAATCCGGATGATTTTCATTTGGGTTTCAGGCGTAAAGTGGCAACCTTCCTGACTTCCCAGATTATACCAGTAATTCGATGTTGATTCGTTAAAAGGCTCCAGCGTTTTGAAATCAATCCCGTATTGTTGCTTGTAATGCTTGCAAACATCGAGCAGGTAATCGCAAAAGGCTCCGTAAAATTCAGGTTTTAAATTGTCCTGCATGGGATCAATATTTCCACTCGAACAGCCGCTGTAAGTCATCCAGTAGGGTGGTGAATTCGAGAAAGCTTCGAAAACAGCATCAGGTCGTTTGGCTTTAATTTTCAGCATCAGGACACGCTGCCCCTTATCGGCATTCCAGTTGTAAGGCGCATCAGCTGAGGATTTAAAACCTTCCATTTCAGCACGCTTCCCCTTGCCTTTTACCATATGTCCATCCAAGTGCGAAGGGTTGTCGCCTCCGCCAATGTTATAGCGGAAGATATTCATGTTCAGCTTATCCGGAGAGGTAATTAAATCGACAATACTGTCAACCTTTGCTTCATCCCAGTTGCCTACCTGAGCGGCCCACCAGCACAACGAACTTCCCCAACCTTCAATGGTTTGGTAGGTCTGGCTTGGATCAATGCTTATTTGAGCTGCCGTTTGTTTTTCAACCTGTCCTAAACAGCCTTCGCTGCCAACGATTACCGAGAGGAAAATCAGGATTGGAATAAAATGTTTCATGCGTTGGATCTTTTATTTACTTTTTGGAACAACCAACCGATCGCCGGTTCCCTGAATCATGATGCGTTCCCATTCTTTTCCGTAGCCAGGTTGAGCAGGCATTTTGGGAATGTTTTTGTTGTTCCCGTTGTCGAGTAATTTGCGGCTGTCCGAATTTTTAACATTCCCATCCACGTATTTCATAAACAGATACTGGTAAAACACTTTCCAGTCGGCTACCAGTTTGTTGCCGGTGTAAACCGAATAGCTGGTCAGGTAATCGGTTGCTGAAGCCGGATTTTGTTTGTAGAGTTCTGCTGCCTGTTGATCAATTACTTTCATTTCGTTTGCAAACTGTGTTTCAAGCTGCGACTGGCATTTTTCAACTTCAGGATGGATGAGGTTATAGCGCGAATAAGCCCAGTTATTTACCTGATTGAATGTCCAGAATGCCGAAGTTTCCGACCAGGAGATCATCGAGCCATTTCCAAGGGCATAACTCTCCGGAACTTTTTTGATTCCGCAATACATCGGGGCATATACGCAGCCGTCGGTATCGTCGACACCAAACCAGAAAATGCCACCAATGGGAGCGGGGAGCCAACTGCGCGACTGGGCCACAAAGCTGTAGCCTGTTTGCTGGGTAGCAATGGCGCGTTCGCAAAGGTATTCAACGCTGTCAACTTCGAATTCCATGGGGCGCCAGCGGTAGGGCGATTTGAATGGTCCGGCTCCCGGATCGTTACGCATATCCATCGGAGTGTCTTCGTAATGGTCGCGCATGGCAGTCATCACTTGTTGGAGCGTAACCGGTGAATCGGGTTTTACCCACAGTGGCATGCGATTCGAAACGTATCCGTTTGGATTCGCGGTTTGATCCATCATCTTCGTATCGCGATTAAATTTTCCCATTGCATAATTGGTATAATCCTGATTTTCGCGAATTTCTTTGTTGATTTTCCGGAAGAAAGACCAAACGCGGGCATCACAGAAACGTGCTCCTCCAAAATTCAATGGATTGTACACATCCGAAAAGCTGAATGCTTCGTCGGTTCCTTTATAAAAACCGTGTTTTTTCGCAAAGCTGATCACATCCGGAGAATGGAACGTGGTTTGTTTAGGGTCGTTCCAGTTGTTGGTTTTCTGAAACGGGAAAGTGGTGATTCGTGCCTGGTTGGCATGTCCGCTTACATAACCGTCGGGAATTTGGCGGGCTACCCAAACGGCGCCTTTTTCATACTTGCCTTTGCCGATCAACTCCATAATCCAGGCTTCGTTGGCATCCGAAATGGAAAAGGATTCTCCCGAGGTTGCATATCCATACTGAGCCACCAGTTCGGTCATAACCTGAATCATTTCGCGGGCAGTTTTCGAGCGCTGAAGTCCGATACGCATCAGCGAGCCGTAATCCAGAATTGCTCCGGGCTGCGATGTGAGCGAATCCAGCCCGCCCCAGGTGGTTTCGCCAATGGCTACCTGATTTTCATTCATGAACTGAATGACTGAAAAAGTATGGGCAACTTCAGGAATAGTGCCAAGAAGTTTGCCGTTTTCGTAATGAAAAACTTCGCACAAATCGCCGGGTTTGTGGTCGGAAGCCGGATAAAAACCAAGGGTTCCATACCGCGTATGCGAGTCGGCAGCATAGGTAATCATTACCGAGCGGTCGTTGGTTGCGCCTTTGGTGACTATCAGGTTGGTACATCCAAAAACGTTGGTGATGCCTGAAGCAATGAGCAAAATCAGGCTAAGTGTAAGGATACGATTTATCATGGATTATTAGGGTTTATCAATTTTCGTAAATGTAGGGAAATTGGTATTCTTTAAAATGATAAAACATGGTTTTGGAAAATATTTCTGTTTTTTTCATACTTGGAATATCCTTTAAAATATACGATACACATGAAATATTCATTTATTTATTTGTATATTTACGATATATCATTAATCAATGCGTATTTATTGTTGCGTTTGTGCTGTACCTTAAATAGGAAACAATGGAATATATAGTCAGGCCAGCTTATACAGAAAGGATTAAACCTTTTATTGGGAAGCAGATTATAAAAGTACTTACCGGGCAACGAAGGGTTGGTAAAAGTTATATCATGTTTCAGTTGATGGATTTTATTAAAAGCGAAAACCCATCGGCTAATATTGTGTACATCAATTGCGAATTGGAACAATTTGCTCATCTTCAGAATAATACTGATTTGAATGATTATCTGCGTGATAAGTTCCCGGAGGATAAGGCAAACTATTTATTTATTGATGAAATTCAGGAGATTGAATCGTTCCAGTTAACTCTTCGTAGCCTGTTTGCTGAAAACAAGTGCGATATTTTTTGTACCGGAAGCAATGCAAGGATGCTTTCAGGCGAATTAGCGACTTCCTTATCGGGAAGATATATTGAGTTTAATATTCATAGCCTGAGTTTCTCTGAATTTCTCGATTTTCATCAACTGGAATCAGGTATTGAAAGTTTAATGAAATACCTTACCTATGGAGGAATGCCCTATTTGACTAATATCGGGCTTGAAGGCGACTTGCCTTTTGAATATCTAAAAAATGTTTATTCAACTATTTTGCTGAGGGATGTTGTTTCGCGTGAAAATATCCGGAATATATCGTTTCTGGAGAACCTTGTGCTTTACCTGGCTGATAATATTGGAAGCCTTTTCTCTGCAAATAATATCAGCAAATTTCTTAAATCACAGCACATCGAAATTTCCCCGCAGCTTACCATGAACTACCTCAAAGCCCTTTCTAATGCTTATTTTGTGCATAAAGTAGTCCGGTCGGAAGTGGGTGGTTTAAAAGTTTTCGAGATAGGAGAGAAATACTATTTTGAAGATTTGGGTTTACGCAATTCGCTGAAAGGATTTAACCAAAAAACTGATATTCATAAGCTTCTTGAAAATGCTGTTTATCTTCACCTTGCGCATCAGGGATACCGTATTTTTGTTGGTAAGATTGGAAATAAGGAGATTGATTTTGTGGCAGAACGTAACGGGTTAAAAGTATATGTACAGGTTTGTTTGCAAATATTGGAGCAGTCAACTCTTTCGCGTGAATTCGGGAACCTGATGATGGTCGGTGATAATTACCCAAAATATGTTGTCACACTCAACGATTTGATTGTTGGCAACGATTACCAGGGAATCAAGCAGGTAAACCTGCTTGATTTTCTGGCCATAGAATTATAACTTGATTTTATCAGATAACCACTGTCATGATAGAATGTGGTAAACTTGTAACAGGTGCAGCTTTACCCGAAATCCATAATTGGTAAGGCAATTTACTGTCAGATAAATTGAGGACAACCACCACTATTTTTCCATCAGGATTGAGAAATGCCGTTGCTTGCAGTTTGTCGCGGTTTGTCGAGCAGCCTATCCGTTTGGCTCCGGGTTGGATAAATTTGGAAAAGTGCCCAATGTAATAATAGCTGTTCGTGTAAATTAATTTCCCGGTTTTGGTGTCGGCATGGATTGGCGCAAAGCAAAAATTACCTACGTGATTTGGTCCGCCGTTTTCGTCGAGCAAAATATTCCAATCGGTCCAGGCAACTGTTCCGCAATTAAAATCGTTCACCATCGAATTCCCGTATCGTTCGCCAAGCGACCAATCATTTACACGGTTCAAATCGAATTTCTCGACACAACCTTCGGTAAAAATCAGTTCTTTCTCCGGAAAGGCTTCTTTTACCCGTTTCAGGTTTTCGAACTGCATCGCACTGCCAGTCCAGGTTTCGTACCAGTGGAATCCGATACCCCAGATGTATTTCGAAGCTTCAGGATCGTTTAGCAAGGTGGTTGCCCGTTGGTAAATCAAATCACGGTTGTGATCCCAGCAAATGAGTTTTTTATCGTTCAATCCGTTTTTCTGTAAGGTTGGCCCGAGGTATTTCTTTACGAAATCGCGTTCGTCTTCGGCAGTATAAAGGCACGATTCCCATTTCTGTTTGGCCATTGGTTCGTTTTGAACCGAAAGTCCCCAAATGGGCATTCCCATCGATTCGTAAGTTTTGATAAATTTCACGTAATGGTTGGCCCATACTTGAGCATATTCCGGAAGTAATTTTCCTCCCAGCAAAACATCGTCGTTGTCTTTCATCCAGGCTGGTGGACTCCAGGGACTCACAAACATAGGTAATGTTCCTCCAGCAGCAGCTATGGCCTGTTTGATGAAAGGAATACGGAACTTTTCGTCGTGGGCAACATTAAACGAGTTAAGAGATGTGTCTTTATCGGTCACATAGGCATACGTGTCGCTCGAAAAATCGCAACTGGCAATATTGGTGCGGCTAAAATTGTAGCCAATGCCTTTATTTTTATCGTAATAGGCCGTCATGAATTCTTTTTGCGTGGCTTCCGGTAATTTTGCAAAAACTTCGGCTGAAGCATCGGTCAATGCGCCGCCAATGCCAATAAAGGTCTGAAAAGTGCGGGTCGGGTCGACAAAAACGCACACCTGAGTTTCAAACGGTTGCCCAAAATTTTCAAAAGTAGCATCGGCTGTTTGAGACAATCTAAGGGAAGTGTCTCTGGCAGTAACGAAAATTTGAGCTTTTTCGGGATTGACAATCTGTAACGGTTTGTCACCATTTTGTGTAGCTGGCTTGTTGGTACATGCCACTGTAGCCAGAAGTGATAACACAAAGGCGGTTTTAATCTTGTTCATGGTGGTTAACTTTTAAATTAATAGTATCCCGGTTTTTGCGTGACGGGGCTGCAAGATAGTAAAATGTGGTTTTTAATAAAACGTTTACGTCTTCTGTTTCTTTTTCTTGGCAGCCGGAAATAAAACATTATTTAGGATTAAACGGTATCCTGGCGAATTTGGATGCAGATTCAGGTCGGTAGCCGGGTCGCCAACAAAATGTTGATAATCTTCAGGGTCATGTCCTCCGTAGAAGGTCCAGAAGCCTTTGCCAACTTCACCATGAATATATCGGGCTTCGTTAGCGGCTTTGTTTTCGCCCATCACCAAAACATTTGGTTTTACCAGACTTCGGTTAAAGGCAGTGGTTTGTCCCATAAACCCTTTGACCATATTTACATGGTTTTGGCAGAGCATGGTTGGCACCGGATCCCATTTAGCCGAAAACTGGAACAGCGTAAAGTAATCTTGCTCGCGTGAAACCTTTCGGGTGGTCGACACATCGATGTCAGAAAATTTGTATTCGTATGGATTCCGGTTGATTGTGAAATTTTGGAAAGCCAGTGTATTGTTGAAATTCAGTTTTGAATTCATCTCGGGGTCAGCGGTATCGCCGTCGAACATCGACTCGCAAATATCCACGCCTTGCGCCGACTGGGTAATGTCGTAGGTATCAGTAGCGGCACACATGGCAAAAAGAAATCCTCCGTTTTCGATGAATTTATGAATTTCGCGGGTGACAACTTTTTTCATTTCCGAAACTTTCATAAACCCCAATTTCTGGGCAAGTTCCTTGTTTATTTTTACTTCTTCCTGATACCAGGGAACATGTTGGTATGCCTGAAGAAATTTACCAAACTGACCGGTAAAATCTTCGTGATGAAGGTGTAGCCAATCGTAATCTTTCAATTTGCCATTCAGTATTTCTTCGTCATAAACCACGTCAAATTTGATTTCGGCATATTTCAGGACCAAGGTTACTGCATCGTCCCATGGTTGTTTGTTGGGTGGCGAATACACGGCAATTTTTGGTGCTTTCTGCATGCTGACCGCGTCTTCATTTACATCTTCGCGCGCAATGTCGGTAAGTATATTGTTTGCTTGGCCGTCGGCCAGAGTTTCGAAACTCACTCCGCGTACCAAACATTCGCTGGCAATGGCTTGCTGATGTTGAATAAGGAAACTCCCGCCCCTGTAGTTGAGCAGCCATTTTACTTCAATGCCTTGTTCCAGTGTCCAGTAAGTTATTCCGTAGGCTTTCAGGTGGTTGCTTTGTTTTTCGTCCATCGGAATCAGGATGAAACTGGCTTTTGCCGTTTGTACAAGCAAAATGAGAGTCAGGATCAGCAGCCACCGAAAACGGCTTTTAGAACGGAATATGTTCGCCTCCGGAATTTTCATAATGGCTAAATTTATCGTTGTCGAACGACGAATTGACTGGAATTGCGCCACCTTTGCGGAAAGGATCGCCCGAATCATCGTTCATTTTCGATTGTAGTTTTTGTCCGTACTGGCCGCCTCCAATTTCTTCCGGAATAATATTTTCCATATCGGAGAATTTAGCCAGGTTCTTTTTAAATGATAACCGAACATCGCCAACTGCACCGTTACGGTGTTTGGCAATGATAATTTCGGCCACACCAATGAGCGAGTTTCCATCTTCATCTTCGGTAATTCCGTAGTATTCAGGCCGGTGAATGAATAAAACGATATCAGCATCCTGCTCGATGGCTCCCGATTCACGAAGGTCGGAAAGCTGAGGGCGCTTGCCTTCGCGCGATTCGACTGAACGGTTCAACTGCGAAAGTGCAATGACCGGAATATCCAACTCCTTGCCAATCGCTTTCAGTGATCGCGAAATCATACTCACTTCCTGCTCGCGGCTACCTTTGTTATCCGATCCGGCAGTCATCAACTGAAGGTAATCGACGATCACCGCTCCAATGTTATGCTGCATTTTCAGACGACGGCACTTGGCCCTGAACTCGAAGACTGAAAGCGCCGGAGTATCGTCAATAAACAAAGGAGCATCGTCCAGAACAGCCAACTTACGATGAAAATGATCCCATTCCCATCCTTGCAAACGACCATTTTTAATTTTTTCTGATCCCAACTCAGTTTCCGAAGCAATTAAACGGTTGACCAATTGAATGGATGACATTTCGAGCGAAAATACGGCAACAGGTACCTTGTGTTCGACCGACATGTTTCGCGCCATCGATAAAACGAAAGCTGTTTTTCCCATTGACGGACGGGCAGCAACAATAATAAGGTCGGTTTTTTGCCATCCCGAAGTAATGCGGTCCATGGCCGTAAAGCCGCTGGGCACACCGCTCAGTCCATCTTCACGATGCGAAGCGGCTTCGATCAGGATAGCTGCCTCGCGCAAAAGTGGTTTGATGGGCATTGATTCCTTTTTGATGTTTCCTTCGGCTACCTGGAAAAGGGCGGTTTCAGAAAAATCAATCAAATCGTCAACATCGATGGTGTCGTCGTATGCTTTGGTTTGTATTTCGGTTGATACGCGGATCATTTCGCGCTGCATGAATTTCTGTGCAATGATGCGCGAATGAAACTCAATGTGTGCCGCAGATGCGACCCTTGAAGTCAATTGGGTGATCATCATCGGGCCGCCAACAACTTCAAGCAGATCGCGGTTTTTCAATTCCTGGGTTACCATCAGCAAATCTACCGGCTTTTCGTGAGTCGATAAATACTTGATCACATCAAATATTTTCTGATGTTCTTCCTTGTAAAAACTCCGGGTATCGATAATATCGGCAACGGTTACATAGGCATCGCGTTCGAGCATCAGGGCTCCCAAAACGGCCTCCTCTACCTCGATTGCCTGAGGTGGTATTTTGCCATACTGAGCATTGATTTGCTCAATGGTATTCTTATTCTGTTGTTGGTAATTCTTCTTTTCTCCGGCCATTTTATTGGGATTCAATCAATCAGAAATTCGTGTTCTCAGCAAAACAGATTTTTTGCAGGGTTTCAAAGGTAAAAAAAAGCAAACATCGGGCATTTTTTTGAATGAATAAGTTACCAACAAAGTTTATCTTTCGGTATTGCTAAAGAAAACTCCTGAAAACGATTTTTGCACGCAACTATTTTTCTGATTGGTTAGTCTTACTCAAAAAACCACATTATGAAAAAAGAAATCAGTTTCATATTCCTTGCTTTATTATCTGTACTTGCAGCTTGCTCCAAAGAAGATTTTAACTACCAAAGTGAATTTGAAAAAAGCTTCCAGAAATGGGAGAATTTTAAATCAGATTCAGGGAATTCATACACTTATGTCGTATATAATTCAAGTTGGGTCGGAGCTTCATGGCAAACCCAGATAACAGTTTCTAATGGGGTGGTTACCGAGCGTAGTTTTAAAATGATTTCGGCTCAAGGACTCGACGAAATTCCTTTAGCAGATCGGGAGTGGACTGAGAACGGGAGCGAACTTAATTCGCATACGACGGGTGCAGCTTTGTTAACGCTTGATCAGATTTACGAAAAAGCGAGAATAGACTGGTTGGTTAAGCGCAAAAATACGATTACCTATTTCGAAGCCCAAAATAATGGTCTGTTATCGTCGTGCGGTTACGTTGAAGATGGTTGCCAGGACGACTGTTTCGTGGGAGTTCGTATTTCAAGTATAAAGGCTATAGCTTTCTGCTATACACGGTAAAAAGTATATTATCTCTTTTTTCTCTATTTCAGTTTGTCTTCGATAATCAACCCCAAAACATCGCTCAATTTTCGACCCATAGCTGCAATTTGCTGAGGTACAAAGCTGGTGGCGGTCATACCGGGAGTTGTGTTAACTTCCAGAAAATAGAATTCGCCGTCTTTCAGGATGTAGTCGACACGCACAATTCCTGAGCAATCGCATAAATCGTAAATGCGCGACGAAAGTTGCTGTATCTTATTTGTCATATCCGGAGAAATACGGGCAGGAGTGATTTCGTCGGTTTTTCCGGCAACATATTTGGCTTCGTAATCGAAAAACTCGTTTTGTGGAATGACTTCAGTTACAGGAAACAGAATTTTTTGATTGGAAAGTTTAACTAATCCGCAGGTAAATTCCTTGCCTTCGATAAATTCTTCAACCAGAATATCGGAACTTTCTTTCATGGCCAGTTCGAGCGCTTCCTGAAGCTGTGCTTTTTCTTTCACTTTGGTAACCCCAAAACTAGAACCTCCGGCATTGGGTTTCACAAATACAGGCAAGCCAAGTTCTTCAACCAGTTTATCCGGATTGATTGAATCGCCTTTGAATAAGCGTACCGATTTAGCCATCGGGACATTGAAGTTGCGCAGGTAATTGCTGCAAAAATATTTGTTGAAAGTGAGCGCCGATGAATATACGCCGCAAGTAGAGTAGGGAATTTTCACCAAATCGAAATAGCCCTGAAGTTTACCATCTTCGCCTGGTGTGCCGTGGATGGTAATGTATGCGAAGTCGAAATGGATTTTATTGCCGTTTTTGATAAATGAAAAATCGCTTTTATCGATGGGTGAAATTATCTCGTCGCCTTCAAAAACGACCCAGTCGAGGCCTTGCATCTGTACTTTCCAGACATTGTAAATAGTTGGATCTATTGACTCGAATACATTTTTACTGCTTTTCACCGAAACCACAAATTCGGATGAGTCGCCTCCATAAACAACTGCAATATTCTTTTTCATTTCTTAATAAGTTTTGAACCACATAGAACACATAGTTTTTGAAAATACTATTTTATAGGTAATTTTCTAAAATATTCTGTAACAAATGTTTGTTGACCCTCTTTAAATATATTCAAACAATTGAAATTGATTAATATACCTTTAGGCTTTTTTAGAAGTTTGAGGTATGACAAGATTTGAGCCTCATGAATTGGTAATATTTTATCGACTGTTTTTAGTTCAACAATAATCAGTTCATTCACCAATAAATCTAACCGAAGTTCGCAGGTTAAGTCTAAACCCTTGAAATTCAAAGGAACGGATTGCTGTCCGGCAACAGTATATCCATTCTGGATTAAAAGATGAGCCAGACACTTTTCGTAAATACTTTCCAATAACCCAGGCCCAAGTTCCTTATGAACCTCAATGGCGTATCCAATAATGGCACGGCTTAATGCGTTAACATCCTTTTGAGTGGTCATATTCTCAATCTTAGCTTTACTGAAAAATATTCTATGTGTCCTATGTGGTTCAAAATTATTCGTTTATCCGGTTCGATAAATAGTTTCTCCATTTGACAATCACATTGGCCAAATCATCGGGCAATTCCGATTCGAAAATCATTTCTTCGCCAGTTCTCGGATGCACAAACCCGAGCATTTGGGCATGAAGCGCCTGCCGTGGAATCATTTCAAAACAGTTCTTTACAAATTGTTTGTATTTGGTAAAAGTGGTGCCTTTCAGAATCTGGTCACCGCCGTAATTGTCGTCGTTAAACAATGGATGTCCAATGTGTTTCATGTGAACCCTAATCTGATGAGTCCGCCCGGTTTCGAGCCGACATTCTACCAGATTTACGTAACCTAATCGTTCGATGACTTTATAATGTGTAACGGCAGGTTTGCCATAATCACCTTCAGGAAAAACGGTAAAGACCTGCCTGTTCTTAAGGCTTCGTCCGATATTGCCGGTTATTGTTCCCTTGTCATCAGCCAAATCGCCCCAAACTAAGGCAACATATCTTCTTTTGGTCGTTTTTTCAAAAAACTGAAGCGACAGTTTTACTTTGGCTTCAATGGTTTTAGCTACAACGAGTAATCCGGAAGTATTTTTATCGATCCGGTGGATAAGACCTGGGCGTGGATCGTCAGAATTAAATAAAGGAAGTCCTTTGAAATGAAAGGCCAGCGCATTGACCAGCGTACCCGAATAGTTTCCATGTCCGGGGTGAACGACAAGTCCCGGTGGTTTGTTGACAACCATTACATCATCATCTTCATACACAATATTCAAGGGAATATCTTCTGCAATGATTTTGAGCTCACGGCGAGGGTAGTCCATCACAATGGAGATTTCGTCGCCGGGTTTTACCTTATAGCTCGATTTTACCGGAAGTTTATTCACCAGGATTTTGCCTTCGTCGGCGGCGGCCTGCAATCGGCTACGGGTGGCATTCATTAAACGGTTCGACAGAAATTTATCGATACGCAGTAAAGTTTGTCCGGGGTCGACCACTACGTTGTAATGCTCGAACAGAGCGCCGTCTTCGGTCTCTTCGGTTTCGTCAAATTCGTCGAATATATCGTTGTCTTCTATCATTTAAAAAAAAGAGTTGTCTGGTTTTTCTTCCTCTGGTTTTGACTCCAGTTTACTTTTATCTATAGTGAGCCACAAATCAATTGCCGTTCCTTTTTGAACCTCAAATACGCCGGCAGGATCAGGACTTTGTTTGAATATCATTGCTTTTCCTTTCTGAGCTTTGTAAAGAACCGATTCGTCGTAGGTAATTGTTCCAATATTCAGGAAAACTTCGTCTAAAGAGAGTTTAGCTTCAGTTAAGTTTTGACCGAATAAGGTTGGAACCAGACTGGTTTCTCCATTGCTATTGCTTCCTAAGACCAGGTCAATAACACTTCCTTTTGGAATTATTTCGCCAACCGGAATTTCGCGTCCTTCGCTTTTCTGTTCTAGAACGAGGTTTGGAAATTCAGAAGGTTTATATTCAACCTTTCCAGCGATCAGGCCCGAACTTTCAATAATGTTGATGGCTTGCCGGTACGAAATGTCGGTAAGCTGTGGCATTGGTATTTTTTCCTGACTAATGGCACAGAGGGTGATAAATATGGTTCGGTTTTCCTTTACTTTCATTCCGGCCTTCGGAAAATGATCCAGTACCGTTCCCGGTGCCGTTTCGTGCGAATATACCGAATCGCGTATCTGAAACCGAAGGTCGATTTTGTTTAAAATCTGAGAAACTTCAGCAGTTGTTTTGCCACGCAGGTCGGGTATTTCAATTGATTCTCCATGATCTGTATAAATCCGGAGGGCAAACATATTCAGCACGATCAGGAATGTGGTAACCCCGACGACTGCAAGTGCGTTATACTTAAAGGTTTTTGTTTTGAAGAATTCTTTCAGAGTCATGCGTTAAAATTCTGGATTCGTAGAATAAACACAAAAGTAGTTTAAAATGTGCAAGTAGGTTTACGCAAAAGCCGAAACAATAGACTTTTTATCAGGTTGGCAGACGATACTGGTATAAACACAAAAAGGTAAAGAAAATTCATTCTTTACCTTCTGTATATGTTCGGAAAGCCGAAAGCTATTGACTACCTTTTGTGTTGTGGTTCGTCAGAAACAGTCAGTTTTTTTCTTCCTTTTGCACGACGGGCTTTCAAAATCTTACGGCCATTGGCTGTAGACATTCTTTCGCGAAATCCGTGTTTGTTTTTTCTTTTTCTGTTTGATGGCTGAAATGTCCTTTTCATCGGTCAATATTTTTTATAGATAATTTTCGTTTTTCAATCGGACTGCAAAAATAGTTCTTTTTTAATATCATGCAAACCAATTTTCTCTTTTATTTATTTATTTTTTATACTCATGTGAATCAGCCTTTTCGTTTCGAAAAATTCTTCCTGAAAAAAGCTTTGTAATTCGTAAACCTCGATTTGTTTTCTGAAAGGTTCAATTTCTTCGTCAAAGTCGCCTCCTTTTAAATAGAGGATTCCGTTGGGTAAATCGTTTTTGCTTTGGCTGGCGACTTTGGTTTGCACCATCGAAACAAAGCGAGGGAATGCAGTTACAGCGCGGCTTACCACGAAATCAAATTTCTGCTTTACCTCTTCAACCCTGATGTGTTCGGCGGTTACATTTGTGAGGCCAAGCGCTGAAGCTACTTCGTTAACCACTTTAATTTTCTTCCCAATTGAATCGATCAACATGAACGAAGTTTCAGGAAATAGAATGGCAAGCGGTATGCCAGGGAAGCCTCCACCGGTGCCAACATCAAGAACTGTTGTTTGCGGATTAAACTGAATAACTTTGGCGATGGCCAGCGAATGGAGCACGTGCCGTTCGTAAAGTTGCTCAATATCTTTTCTGGAAATAACATTAATTTGAGCGTTCCATTCTTCGTATAGCGCGCCCAAACGGCCAAATTGATCCATTTGCTGATCGGTGAGATCAGGAAAATATTTTGTGAGAATTTCCATCATGATGTTTGTGAGTTCAATTATGCTTCGTGCTCGTCAATTTCAGTCGATTCGATCATTTTGAAGAGCATTTCGCGAGCCCTGAAAAGCTGGGCTTTTACAGTACCGAGGGGCAAATTTAGTTCTTTTGCAATTTCTTCGTACGAGAATTCCCTAAAATAGCGAAGTTCAACCAGAATGCGGTATCGCGGTTTTAGCCTGTGAACAATACGGCGCATCAAGATGGCTTTTTGGATCCGCATCAGTTTTTCCTCGGGATTAGGTTCTGTCGACCTGAGTTTAATGGGTGCGTCGTTATCGCCGTTTTCCAGATTATTCTCAATTGAAATGTAAACGCCGCGGCGCTTTCTCAAAAAATCGATGCAATTATTTGTAGCTATTTTAAATAACCAGGTGCTGAATGCATAATTGGGTGAATACTGATGGAGATTTTTAAACGCCTTACCAAAAGCTTCAAGTGTGAGGTCTTCAGCATCGTTTTTATTATTCACCATTTTCAGAAGCATAAAATAAATCGCATCCTTATAGCGGCTCATCAGCTTGGCAAACGCTTTCTCTTCGCCGGATAGCGCTGCCTCAACCAGTGAGAAATCGTACTGAGCTTTGTCTGATAATTCAGGATTTAATTCCATCTATTTCTTCGGTGAATTAAGTACATCGACCAAAAAAACCACCAGTTCAGGAGCGGTTTTATTAAAATGTACACAAACGAAGATAAGAATATTTTTCGTTCATTCAGCCGTTTTAATAGCATTTTAACAATAATAGCAAGAAGAATGAGATATATAAGAGGTAAAGCAGAAAATGTGATCCAGTATTCAGGGTGAAGTATAATTACTGTTGTTATAAGTCCTGCAAGCAGTATTTTGGTTGCATCGTCCAGAAATAGGCTGATTTTTTTTGACCAAGACAGGGATTGTCTGATCTGGACACCTTTTTTTAATAATCGAACATGATCGCCACGGTCGTCTTCGATGTGTTCGCGGATTGCTAAATCAGGATTGGTGGTTATTTTGACCCGTCCTTTTTTTAGATTTTCATTGAAGATCAGTTCGAGGTTGGCAAAATTCCGGTTCATTTTATGCCTGAATCCAAGCGTGTCGAAGTACATTGTCCTTTTGAAAAGTACATTGTTCTCGTTGAAAACAAAAGGCTTTCCGGCAAGAGTCCATGCACCGCTGATCACGAACTGGCTGAAACGCTCCAACCGGCAAATCAGGTTGCGGAATCCTTTCATTCGTTCAATATTTGTGTAAGCAACAACCAGATCAATTTCAGGTGTAAGTAAACCATTCAGGTTGGCCAGCCAATCCGGATTGATTTCTCCTGAAGAAGAGGTAAGCAAAACGATCCAGGGCGAAGATGATCCTTTGAGTCCGATGTTGATGATTTGTTTTTCAGAAAATTGAGTTTCCTGACTTAGAGTTGTAACCTTCAACTTGGGATTCGTTTCTGCAAGCACACTCAAAATTCCGTCGGTATTATCTTCAGAGTGAACATTAATTACAAGGATTTGATAATCCTCAAAATGTTGTTCGTTAAATTTACCGATAATCTCCCGAATATTTTGTTCCTCGTTTCTGACAGACATAATTATCGAGATGCGGTTAGCGCCTGGGTTGGCGTCATTATCCCGATGCCGGGCCAGTTTTAAGTAGTATCTCAGCAAAAAGTACATCTGCATTATAAATACGACTAACAGTGAGGCTAACAGCACTATATCGGTGATTGTAAACAATCTGTAATTAATAATTTCCACGTTGGAGTTGCTTGGTTAATAAATAGATCAGATCCGCATTTTTATGCGCGGCAAAATTAATAAACCTGCTGATTAAATCCTTCCTCTTTTTAATTAGATTTAACAATTAGCCTGTTGCTGATTTTTCCTGTCATTCCACTTTTATAGCTATCTTTGGGCACTCAAAAAATTAGCTTGATGCAATTTGAATTAAAACATACGACTGGCGGAAGCAAAGCAAGGGCAGGTTTTATTACTACCGATCACGGTACAATTGAAACTCCGATATTTATGCCGGTAGGTACAGCCGGTTCAGTAAAGGGAATTCACAAAAGAGACTTGAAGGAGGATATTGGTGCGCAAATTATTCTTGGAAACACGTATCATCTGTATTTAAGGCCAGGTTTATCCATCATTGAGCAAGCTGGTGGACTTCACAAATTTAATGGTTGGGATGGTCCAATATTGACTGATAGTGGTGGTTACCAGGTTTTTTCGTTGGGCGACATCCGGAAGCTGAGCGAAGAAGGAGCTAAGTTTCAATCGCACATTGATGGTTCGGCTCATTTATTTACTCCTGAAAATGTGATGGATACCCAGCGTACGATTGGTGCTGACATTATGATGGCTTTTGATGAATGCACGCCCGGAGATGCCGAGTACGAGTATGCCCGGAAGTCGATGGAAATGACCCAGCGCTGGCTCGATCGCTGCTGGAACCAGTTTGAGAAAACGGCACCTAAATACGGGTATTCACAATCGCTGTTTCCAATTGTTCAGGGAGCTGTTTATCCTGCACTGCGCGAAATTGCTGCTCGAAACGTACTACAGTATAATGCTGATGGCTATGCCATTGGTGGCCTTTCGGTAGGCGAGCCGGAGAAAGATATGTATGCCATGATTGAAGTCGTTAACGAAATACTTCCGGAGAATAAGCCACGTTATTTAATGGGAGTGGGCACTCCGGTTAACATTCTGGAAGGAATTGACCGCGGTATTGATATGTTTGATTGCGTGATGCCTACCCGCAACGGACGCAATGGAATGCTTTTTACCAGTAAAGGCGTGATGAACATGCGGAACAAGAAATGGGCTGATGATTTTTCACCGATTGATCCGGATGGAACTTCGTTTGTCGATCACCATTACAGCAGGGCTTTTCTTCGGCATCTGATTATTGCCGGTGAAATGCTTGGTGCACAGATTGCAAGCCAGCACAATCTGGCCTTTTATCTTTGGTTGGTTAAAGAAGCGAGAATGCATATTCTGAATGACACATTTAAGAGCTGGAAAGAAGAAATGGTTCAACAACTGTCTGTAAGGCTTTGACAATAAGGTTTATTTTTGGGAAAAATGATAAAAGAAGGATGAGTCTTTTGCTTGTGTCCTGATGATGTGGTTTTAAACTTTTGACTTTAAACTTTTGACTTTAAACTTTTGACTTTAAACTTTTGACTTTTAAACAGTATGCTGCATAAAATTGATTGGTATATCATTAAGAAATTTCTTGGGACATTTTTTTATGCCATTGCTCTGATTATTTGTATCTCAATTGTTTTTGATATATCTGAAAAGATTGATGATTTTATGTCGAAGGATGTTTCGGTGAAGTCTATCGTTTTTGATTATTACATCAATTTCGTGCCCTATTTTGCTAACCTTTTTAGCGGACTGTTTACCTTTATTGCTGTTATTTATTTCACTTCGAAACTGGCCTACAATACCGAGATTATTGCTATTTTAAGTAGTGGCGTTTCGTTTAAGAGGCTTATGCGACCCTACCTGGTTGGCGCTACAGTTATTGCCTTGTTTTCGTATCTTCTGGGGAATTATGTGATCCCTCCGGCGAATAAAAAGCGAATTGATTTTACTAATATGATTAATCCGAAAAAGGCTCCGAATGAGAAAAATATTCATAGGCAGATCGAGCCGGGCGTATTTGTTTACATGTCGGCCTACAATGCTTCTAACGATGTAGGTTATAAATTTACCATTGAGAAATTTGCTGAACGGAAACTGATTTCCAAATTGTCAGCTGATTACATCAAATGGGATCGTGAAAAAAAGAAATGGGTTATTCATGATTATAACATAAGGACTATTGATGGTTATACTGAGAAAATAACCCAGGGAAGCGAAAAGGATACCACGTTGAATATGCTTCCAGAAGATTATCAGGTGGTTTCTAATGTTGTGGAAACAATGACTTTGCCCATGTTAAACAAATCAATTGAAACGCTGAAACTTCGCGGTGTAAATACAATCGACTATGAAATTGAAAAGCACAAACGACGGTCAGGACCGTTTTCAGCATTTATTCTGACGATCATTGGTGTTTCCCTGGCTTCCCGGAAGATAAAAGGTGGTATTGGGTTTCACCTGGGATTGGGATTGCTTTTAAGTTTCTCGTACATTCTTTTTATGCAGGTAACTACAGTCTTTGCGACCAGCGATTTGCTGGCTCCCTGGCTGGCCATGTGGATTCCAAATCTGGTTTACGGGGGACTTGCATTCTACCTGTACCGCAGGGCCGCGAAGTGATGCTTAAAAATTCAAACTTGGGATAATATAATTCAAAAACAAATAAACAAGCGAAAACAGTTTTTTTTGCACGAATGTTTTATAAAACATGTCATACAAAGAAAAAATGATAATTTTGCGCCCTGTTAAAGCATCTGTTTGGATGCGAATTAAAAATCAAAAATTAGATTATTTTAATCAAAAACAAATTCTATGTCACTGAAAAGAAGCATTTTAGACCTTCGTAAACGGAAGGATGAGGTTCGTCTGGGTGGAGGAGATAAGGCTATTGAGAAGCAAGTCGCTCAAGGCAAAATGACCGCACGTCAACGTATCCTCGCTATTGTTGATGAGGGCTCATTTCATGAATACGATATGTTCGTTGAGCATGTTGGAACTGACTTCAACATGAGCAATAAAGTTTTGGCAGGAGACGGAGTTGTGATTGGAACGGGAATGATATATGGTTCTCCAATTTGTATCTATGCTCAGGATTTTACCGTTGAAGGTGGATCTTTGGGATTGATGCACGCCCGTAAGATCACCAAAATTATGGATCATGCGCTTAAAATGCGTGTTCCGCTGATTGGTATTAACGACTCAGGCGGTGCCCGTATTCAGGAAGGCGTGAATTCGCTGGCTGGTTATGGCGAAATTTTCTTCCGTAATACGCTTTCTTCAGGTGTAATTCCACAGATTTCTGTTATTCTTGGTCCATGCGCTGGTGGCGCAGTTTATTCTCCTGCTTTGACCGACTTTGTTTTTGTGGTTGAAAATATTTCAAAAATGTTCATCACCGGTCCTGCGGTTATAAAAAGTGTGTTAGGCGAAGATATTTCGATGGAAGCGCTTGGTGGGGCAAGGGTTCATGCCGAAACTACCGGTAATGCCCATTTCTTTGCTTTGAGCGAAAAAGAATGTTTCGAGCAGATCAAAACCTTGATCACCTACATTCCATGGAACAATACCGTTCGGGCAAAAGCTTTCCCACCAAAGGAACCAAAAACTAAATTGAAAATCGAAAATATTGTTCCGGCTGATGCACGTATGCCTTACGATATTCGCGACATTATTAAATCGATTACCGATGGTTCGGAGTTCTTCGAAATCATGGAACTTTTTGCTGCAAATATTGTAATTGGTTTCGGTCGTATGAATGGCGAAACTGTCGGTTTTGTTGCTAATCAACCTTTGGTTTTGGCCGGGGTGCTCGATTGCGACAGCTCTGATAAAGCAGCCCGTTTTATCCGCTATTGCAACGCGTTCAATATTCCAATTATTACATTGGAAGATATGCCTGGATACCTTCCCGGAGTTGATCAGGAACATGCCGGGGTTATTCGTCATGGTGCAAAAATTTTGTATTCGTATTCAGAAGCTACAGTGCCAAAAATCACTGTCATTATCCGGAAAGCATACGGTGGTGGTTACATCGCTATGAACTCGCGCCACTTACGCGCCGACTTTGTATTCGCCTGGCCAACTGCCGAAATCGCTGTTATGGGACCTGAAGGCGCAGCTAACATTGTATTCCGCAAGGAAATTGCAGAAGCAGCCGATCCGGAAGCTATGCGTCAGCAAAAGATTCAGGAATACAAAGACAAGTTTGCCAATCCTTATGTAGCTGCATCGAAGGGTTACATCGACGAAGTGATTGAACCTCAGGAAACACGTAAAATCCTGTTGCATGCACTTCAGATTTCTATGCATAAAGATGTGCCGGCTCCAGCTAAAAAACATGGACTTCCACCATTTTAAACCAAACTAAATGATTATGGCAGACCAGGAAAATAAGCAGTACATTATTGTACACAGTGCAAAATACGAAACCACTTATAACAAAAAGTACTTGAACCGGAAAGTTTGGGAAGAACCAAATTTTAATATGATTAAATCATATATTCCGGGAACGATCATCGATATTTTGGTGAAAGAAGGACAGGTTTTGAACGGTGGCGACAGTATTATTGTTTTAGAAGCGATGAAAATGTACAACGATGTGCAGATGCCGTTCAAAGGTAAAATCGTAAAGATCAATATTGAAAAAGGTCAAAAAATACCGAAAGGTTTCATAATGATCGAAATTGAACCCGTAGCTTAAGAAATATCTCAAACAGATAAATTTTATAGGCACATTATAGTGGAGCGTTTCCGGTTTCGGGAGCGCTCCTTTTTTGTATACCGTATCCCATTAAAAAGCCTTTCATCGCTAGCGATGAAAGGCTTTTCTATATTGGTAAATTCAATTTGTTTTATTCAGGCTTTGCCTTGAAGATTAAATCAACCACGTCGGCTTTTGAAGTGAGCGATTTTACAAATTGCTGAACATCGGCAATGGTCATTTTCTGAAGGATATTCTCATAGTTTTCAGCTGCAGCCGGGTTGTATGAGTAGGTGTAATACGTATTCAATGCCTGCAACCAGTAGTTGTTGTGCAGTTTCGATTGTTCCCTGTTTTTCAGGAGATTTTTAACTGCTTTATCTAAATCTACCGCAGTTGGACCGTTTTGAGCAATTTTTTCAATTTCCTGATAAACGATTGATTTCAGCTTTTGAGCTTTTTCCGGATCGGTATCAAACATCAGGTTAAGGCTTTTTTCGGCCTTTGGAAATTTTTCGGAATTGGTTGAAACCCTTACTCCATAAGTTCCACCTTCTTTTTCGCGTATTTCTTCAGTATAACGGAAGTTCAGGATGTCGCGGAAAACACTCAGCAGCAAGTTCTGTTCAGGAGTAAAATCCATTTTGGTATCGAAATTCACAATCACCGTTGCTTTCTTGGTTTCCTGAGGTATTTCAATTTCGCGAACCGTTTTTCCTTTCGGGCCTTCAACGTTACGATCGATCCATGTTTCTTTTCGAGGCAAATTAGTCAGCGAGCCAATGTATTTTTCGGCCATCGTTTTAGCGGTTGCTTCGTCGATGTTACCAACTATGAAGTATGTAAAATCACCTGCGTCGACAAACCGGTCTTTATAAATGCCTTCAATCTGATCCAGTGAAATCTCGTCGAGCATTTGTGGAGTCATCAGTTTTGTGCGAGGATTTTTACAAGTCATGATCAACGACAGCGAATCGCTCATTATCTTTTGTGGATTGTTGGCCATATTTGCTAAATAGGCTTTGTAACGACCAAGCAAGGCTTCGTATGCTTCTTTGTCGAACCGTGGATTCTCGAATTGCAGATAAAGCAGTTGCATCATGGTTTCAAAATCTTTCGGAGTTGCCGATCCGGAAAATGTTTCATTCAGGTCCGACAAACTCACATTCAAGCTAACTTTTTTACCTGTCAACGCTTTTTTCAAGGCTGTGGCATCGTATTCGCCCACGCCGAATGCTCCCATGAATTGGTTCAGCATCATAGCCGAGGCAACTTTATCGTTGTTCACTTTCGAGCTTCCTCCTTTGCTCACGGCTACCAGCGAAACCTGATCTTTTTCGTAGTCGGCCTGACGGAAAACGACCTTGGCTTCATTCCCTAAAGTCCATTCTACGGCATTAAATTCCGGAAGCTGCCTGGTGCTTTTTACTTTCGAACCTTTCAATTCCTTGCTGATTAGGTTAGACGATACAACCTGATCGGTATAGGGTTCAATCGGACTGTTTTCAACTTCATTGATTATGGCAAAAGCCTGTTCTTTTGAAAGGTGTTTGGCTTCAGGTTTATCAGGCCCCATTACCACAACCACGCGGTTTTCAGGAGTCATCCATTGTTTGGCATGAGCCGAAACTTCTTCAACCGAAATGGTAGGCAATATGGCCTGAGCGAATTCCCAATCGAAATCGATTGAAGTCAGAGGTTCGTTTCCGATGTAATTGCTTTTGCAATCGCGGGCATAAACATCATTGCTGATTTTGTCGCGTTGTTTGTAACGGCTTTCCAGCGAAGTCAGGTAATTTGTTTTAGCCCTATCGAGTTCTACTGAAGTAAATCCATGTTTATTAATCCGCTGTGCTTCAGTAAAAATTGTTTTAAAAGCAATTTCATCTTCGTTGGGTTTGGCGGTTGCTTCAATGTTTAAGACTTCGTATCCATCAACAAATCCACTGTAACTAATGCTGCCCATTACAAACGGAGGTACTCCTTTTTGCAACAGTTCGCTAATGCGGTCGCGGGTCATCATGCCAAACAATGCCTGAATGGTTTTCTCGCGCAGATAGTTCATGTTTTTTTCTGCCGGAGGAGTCGCTTTATGTTTGATGTATAAGTTTACCTCGTAACTCGAGGCTTCTTTGTCGGTTGTTAGTACATACAGCGGTTCTTTATTGTCAGGAACTTCGTAGAATTCGCGTTTGGGAGGGTTCTGAACCGTTTCAATGCCCGAAAATAAAGCTTTCACTTTCTGTTCAACGACATCCACATCAATGTCGCCAACAATAGCTATTGCCTGTAAATCGCTTCGGTACCAATCGTGGTAAAAGTCGCGGAGTGTTTTGTATTTAAAGTTTTTAACCACATCCATACTTCCAATCACATCGCGTTGGGTGTATTTAGAACCTTGAAGAAGTACTTTTACATATTGGTTAAACATGCGCCGATCGGCATTTTGCCCGGTACGCCATTCTTCATTAATTACGCCACGCTCGGCATCAATTTCCTCATCGGTTAGTAATAGATAGTCGGCCCAATCGTTAAGTACAAGTAAACAAGTATCGACCAAACCTTCGTGCTTAATTGGGATGTCGCTCAGGTTATAAACTGTTTCATCAAAACTGGTATAGGCGTTTATGTTTCGCCCAAATTGTACGCCATGTTTCTCCAGCGTGTTAATGATTCCTTTTCCGGGGAAATGCTCGGTGCCATTAAAAGCCATATGTTCCAGAAAGTGAGCTAAACCATTCTGGTCGTCGTTTTCGAGCAAAGCGCCTACATTTTGAATGATGTAAAAACTTGCCCGTTCTTTGGGTTCTTCGTTGTGCCGAATGTAGTAAGTGATTCCGTTGGCAAGCTTGCCAATTCGGAAAGCAGGATCAGTTGGCGCAGGCTGATTTAGTGGATTCTGGCTGAAAACCATTCCTGATACCTGTAACAGGACAATGATCAGGATTAATCTGAATTTGATCATACGTTTCTTATTTTCGTTGTTTTTTAATTTACGGACAAGTCTTTTTGGGGCAGATTGTCATAATACAACGAAATAATTAAAAAACGAATGATTAGAATTACAAATGACCGGAATTATTTTCGTTTGAAAGAATAAAAAGTTGCAGGTGCCTAGTTTTGTGTTGGTTTCATCACTTTCCAAACAACCAAAAATGGCTTTGGTATCCTTCTTCCGGATGGCAAAAACAAACGGATGATTGACTCAGAAAGAATTGTCAGGACCGATTGAAGTGGAGAAAATAGTAACTTCACTTACCGTAGCAGCTTCTATTCTGCTTTTGTTTTAACCCATTCGTAAATTCGTGAAATCAACCTTAACCCAAAATGAATTGTTGTCGTAACAAAGCATATGTGGTTGATTTTAGCCCAGATGCTTACTTAATTTTATTAACTTTAGAGAAATTGATTTTAGCCGGTACTGTTTTATAGTCATTATTTCTTTGATTTTAACCGGCTTTTATTCTCCAAAATAAGCAAAAAATGGCACTGTATATTATTTCAAATCGGTTACCTCTAAAAGTGAGCAAACCGGAAAATGATTTCGTTTACGAACGTAGCGAGGGTGGACTTGCAACCGGTTTAGGTTCGTTGAAAGATTTCGAAGAAAAGAACTGGATTGGATGGCCTGGAATATTTGTCGATGAAGATCAGGATAAAGATCAAATCAGAGCTGGATTATTGTCCGAAAATTTCTTCCCTGTATTTCTTTCGGAAGCACAGATTAGCGATTACTATGAAGGCTATAGCAACACGGTGATCTGGCCTTTGTGCCACTATTTTTATACCTACATTCAGTACGAATCCAGATTTTGGGAATCCTATCAGGAAGTTAACCGGTTGTTTTGCGAAGAAGCGGTTAAGCTTATAAAACCAGACGATAGGGTCTGGATTCAGGATTACCAGTTAATGCTTTTGCCGGCTATGCTTCGCGAAAAAATTGAAGGAATCAGTATCGGTTATTTCCATCATATCCCTTTCCCATCATACGAGTTGTTTCGTGTTCTTCCGGAACGTGCCGAAATCCTAAAAGGACTTTTGGGCGCCGATTTGATTGGATTTCATACCCACGATTACATGAGGCATTTTATCAGTGCCGCCTATCGCGTTCTTGGGCTTGACTGCAATTTAGACGAAATTAATGTTGGTGAGCGAATGGTGCATGTTGATGCCTTCCCTATGGGCATTAACTATGAATTGCACTACAATGCTATTTTAGATGAGAATGTCCAGCAAATGGCGAATAAGTTCAGGGAAAATTTTGGCAGCCATAAATTAGCGCTTTCAGTCGACCGACTCGATTACAGTAAAGGAATTCTGCACAGATTGAAAGGGTTTGCACTGTTTCTTGAAAACCATCCGGAATACAGGGGCGAGATTTCGCTCGTGATGGTTATTGTGCCCTCGCGCGATCAGGTGGATATGTATGCAGACTTGAAAACTAAGATCGATGAAATGATTGGTTCTTTAAATGGTTTATATTCAACTCTTAATTGGAGTCCGGTTTATTACTTCTACCGTGGATTCCCTTTTGGGGAGCTGATGGCTTTGTATCACATCGCTAATTTTGCATTTGTAACTCCTTTGCGCGATGGGATGAATTTAGTTGCCAAGGAATATGTCGCTGTAAAGCGAGACAATCCGGGCGTATTGGTTTTGAGTGAAATGGCTGGAGCCGCAGCTGAATTAAAAGAAGCTTTGATCATTAACCCGAATGACATTGATGAAATTGAAGGTGCTTTTTTGGATGCTTTAACCATGCCTGAAGATGAAAAGGTAAGGCGAATGGGCAAAATGCAGAAGACCGTATCGAAACAAACAGTAAATAAATGGGCCCGCGATTTTGTAAAGGAATTGGTTGCCATTGAGAAGAAAAACCAATCACTTCAGGGGAAAAAAATTGGAACTGAATTGACAGAAACAATTTACCAACTCTATAAAACCGCGAAGAAGAGGCTGATTATTTTGGATTACGACGGAACTTTGGTTCCAATTGTAAAAAATCCGGATATGGCGATTCCGGGATACGTATTAATTGAAACCTTAAAAGAGCTTGCGGCGGATAAGCAGAATACGATTGTTATTAGCAGTGGCCGAAATACAGATTTTTTAGATAAATGGTTTGGCAACTATGGCTTTGATATGGCCGCTGAACATGGCGCGTACTATAAAGAATATGGCGTTTGGCAAGCAAGTGTTCGGAACTTATTTCCCGAGGACGAAGAGGTTTTAGACATTATGCAACAAATTGTGGATAAAACGCCTGGCTCGATGATTGAGAAAAAGAAAACAGCCTTGGTTTGGCATTACCGCAATTGCGACAAGTGGTTGGCCGAACTTCGAGAAAAACAATTGATTAATGCCCTGATGATGCCCTGCTCGCGCCTGAATCTTCAGATTATGAGGGGAAACAAGGTAGTAGAAGTGAAAACCATAGGGGTGAACAAAGGTACCGAAGCTACACGACTGTTGGGTCGTGACAATTATGATTTTGTGATGGCTATGGGCGATGATATTACCGATGATGACATGTTTCATGCTTTACCTGCTGAAGCCATCACGATTAAGGTTGGTTCAATTTCCGATCATGCACGGTTTAGCTTGGCGCAAAGCGACACTATATCTTTTCTTAAAAACTTGATCTTAAAAGCATAGTAATTCAGGATTTAAAAAAGGCAATTTTCGAGGAGAGACGAAACCCGATATATTCAGAGATATCCAAGTTAGAGCACAGATAATTAGATTAATAACTTAAATATTTTAGAGTGAATAATTCAGTTAACACCATAAACTTTACAGCAATCTTTCTGATGGTTGTTGTGATTGTAGTTTTTCTTTTTGCGTACTTTTTAATTTATAAACGGCTAAAGATTTATACTCGAAAAACGGTTAATCAATGGGATGATTTTGTGTTGGATGTATTTAAAATTCCGCTGCTTTGGATTTTGGTGTGGATCATGATTAAATCTTTTGCCCATTTGTTCCTGAAAGATCTAACTTTTTTCAAATATTTAATCCATGTTAACAATATCGTTCTGATCCTTTCGGTTGGATGGCTACTGATTAAGTTTGTGAAATTGGGTGCTTATTTGTTGAATAAAAAGCTTGATGTGAAAGCATCGGACAATTTACATGCAAGAAGACGACTTACCCAGCTGACTGTTTTTCAGAATATTGCTGATACAGTAATCGTAATTCTCACGATCTCGGTTGTCCTGATGACTTTTGATGGAGCAAAAGCCGTTGGGACAAGTATATTGGCTTCCGCAGGAGTTGCTGGGTTAATTGTCGGGTTTGCAGCACAGAAGAGCATCGGGATGTTTTTGGCCGGTATCCAAATTGCCATTACGCAACCCATTAGCTTGGATGATGTGGTAATCGTTGAAGGAGAGTGGGGCAGGATTGAAGAGATTACGCTCACGTATGTGGTGGTGAAAATTTGGGATGAACGCCGCCTAATGTTGCCAGTTAATTATTTTCTTGAAAAACCTTTTCAGAATTGGACAAGATCGAGTGCCGATATCATGGGAACCGTCTTTTTTTATGTAGGGTACGACCTTCCTGTTCAGTCGATTCGGGATTTTGTCCCTACCATATTGAAAGGTAATCCGAATTGGGACGAGCGTGTCTTCAATGTGCAGATTACCAATACCAACGAGTTATATAAAGAGATGCGAATATTAGTCAGCAGCGGCGACGCTTCAAAAAACTGGGACTTACGCGTTGAAGTCCGTGAGAAAGTTATCGATTTTATTCAGGCCAATTATCCCGATTGTTTTGCAAAGGTTCGCCTGAATCATAACAACAAATTGGCATTTCAGGCTAAGGACGAATAAACTGAGACAAATGGCGTTCATCGGTAAATAAGGTCGCTGTGTTTATTAAAGCCAGATGTGAGTAGGCCTGGGGGAAATTTCCCAACTGCCGTTTTGTTTCAAAGTCGAGATCTTCGCTGTATAATCCCAGGTGATTTGAGTACCCTACAATCTTGTTGAAAATTTCCAAAGCTTCATCGGTATCACCCGTCACATAAAGTGCACGAATAAGCCAGAAGGTGCAAATGGTGAACGAAGACGACAATCGTCCAAAGTCGTCGGCATTGATGTAACGGTACATTAATCCCTTGTAAAAAAGCTCTTTTTTAATGGCTTGAACTGTTTTTTTGTATCGCTCATCGGTACCCGAAATGAAGCCATATTCTTCCATCAACAAAAGCGAAGCATCCAAATCTGTTTCATGATAGGTTTGAGTGAAACTTTGCATTTGCTCGTTCCAACCGTTTCCCAGAATGTCTTTCTTTATCCGGTCGGCCTCCTTTTTCCATTTTTTCGCATATTCTTTTAGGTTCAGTAATTGGGCAATTTTAACACCACGGTCGAGTGTGACCCAGCACATCACTTTGGAGAATACGAAATGTTTGTCGGAGTTGCGGATTTCCCAGATTCCATTGTCTGGGTTTTCCCAATCGGCAATCACTGCCCTGATTATGTTTCTCACAACCTCCCAAATGTCTTCAATTTCGTCCAGTGTTCCGGGGAAAAACTTGTAATACTGATAAATAACATTCATCAGGTAACCATACACATCGTTTTGCTTCTGGTAATAGGCTGCATTTCCAATTCTGACTGGTTTTGAATTTTCATATCCTGATAAATGCGGTAGCTCTTCTTCATATAGAATGCGTTCGCCCCTGATTCCGTACATGATCTGAAATTTGTCCTCCTTTGATTTCAGGATACCCTTGATAAAGGTCATAAAGCGACGGGCTGCACCGTAGTGTCCCATGTCCATCAGTGTTTCTATCGACATGGAAGCGTCGCGAAGCCAGCAAAAACGATAATCCCAATTGCGCACTTCACCAATGGTTTCAGGAATGCTGGTTGTTAAGGCAGCTAAAACAGCGCCGGTTGGGTGAAACGACATCAGTTTCAGGACCAACATACTTCTGGCAATGATGGCGTTATGTGTTTTAAACTTTTTGGAGCGGTTTACCCAATTGAGCCAATATATTTTTGTGCGGTTGTATTCAAGACTTACCCGTTCGATGTCAATATTGATTAACTTTTGGTTATTCGATAAGAGAATAAACTGGTCATTTTCAAGTGCAATTTCTTTCTTTCCAAGAATTAAGGCATATTGAATGCTCGTGTACAGATAAACACAATCCAAAGGATCATCGATTGATTGACTCTTGATAAATCGTTTGCCAATGTGATGGGTAGCCTCCTTTGCAGCGTATTTCATTTTCGGGTTATAATTTACCCTGAAAGTAGGTTTGCCCGATAATAGTTTGATGTATCTGTATATCTCGGGAGGAAGATAATGATTGACATCATCAAGTTTATAGCGGGGCATAAAATCAATGACTTCAAAACTACCTTCGTCTGACGTGAAAAGAGTACTTAGGATATTGGTATTTTCGACATATTTTTGCGTGATCGAGTATTTCTCGGAGACTTCAAAGCCAAACTCGCCGCCTTTCTCAACATCGAGTAGCTTTGAAAAGATTGATGGTGAATCGAAATCAGGAAAACAAAACCACTCAATGCTCCCTTTTTCAGATATAAGTGCCGCACTCCGGCAATTTCCTACAACTCCATAATTCAAATTCTGCATGTTCTTTTTATTCGTGGTAATTTCCCTAAATGTATGCAGTTTTAACAGATATAAAAAAGAAACGGTTCATATGATTTGGAATCTTAATATACAGAATGCTCTTATAACGGCTACTTATCTGGGCATTTCGCTGTTGAAATCAGAATAAATCCAGCGATTAATTTTTGTACGCAACCATTTTTAAGTAAATGTCATCTATAAGGCGGTATGTAACTTTTATGGAATGTGGCTATACGGCATCATCCAAAAATTTGCAAAGTACGAGTTGTGATGAAGGAGACAAAAAGTTGCAGATTACCTGAAGTTTGCGGCAAAACAACTAATTTTGATCGAAAGAACTGAAACTGGACTTTGAAGGAATTTGAACAGCTAATAAAAGATTGTATTGCCGGTAACCAGAACGCTATGGCAAAATTATACCGTCAGTTTGCACCAAAAATGTTTGGAGTATGCCTTCGGTATGCCAAAGATTCAACCGAGGCTGAAGATAATTTGCAGGATGGCTTTGTTAAGGTTTTTAATAACCTGAAGTCTTTCCGAAACGATGGTTCATTGGAAGGCTGGATTAGACGGATCATGATCAATGTTTCGCTTGAAAAGATCAGAAAACAACATCTGATGTACCCTGTTGAAGACGTCGCTATTTATGATTCAATTAATTATTCAGACGATGTGATTGCCAAAATTTCGGCTGACGATCTGATGAAATTGATTCAGGAATTGCCGCCCCGTTACCAATTGGTTTTTAACTTGTATGTGATTGAAGGTATGTCTCATCAAGAAATTGCCGATGAAATGTCGATCACACAGGGAACCTCTAAATCGAATCTGGCGCGTGCCAGAGATATACTGAAAAAGAAAGTTCAAGAGAACTTTGGTGAAATAAATGCCAAAAACAATTATACGGCATGAGGAAGGATAGAAATTTGGACGAATTGTTTCGCGACAAGCTCCTGAATTACGAGCAGGAACCGCCTGCATATTTGCTTGATAAAATACTTTCGGCAGTTGCAGGAGAACGTCGGAAAAAGAAATTGATTTTTTGGAGAGTGGCCGGAGTTGCTGCTGCTCTGTTGATTGCATTTGTCGCTGGTTGGCAGTTGAATGACGGAGATTTTCCGGAAATGAAACAGGCTGTTGTTGTTGAACAGAGTTCCACTTCGACAAAGTCCCCTGAAACTCATATTCAGTCAGAAAAAGTAACGCCAGCTCAAGAGATAGCACCAGCAACGACATCACTTGCAAGCAATGTGGTTAACTCTGCGTCGCCGAAAACTCAGTCCAGGTCAATAGATCTAAATTCAGAATCCGTAGCAACAACCATGGCCTCCCAATCTACGCCGATCGCCACAAACAATGAATCGTTGTTGATGAAACCACTGAAAAGCCTTTATCGAATGATCAAACCGGAGAATGAAAATTCAAATACACTTCAGGCGATGAAAAGCGGTGAAAATTCTCCGGTACTGATTCAAAAAACAATTGATCAGCAGATTATGGAGCTAAATAAGAAAATACTCACTGCTGAAAATACATCGGAAGAAAAAGCACGCTGGTTAGTTGGAGCTCAGGTTTCGCCGGAATATAACGTTTCGCGGGGAAGCCAATCGCGGTCATACGCCAGTAGTATGTTACGTACTTCATCTGCCAATCAGGTTGATTTGGGTGGAGGAATATCAGTGGAATATAAAAAAGGTAAACGATGGAGCTTGCAGAGCGGCGTCTATTATTCCGGATTGGGGCAATCTTCAGGGAACTCATCAAGCTCAGGCGGCAAAGATTTGCAATATGCTACCTTGGGTTCGAATTATTTCAACACGCCGGTAAGTATGGCTCCCAATTCGAACCGAATGAGTATGAACAGTAATGCGGGGGTGATCGAATTAAGTAAAATTCCTTCAGGATTGGTTGTGGGTAATTCGCTGGAAGATAAAACCCTGAATTCGGCAGTAATTGTTTCGTCAACTAACTTCATTCAAAATTTTGACTACATCGAGATTCCACTTTATTTGCGGTACACCTTAATTGACGCCAAATTTGATGTTGTTATGCTCGGTGGATTTAGTTCGAATGTTTTAGTTGGTAATCAGATCTTTGTTGAAGATTCTTCGGGAAAATCGCTGGTTGGAAAAACCAAAGATATGGAAACCTTGAATTACAGCGGAACGCTTGGGCTAGGCATAAAATACGAACTATCGAATCGCCTGTTTCTAAATGTTGAGCCACGCTTGAAATATTACCTGAATTCGCTGAACAGCAACTCGGAAGTTACCTATAAGCCTTATACAATTGGTGTTTTTACTGGATTGAGCTACGAGTTTTAGTAATCACTAGTCATCAAAAATCATTTGCAATGTATTTCATTGTCATCAATAGCCTTTATTGATGACGATTTTTTGATTTTGAAACTTGAATTCTGGATTTCTTCTTTTTCCTGCGCAACCTTTTGTTCAGTCAACTCATCTTTATTGAAAACCAAAACGACATGAAGCAAATTCTCATTCTGATTTTGACTGGATTAATTCTGGTTCCGGCTTTCGCTCAGAAAAGTAAAAAAGACATCGTTTACCTGAAATCAGGAGGAATCATTAAAGGCCAATTGATCACACACGATCTTGACATTGTAAAAATTAACTCAGCCGGAAACGAATGGGTTTTTAAAATTGCTGACGTCGACAGCATTTCGAAATATTCGAAAGCTGTTCGCGAACGGAATCCAAATCAAAATTATTTCTTTGATACTTCTCTGGGAGTTTTGTTGGGTAACTCCGGAAATAGCCAGAAAGCACCATTTTCATTTATGACATCGTTTAACTACAAAGTTGCGGATAAATTATATTTAGGAGCTGGACTTGGTGCTGAATTTTTGGATGAAACTTACATGCCTGCCTTTGCGCAAGTTCAGTATAAATTCCGGGAGACTCGATTCACTCCGTTTGTTAATCTGCAGGTGGGTTATCAGGTTCCTCTTGAAAAAGAAAGCCGTCAGAATTTCAACAATTACTATGTTGATTATTCTTCGTCCTACTGGCCGGGCTACCAAACAAATCAGAAATTGGATACTGAAGGTGGATTTCTTATTAATCCTTCATTTGGGTTTCAGCGGCATACGTCTGATAACTTTGGTTGGTTTTTCGCTTTTGGTTATCGTTATCATCAACTAAAATATTCAGGAGATAATGGTTACAAGCTCGAAACCAATTTTTCTCGGCTTTCGCTTAAAATCGGATTCATCTTTAATTAATTACAGCCATGAAGCAAACGAAACATATCTTTTCGGTATTGGTGCTCTTACTGGCCTTCTCATCTGCCTGCACCGACAAGGTTTTTGAAACTTTTAATGCAAATTCGCCTATTTACATGAGCTACAGCGATTTGCGTTCGGCTGTGAAAATGAACACTGCACAAAAACTGAATAACCCTGGGAAAATTTATTTCAAGGATAATTTTATTTTTATCAATGAGAAAATGAGAGGTATTCATGTTTTTGATGTGAGCGATCCAAAGAATCCGCAGAATAAGGGTTTTATTGAAATTCCGGGTAATGTTGACATTGCCATTAAAGACAATATTCTTTATGCCGATAGTTATGTCGATCTGGTTGCGATTGATGTATCCAGTTTTTCTGCCATGAAAGAAGTTGGCCGTGTTGAAAAGGTTTTCCCATACACTTTGCCAACATATGATACCAAATACCCTGTTGCCAGGTTGGATGAAACGAAAGGTGTGGTAACCGCATGGGAAGTAAAAAGTGTTCGTCAGGAACTGGAACAGCGCTATTATCCGATTTATTACAGTGCTGCATATTACGCTATGGATAAGGCATCTGGATTAAGTAATGCTGGTGGCGGAATAACCGGGGCATCCTATGGCGTAGGTGGAAGTATGGCTCGGTTTGGATTGTATAAAGACTTTTTATATGTAGTGAACCAGAGTAGTTTGTTAACGTTTAAACTGAATTCGAATTCGCAGGTTACGCTTTTGAGCACTAATTACGTAAACTGGAATGCAGAAACCATTTTCATTACCGACAATCACATGTTTCTGGGAACTCAGAATGGTTTGATTGTCATGACACTTGAAGTTCCTGAAAAGCCTGTTCAAATTGGCAATTTCGCACACATGACCTCTTGTGACCCGGTGGTTATAAAAGGCGACCTGGCATTTATCACCTTAAAAGGCGGTTCAACTTGTCGTGGCGGAACCCTCAACCAATTAGATATCGTCCAGATGAGCAATAGTTATTCCAAATTCACGTTATTAAAGTCGTATCCGATGTTTGGTCCTCAAGGCTTGGGGATTGATGATGATTTGTTGTTTCTCTGTGATGGCGATGCCGGGCTCAAAATTTATAATGCTGCTGATCCACTGGCTATTACTCAAATTGCAATTTTTCCATCGATCAATGCTTACGACGTAATTCCGATGAATGATTATCTGTTTATGATTGGTGAAAAAGGATTTACGCTTTATGATTATTCAAATATTCAGGATATAAAGCAAATTGGGTTTATTCCTGTCGAAAAGTTCTATGCTGATTAGTGAATTTTTATGTTGTGATTTCATAAATAGCCCGAATTTAAAATAATTTGGCACAATTACTGTAGTAAGAAAAATATAACGGTCCGCAATACGTGGGCAACTGTTGAACTCTGTGGTATCCTCTTCATAAAAAAGCCAAACGACCTTTATCGTCTGGCTTTTTGTTTTTACAATCGTTTCCAGGCTCATCAATTATTTCATCGCCAAAATTATTATAAACTCTTTCAAAGACCCGATTATCCGATGCGATTCCAGAGAGATACGTTCTGACTCCGTTATTGACTTGGAGGTATAAAACGTTTTCTCTCATGTAAACGATTCGATAATCGTTGCCACCTTCAGAATCTTTCATTTTCATTTTGATAATTATATTTCTCAAATTGTTCTCTGATTTTACAGAAGTGCTATCAGACGAAATTACATCGACTTTATTTGGAGAAAATTGTTTCAGGTTCCAGTTCTTTTTCTTCCGCAGTGATACCCATCAGGAATGTGCGCCAAGCTTTTGGTGTAATATTGGAAGCCGGAAATACACCAAGTTGTGTCGGGAATTGCATGATCAATATACCATCCTCGTACAAATCCTTCGTTCCTTCAACAGGAGAATCGTATTGGTTGCTATTCAGAATTAATTGGCCTTTGGTCGCAGTTGATATAAAATTATTGTCGGTTGAAATTTATTTAATAAATCACATGCTTTGTTGACTGAGGAATTTAATTCCGCTATTTTTGCGAATTGTGAAATTTTGAAACCACATTATGAATTTTAAGATATCTCCACTGGTTCACAGACTTATTAAAGCGCTTCCAGTTTTGTGTATATTACCATTTACAGCATGCTCAAATTCGCGAAGCCAGCTTCCGGATTCGTTGGGAACCCATTTATTCACCTCAGTTAAGCTTCCTGAAAAACTCACTTTTGCCGGTGAAGATGTGCCCATGGATTATTTCGATGTTCGGGAAAGTCTTGACCGTGAATTATTGTCCACAGTTTATTTTCATTCTCAGACGATCAGGTACCTTAAAAATATGCCGCGCTATTTCTCTATCATAGAGCCTATTCTGAAATCGAATGGTGTTCCTGAAGATTTTAAATACTTGTGTGTGGCCGAAAGTGGATTTGATCCAAAAGCATATTCGCCGTCAAAAGCCGCGGGTTTCTGGCAATTGCTTGAATCAACCGCCAAAGAGAATGGTTTGGAAGTTAACTCTGACGTTGATGAGCGCTACCACATCGAAAAATCAACCGAAGTGGCTTGTCGCATGTTCAAATCGGCCTACCAGAAATATGGAAGCTGGGCATTAGTTGCTGCCTCGTACAATGGTGGCAGGTATGGTTTAGATCAGAAAATTGCCCAGCAAAAGGTTAAAAGTTACTACGATTTGCTTTTTGTTGAAGAAACTACCCGATATGTTTTTCGCATTCTGGCGCTCAAAATGGTAATGGAAGATCCGGAAGAATATGGTTTCAAGGTTGATAAAAAAGACCTTTATCCGATTATTGAAACTAAAAATGTTGAAGTGAAGAGTTCGATAGCTGATCTTGCCGGCTATGCTATTAATAAAGGAATTAATTATAAAATTCTGAAAATGTTTAATCCATGGTTGAGGGATACCATGCTGAAAAACCCTACCAGAAAGACCTATATTTTGAAGATACCGGAAACGGGTTTCAGAACCAAAACGAATTAAAGATCAAATGCAGAAAGCAGATAATATTCATACTCCTGAAAACCAGACTGAAGAAGAAGGATTAATTGTAGTGCATGGTGCCCGGGTACACAATTTACAAAATGTTAATGTCGAAATTCCGCGGAATAAACTTACCGTTATCACAGGATTGAGCGGTAGCGGAAAGTCATCGCTGGCTTTCGACACCATTTATGCTGAAGGGCAACGCCGGTACATCGAAACGTTTTCCGCATATGCGCGCTCCTTTCTGGGAAATATGGAAAGACCCGATGTCGATCTGATTACCGGTTTGAGCCCAGTCATCGCCATCGAGCAAAAAACGACCAATAAAAACCCGCGCTCAACGGTTGGCACGGTTACTGAAATTTACGATTTCCTACGACTTTTATATGCCCGTGCCGGCGAAGCATTTTCATACAATACCGGCGAGAAGATGGTGAAATATACCGACGATCAGATCTTGAATCTGATCAAATCATCGTTCTCCGGTAAACGAATTTTAATACTTGCACCTGTTGTGAAAGGGCGCAAAGGTCACTACCGCGAGTTGTTCGAGCAAATCCTGAAAAAAGGTTTCCTGAATGCCCGGATTGATGGCGTGGTCACTGAGTTGAAAGCAGCCATGCGGCTCGATCGGTATAAAAATCACTTCATCGAAATTGTGATCGATCGTTTGCTGGTTGACGAAGCCAGCGATAAACGGCTGCACGACTCGCTGCAAATTGCAATGCGAAACGGTCATGGAATCTGCATGATTCTCGATCACGACAGTCAGGTGGCCAAATATTACAGCCGTCAATTGATGTGTCCAACCACAGGTATTTCTTATAACGAACCAGCGCCGCATAATTTTTCGTTTAACTCGCCACAAGGAGCCTGCCCAAAGTGCAACGGTTTGGGCATGATTAGCGAAATCGATCTTGAAAAAATTGTTCCTGATAATACCAAAAGCATCCAAAACGGTGGGATTGCTCCGCTCGGATCGCACAAAAACACACTGGTTTTCTGGCAGATTGAAGCTTTGGGTGATATGTTTGGTTTTACCTTGAAAACTCCCATTAAAGATATTCCTGAAGACGGACTGAATGCCATTCTTTTTGGCACCAACGAACGAATTCAGTTGAAAAATTCGCCACTCGGGGTTTCCATGAATTACATGATGACATACGAGGGAGTGATCAAATACATTGATGCGCAGAAAGATGACAATCCTTCGCAGAAAGCGCAGAAATGGGCCAATCAGTTTGTACGCGAAACTACCTGCCCGGAATGTAACGGACAACGGTTGAAGAAAGAATCGCTTTATTTCAGGATTGATAACAAGAATATTTCGGAATTAGCCGGACTCGATATTTCAGAATTAAGTCAATGGCTCGAAAATCTGGAAGATCGGTTGAGCGACAGGCAACGAAAAATAGCTGTTGAAGTTGTTAAGGAAATTCGCGACCGTATTCGCTTTTTGTTGGATGTTGGCCTGAAATATCTGTCTCTTGATCGAACTTCAAGAACATTATCCGGGGGTGAAACGCAGCGCATCAGGTTGGCCACACAAATTGGTTCGCAGCTAGTGAATGTGTTGTATATTCTCGACGAACCAAGTATTGGCTTGCACCATCGCGACAACCTTCGGCTGATCAACTCGCTGGAACAATTGCGCGATACGGGCAACTCGGTAATTGTGGTTGAGCACGACAAAGATATGATGATGAATGCCGATTATGTGATCGACATGGGTCCGTTTGCCGGGGTACACGGCGGTCATGTGGTGGCAGCCGGTACTCCCGAAGAAGTTCTCAAAGCAGGAACCCTGACCTCAAAATATCTTTCAGGTGAAGCACAGATTGCTATTCCTGGGAAAAGACGGAAAGGAAACGGCAAGATACTTTCATTGAAAGGCTGTACCGGTAATAATCTGAAAAATGTTTCAGTTGATTTTCCATTAGGCAAAATGATTTGCATTACCGGCGTTTCGGGTAGTGGCAAATCCAGTCTAATCAACTCAACATTGCAACCCATTCTGAGCCAACATTTCTACGGTTCGCTTAAAGATCCGCTTCCGTATTCAGAAATAATAGGATTGAGCAATATCGATAAGGTCGTTCAGGTCGATCAGTCGCCGCTTGGGCGCACACCGAGAAGCAATCCGGTTACCTATACCGGTGTTTTTTCTGACATCCGTAACTTATTTGCACAATTGCCTGAAGCCAAGATTAGGGCATACCAGCCCGGGCGGTTTTCGTTCAATGTAAAAGGTGGTCGCTGTGAAGATTGTCAGGGTGGCGGGTTGAAACAAATTGAAATGAATTTTTTGCCTGATGTTTATGTGCATTGCGATACTTGTAATGGTCGTCGTTACAATCGCGAAACACTGGAAGTTCGCTACAAAGGAAAATCCATTGGTGATGTGCTGGATATGACCATTAATCAGGGAGTTGAATTTTTTGAACACATTCCTTCGATTGCGCATAAATTGAAAACCATTCAGGATGTAGGTTTGGGATACATTACTCTGGGACAATCGTCAACAACACTTTCGGGAGGTGAATCGCAGCGCGTAAAACTTGCAACAGAGTTGGCCAAAAAAGACACTGGTCAAACCATGTACATTCTCGATGAACCGACCACCGGACTTCATTTTGAAGACATCCGTGTTTTGCTTGAAGTGCTTAATAAGCTTGTTGACAGAGGAAATACAGTAGTGGTAATTGAACACAATATGGATGTTATCAAAGTATCAGATCATGTGATTGACATCGGTCCGGAGGGTGGAAAAGAGGGTGGAAGAGTGGTCTGTTTTGGAACCCCTGAAGAGATAATATTAAACGCGGAATCTTTTACTGCTAAATACCTTAAATTAGAAATGGGTCTTTAATCAAAATCTGAATCTTCAACCTTAATAAATATGAATACAATCGATATCTACTGCGTCAATACAGGCGAGAAACGAGTTTACCCTCTGGGAATTACCCTTGAGGAAATAAAAGACGACTTCAAGGTTAAATTGGATAATCCAATTCTTGGAGCATTGGTCAATAACAAGGTAAAGGAACTTTCATTTGTATTTGTCAAGAATAAAAAAGTAGAATTCATCGATTATACACATCCTGATGGACTTCGTTTATATGTGCGATCATTGTTTTTTATACTGGTTGCTGCAGTGAAAGAAGTTTTTCCGGAAGTGAAATTAAAAATGATGCATGGTATTTCGCGTGGGTATTATTGTGAGTTGGCCGGATTGGATCGGGTTATAACTGACTCAGACGTATTTGCTATTAAAAGCGAAATGCAGCAGTTGGTCGACCGGAATATTCCTTTTGAGAAAGTTGGTTTGCCAACAGAAGAAGCAGCGGAGATATGTCGAAAACAAAATCTGCGGTATAAAGCAAAGTTGTTTGAACAGCAGGGTGCCCTCTTCACATACATTTATTTTATGGGCGATCAGGCGAATTATTTCTTTGGACATCAGGTTCCTTCAACTGGTTATTTGAAAGTATTCGATCTTGTTTTGTATTATGATGGATTACTGCTCCGGATTCCAAATCCAGTTAAATTCAGTGAAGTACAACCTTATTCGACGCACGATAAATTATTTGAAATCTTTCAGGAACATAAAGATTGGGCTGAAATTCTGAATGTGCCCAATGTTGCCAACCTCAATGAAAATTCAATGAATGGGTTGAGTGGCGACATTATTAAGATATCGGAGGCGTTACACGAGAAAAAAATCGCGGAAATTGCAAATCTGATTTTTGAGAAGAGAGATCGTGTAAAGATCGTTTTGATTGCTGGACCTTCGGCTTCAGGGAAGACTACTTTCAGTAAACGATTAATGGTTCAACTTGCAGTAAATGGCTTGAAACCAACTATGATTTCGTTGGATGACTATTTTGTTGATCGTGAATTGACGCCTAAAGATGAAAAAGGAGAATACGATTTCGAAGCGATAGAAGCCATTGATATTGAGTATTTTAATAATCAATTGATTCAGTTGTTTGCAGGAGAATTGGTTGAGTTGCCCAAGTTTAATTTTACCATTGGTCAGAAATTTCCTTCAGGCAAAAGATTGCAACTACAGGAAGGCAGTATATTAATTGTTGAAGGAATTCACGGAATGAATCCAGGCTTGATACCTCATATTTCACCAGAGAATACATTTAAAATATTTCTTTCAGCCCTTACCCAGATTTCAATTGACGATCAGAATCACATTTCAACTACTGATAACCGGTTAATCCGACGAATGATACGCGATAGTAAATATCGAAACTATACAGCTCAGGATACCATTCGGCGTTGGCCAAGTGTTCGGGCTGGGGAGGATAAAAATATCTTTCCTTATCAGGAGAACGCCGATATCATGTTTAATTCAGCTTTGATATACGAATTGGCTGTACTTAAAAAATATGCTGAGCCGCTGCTGAAAGCTGTTACTGAAAGTCAGCCCGAATTCAGCGAAAGCAACCGTTTGCTTAAGTTTTTCTCATACTTTAAAGCTATTGATGACCAGGAGATTCCACCAACTTCGCTAATCAGGGAGTTTTTGGGTGGAAGTAGTTTTACTTATTGAGTAATTTATTGCTGCTCAATCATGTGATATTAAGGTTGATATTGTTTTAGGTAGCTTTGGCTATTCTGTTTGTACAAATACGTGGTCGTTATTTTTGAGCTTTGCCAATAACTAAAATAGTTTCATGGATTTAATTATAATCCTTTCGATTAGTTCATTTCTGTTTACACTAAATTAACATGAGCGATTTAATTACTATTGGTGTAATTGGTGGTGGTTTGTATTTTTGTTTTACATAGTTGGCTAATTGCCAGAAGCCTGGGAATTCTTTTTTACTTCTAATTTATTTTATCTATGCCTCATAGAATATATTAATGTTAAATTTTCTGTTAAAATTTGTAAAAATTCTAATTTAGTGCTATTTTTGAATAAAAGACAAAATAGTCTTAAATTTGAATAAATCTTTTATTTAGCATTTATGGCTTGTTAATCAGGCATATACAAATTATTTGAAATCTAATAATTAAATTTGCCTTTTAAATTAATTCTAATTACAATTAGAATCTCGTAATCAAAGATCACAAATAACACGAATTATGATGTTAGAACAGTCAAATTATCAATGGTATGCAGTGTACGTAAGAGCTAATTCAGAAAGAAAGCTTTTCGACAATTTGAAGGAGAAAAATATCGAGTGTTATTTACCCATGCGAAAAGTTTTGAAATATTGGAGCGATCGCAAAAAGTGGGTTGAAGAGCCATTGTTTAAATGCTATATATTCGTCAAGGTTAGTTACAAGGAATTTTTTACGGTATTGAATACTCCCGGAGCAGTTTGTTACATTAGTTTTGGGGGTAGGGCTCAATCGATTCCTGAAAACCAGATTACAAATATTAAAACGTTCCTTGCGCAAAACGAACATGAAATAACCGTTTCTCATGAACGGATTCAAAGGGGTGTTTCGGTTGAAGTCTTGCACGGTTCATTTAAAGGTATAAAAGGCGAGGTCATTAATATTTTGGGACAATCGCGATTGTTAGTGCGTATTGATTCAATGAATTGTAGCCTTTATGCAAACATTGAGAGAGACGAAGTCGTGTTGCTTGAAGAAAAACAACCAGGCAAAGTTAAGGCCCTTGCTTAGAATACTGTCTACGATTTGTTGTCGATAAATATTTATCTGATTTATAAAACTACTCCATGTAATGAGTTCATGGATAATATTTTGAGTTAAATTACTTTCAAGTTTCAGCTTTCGCTGTTCAAAAGCACATTAGCCCATATTAAGTAATTGCGATTTTCCGAAAAGAATAGATTGGTTTCAATTTATTCTTTTTGGAAATGCCGTTTATTGATTTCTACATCTCAGCAATTATTTTTCAATTAGCTTGCTTTTTATAAGTAGAAAAATATTTATTAAAAAAAAACTGTCTTATTTGGAAACAATTTAAATAGATGCTATGTTTGTAAAAGAAGATAAAAGAGTCTTTAATCTTTAAAATTAAAATAAAAATGGCATTCGAATTACAAAAGTTACCATACGCATACCATGCTCTTGAACCATACATCGATGCGCAAACAATGGAAATCCATCACGACAAGCATCATGCTGCTTATACCAACAACTTAAATGCAGCTATTCAGGGCTCAAGTCTTGAAGGAAAAACAATAGAAGAAATTTTGGCTATTATATCGGCTCAACCGATTGCTGTGCGCAATAATGGTGGTGGTTTTTACAATCACAATTTATTCTGGGATGTAATGGCTCCTGGTGGTGCCAAATCTCCGGAAGGTGATTTGAAGAAATTGATCGATCATTCGTTTGGGTCATATCAAAATTTTAAAGAAGCATTTACCAAAGCTGCCCTTACCCGGTTTGGGTCCGGTTGGGCGTGGCTGGTAAAGCAGGGTGATAGTTTGGTGATTTCGTCAACACCAAATCAGGATAACCCGTTAATGGATTTGGCCGAAGTAAAAGGTATTCCGGTACTTGGGGTGGATGTGTGGGAACACGCATATTATTTGAAGTATCAAAATCGGAGACCTGATTATGTTGACGCCTTTTTCAACGTGGTTAATTGGGACGAAGTTGCCCGACGGTTTAAAGGTTAGTTGATTTTTGGTTTTTTTCCGCCCGGTACAGAGGTACCGGGCGGTTTTGTTTTTTAGTACATCTCAGACCTCTGCAAAGTGGGGTTTTCCCTTATTCAGAATAAATCTAAATTACTTCATAAATGCTGATTTAGCAAACCTTTCTATTCCCGTTTCTGTTATCTTAACTGAAAAATCAAAAATCAGTATTTAACCAAAAAGATAACTAAAATGAGTTTTACATTACCCGCATTACCCTATGCCATGGATGCACTTGAACCATTCATCAGCTCCAAAACACTTGAATTTCATCACGGCAAACACCATCAGGCTTACGTCACCAACTTAAATAACCTGATTGTTGGAACTGAATTCGAAAACACCGATCTGGAAACCATCATCAAAAAAGCTGAAGGTGGAATTTTCAACAATGCCGCACAGGTTTTTAACCACACTTTTTATTTCGAACAGTTTTCTGCAACTCCTTCAACTGAACCATCGGGAGCTTTGAAAGCTGCAATAGAAGCTACTTTCGGATCGTTGGATGCTTTCAAGGAAGCCTTCAATAAAGCTGCTGCCACTCAATTTGGTTCAGGTTGGGCCTGGTTAGTGAAAGATTCTGCTGGAAAACTGAGTATTGTTCAGACCAGCAACGCTGGTTGCCCGGTTCGCGACGGATTGACTCCGCTTTTAACCTGCGATGTTTGGGAACATGCCTACTATCTCGACAAACAGAATCTCCGTCCGGCTTACATTGCCGATTTCTGGAAAGTGCTTGACTGGAAGGTTGTTGAAGCACGTTTTTAGTTAGTTTTAACTTTGTACTTTTAACTTTTAACTTGAAAATATGAGCGTAGAAAAAGTATTAGCAGTAATGTCTGCTTCGGCTAAACCCTTGAAAGCTGGCGAAATTGCTGAATTGGCAGGACTGGATAAAAAAGTGGTAGAAAAAGCCATGAATGAATTGAAAAAAGAAGGCAAAATTGTTTCTCCGGTACGTTGTGCCTGGGAAGTGAAAAAATAATCCTGAAAAGGAAATTGGGTAGGCCGCTGTTCATTTGAACCAGCGGCCTTTTTTTGTTTAATCTGAATATGTTTTGGATATTCCATTAACTTTAGACTTCCAGTTTTTTCTTTATTCCGTTAAATTCATTTATCAATCAATGAAGCTTTTACATACATCCGACTGGCACCTCGGTAAACGTCTCGAAGATTTTTCGAGAATTGAAGAACAGCAGGCTGTTTTGCAGGAAATTTGCGAAATTGCCGAACGCGAACAGGTTGATGCCATTTTGGTTGCCGGCGATTTGTTCGATACGTTCAATCCGCCAACCGAAGCGGTTGACTTGTTTTATCGTACTTTAAAGCGATTGACCAATAATGGCAATCGACCGGTAATTGCCATTGCCGGAAACCACGATTCGCCTGACCGCATTGAAGCACCCGATCCGCTGGCCCGCGAATGCGGGATCATTTTTGCGGGTTATCCCAATTCAGTAGTTCCGGAGTTTGAGCTGGAATCGGGATTGAAAGTGTTGCATAGTGAAGAAGGATTTTTGGAATTGCAGGTTCCCGGAACTTCTATTCCTTTGCGCCTTTTGCTAACACCTTATGCCAACGAATTCCGACTCAAAACCTACCTCGGTCAGGAAAACAGCGAGGAAGAATTGCGGACAGTACTTCAGAAAAAGTGGCAGGAACCGGCAGCCAAATACTGCGATACGAGAGGCGTGAACCTACTGGTTACCCATCTTTTTGTAACGAGAAAAGGAGCAGAATTACCCGAAGAGCCAGCCGACGAAAAACCGATTTTACATGTAGGTGGCGCTCAGGTTATTTATACCGAGAATATTCCGCAACAAATTCAATATACGGCTATCGGCCATTTGCACCGGATGCTCCGGGTCGATTCAGTGCCTTGCCCGGTTTATTACAGTGGCAGTCCGTTGTCGTACAGTTTTGCCGAAGCCAATCAAAGAAAGTTTGTATTGTTAGTTGATGTTGAGCCGGGAAAAGTGGCAACTGTTCAGGAGTTGGAACTTATCAATGGCAAAAAGCTACTCCGAAAGCGGGCCGAAGGAATGGACGAAGCACTCCAATGGCTAGCAGAAAACCGCAATTGTTTAGTTGAACTGACGATGGTAACCGACACTTACCTTACCGCTAATGAACGAAAGCAGTTGAGTGTCGCACACAGTGGAATTGTTATTACTATTCCTGAAATTAGAAATGCAGCAGAGTTTCAGTCCGGAAGCAAAAAGGGTATTGATCTGACCAGGAACATGGAGGAGTTGTTTACTGATTATTTCAGGCACAGCAAAGGACAGGAACCCAATGAAGAAATAAAGAAACTGTTTACCGAGATATTGGCTGAAGATGAGGAATAGATTAATTGACCACAGAGACCATAGAGGTTTCTCAGAGTTTTTTCTCTTTTTAACTCTGTTCCCTCTGTGGTAAAACCAGAACTATGATACCAGTAAAACTGACCATACAAGGCTTGTATTCCTATCAGGAGAAGCAAACCATCGACTTTACCCGATTGACCGAGGCCAATCTGTTCGGTATTTTTGGCTCGGTTGGAAGCGGAAAATCGAGTATCCTTGAAGCGATTACTTTTGCTATTTACGGCAAAACAGACCGGCTCAACCTTTCGGGCGATAACCGCAACTACAACATGATGAACCTGAAATCTAACGACTTGCTGATTGAGTTTGTCTTCGAAACGGGGAAAGATCAGACTGCTTATCAGGCGGTGGTAAAAGGTAGGCGTAACGGGAAAAAATTTGAGGAAGTGAAGACTCTGGAACGCTCGGCATACCGAAATGACGGCGGCAACTGGATACCAATTGAACCCGAGCAGCTTGAAAAGGTAATTGGCCTGAGCTACGACAATTTTAAGCGGACCATCATTATTCCTCAGGGGCAATTTCAGGAGTTTCTCCAATTGGGCAACAAAGACCGAACTCAAATGATGAAGGAACTTTTCAACCTCGAAAAGTTCGAATTGTATTACAATGTGGTTTCGCTCGAAAATATAAATAATTCGCAGAAGGAAAACCTGGATGGACAGTTGAAGCAGCTTGGAGCGATTGATCCGGAGCAGATCAAACTATATGAAGTGCAGTTGACTCAACTTAGAGCCGAAATCGGGCAATTGCAGAAAAGCCTGACTGACCAGCAAAAGCAAGAATTGGAATGGAAAAGATTGCAGGAGACGACCCGAAAGTTGGAAGATATTCAGCATAAATTGAAACAGTTAAAGGATCGGGAACCCGAGTTTGTTGCACTTGAAAAAACAATCCTGAATTACGAACAATGCCTCATTCAGTTTAAAAACCAGTTGGATGCACTGGCGCAAAGCGACAAAAAGATCATTCAAAAAACTGAATTGATTGAAAGAGAAACTATAAGTTTGAAAAAGTCGGAGGAGGAAATTGCCCGTTCTGAAAGGGATTTCACCGTTCTCAAAGAAGCTTACGACCGGCGCGATTTATTAAAACAGCAAGCAGAAGAACTGGTTAAAGTAGCTCGGCTGAATATTTTGCAAACAGTTGTTCTCACTGATCAGGAACGAATTGCAAAGGGAGAACTCATTCTGGCAAAAACCGTCGAATCACTTGAAAAACTAAAAAGGGAAAAGGAAACGCTTGAGCTTTTGCTGAAGACGGAAAAGGCCAAACTTCCTGATTTGGCTATGCTTTCGCAGGTAAAAATATGGCACAATGAAAATAAGAATCTGAACAGGCAACTTTCTGAAAATAAGGCGGAAGTTGATAAGTTCCAAAAGGAAATTCAGTCGATTGCTGATTCTGTAAAAGCTCACTTTGCGAAACTGATTTTTGAAGGTTTGTCTGCTGAAGCCGATGTTGCTGCCGGAATCCAGTTTTTGAAAGAGAAAATGGAGCAATTGAAACAGCAAATGGCGGTGCTCGATCTGGAGATGGAGCATTACCGGGTGCAGTCGAAACTGGAAGAGTATGCGGTGAATTTGCACGATGGCGAAGCTTGTCCATTGTGTGGATCAATCAGCCATCCTGCAGTTTTCAGTGCGGCCAGTGTGGCGGATGCTTTAACTGAAGCACAGAAATTAAAGGCTGGTTTGGAAAAGGAAATTTCATTAGCCAACGAATCCATCAATCAGTTGAATGATCTGGGAAATCGCTTAAAATTCAATTTGGATCAACTAAATGGATTGCTGATAAAACAGAATGAACTTGATGCAAAAGTGGCCAATCATACCGCTCTTTTTAAGTGGGATGCTTACACGGATGAAGCTCTTGTAAATCAAGCTTTTGCGGCTGCTGAAATTGTCCAAAAAGCAGTAACTGAAAAGGAAAGGGAACTTGAAAAAGTTTCAGCAGGACTGGAGAAAGAAGTATCGAACAAAGAGAAATTTCAGGCGGAAATTGAGAAAATAAAAACTTCGCTGGTTGTTGCGCAAACCGAAATCAAAACGCTTTCGGAACAAATCAGGCTAATAAATACTGCTGATTTCCCGACAAAAACTTCCGGGGAAATCGAAACAGAAAGACAGTTGCTTTTGCAGAAACATGCTGCGATGGAAAAACAGTTCAGTGAACTGACTAATAAACTCACTGAACTCCGGAAAACGAAAGATACCGACAGCGGTAGTTTGGAGGCTAACCGGAAAGAACTTTTTCAGGAAAGGGAAGCCAATTCGGCGATTCAGAATGAACTGACCGAGCGTCTGGAGAAAAGCAGCTATGCGAACATCGAAGAGATAAAACAAATTCTGGCACAGGTAATTAATCTGGAACTTCAGAAACAAAAGCTGGCTGATTTCAGACAGCAACTGATGTTGTTACAGAATCAGTTTGCCCAAACCCAAAATGAGATTGGGACCCGTGTTTATGACCCTGAAGCTCACCAGAAATTGGTGGCGGAAATTGCATCAATCGGAGAAAGCCTGAACCGGAAAAATCAGGAATTGGGAAAAGTGGAGCAATTGCTGAAAAAGTTGAAAAACGATCTTGAAAGTCAGGTACAGTTGCGCAAAGAGCTTGAAAATCTGGAATTACGGGCCGAAAATATCAAAACAATGAAGTCGCTGTTTAAGGCCAGCGGATTTGTGAATTACATTTCGTCGGTTTACCTTCAGAATTTATGCAACGCGGCCAACGACCGGTTTTTTCAACTCACCCGCCAGAAACTAAGCCTCGAAATTACCGATGACAATAACTTCCTGATCCGCGATTACCTGAATGGCGGCAAGGTTCGTAGTGTGAAAACGCTTTCAGGCGGACAAACTTTTCAGGCGGCTTTATCATTGGCTTTGGCATTGGCCGATAACATTCAGAAAATTACCGATTCCAACCAGAATTTCTTTTTCCTCGATGAAGGATTTGGTTCGCTCGACAAAGATTCGCTGGCTGTGGTTTTCGACACCTTGAAATCGTTGCGGAAAGAGAACCGAATTGTTGGTGTGATTTCGCATGTTGAGGAAATGCAACAGGAAATTGACACGCACTTACGAATTGAAAATCATGAAGAAACCGGTAGTCGGATTTTGGCAAGCTGGGAATAGATCATCAAAAAAGCCGCTCTTTCCTGAAAAAGCGGCTTCCCAATGTATTTTTAACGAGTTTATTTTTTCCAGAGTTTTTCCATTTCTTCTAGCGTTTTCCCTTTGGTTTCAGGAACATACTTAATCATGAACCAGGCTGCAATCAGCCCCATTACACCATAAATCCAGTAGGCAAAACCATTGTGGAAAGTGTTTACAAGGAATGTGCTTTTATTCATTAAAGGGAATGTCCAGGAAACGAGATAGTTCGAGATCCATTGCGCAGCCACAGCCACAGCCATTGCCCGACCACGAATACGATTTGGGAAAATCTCGGAAAGCAGAACCCAAACAACAGGACCCCAACTTACAGCAAAACAAGCTACATATCCGAGCATGTAAATTAGCGCTCCAATTCCGACTTGTTGAAAAAAGAATGAAAAGCCAAGAGCAAACATGAAAAATGCCATTCCGAGCGCCCCAATAATCATAAGTGGTTTACGACCAAATTTATCAACAGTCATAATAGCAACAACCGTAAACGAAAGGTTAATAATACCTACAATAATGGTTTGAAGTAATGCAGTATCGGTTCCTGAACCCATGTTTTTGAAAATTTCAGGGGCATAATAAAGTACCACGTTTATGCCAATAAATTGTTGGAATGCTGAAAGTAAAATACCAACTACCACAATGAAGAAACCGAAAGAAAATAATTTTCCTGAAGTTGTTGAAAGTGTTTGTTTGATATCTTCAAGCACTTTAGCTCCCAGCTGTGGCCCGTTAATTTTTTCCAGCACACGAAGCGCCTTGCTATCTTGTCCTTTAAGCACCATATAACGAGGAGTCTCTGGGACGAAAAAAAGAAGGATCAGGAATAAAGCAGCAGGGATCATTTCAGAACCGAACATATAACGCCATCCGATTGAATTTAGCCAATTATCATCGCCTTGTTTGGCAATGGCATAATTTACAAAGTAAACGACCAGCATACCAAAAATGATAGCGAACTGGTTGAATGAAACTAATTTACCCCGACTTTCGGCAGGCGAAATTTCAGCGATATACATTGGCGACAACATGGACGCCAATCCAACGCCTATACCACCGATAATCCGGTAAATAATGAAATGCCAGTAGAAAGTATAGTCGCCTTGTCCAAATGGCCGGAATAACATTTCAGGGAACATTGATCCCAAAGCTGAAATAAAGAATAAAATGGCGGCTAGAATAAGTCCATTTTTACGACCTAATTTTAAACTAACTATGCCACCGGAGATACCTCCAATAATACAGCCAATCAGTGCGCTCGAAACGATAAATCCAAGCTGCGAATTTGCTGCAGTTTCACTTAAACCCATAGGTTGAATGAAAAATGCATCGAGCGAACCAACTGTGCCAGAAATTACCGCTGTGTCATATCCAAAAAGTAGTCCACCTAAGGTTGCTACAATCGTGATAGCGATGATGAAAAATTTGTTTTGTTTCATTCGTCAAGAATTGTTTTAGTGATTTATACCAATTTTTTAAGTTTGAAAAATTAATTGATCCAAACGCAAAATTGAGGAATAAATCAATGTTAAGTTTAATTGGTCTATAAATAGAATAACCCGATTCGAAAGCAAATGCCTCAAATCGGGTTTTTGTATTATATTTTATTCTTTTTTGTGCGATGCTTCATGTCATTAAATGTAGCAATTAATCAATTGCTCCAGCATTTCCTGTTTGCCACTGATTTGTTTTGGTTCGCCCACTTCTTTGGCTACGTTGTACAAGTCAGTCAGACTCAGTTTGCCTGCTTCGTATTCAGCGCCTTTGCCAGAATCGTATGATGCATAACGGTTCGCTTTCAATTTCAGGTAATCCGAATCTTTCAACAATTTGTCGGCAATAACCAATGAACGGGCAAAAACATCCATTCCTGATATGTGAGCAATGAAAATATCGTCAAGATCGGTTGAGTTACGACGGGTTTTAGCATCGAAGTTGATACCGCCTGTTGTAAATCCGCCAGCCTGGATAATTTCGATCATGGCTTCGGTTACTTCATAGATATTAGTTGGGAATTCGTCGGTATCCCATCCGTTCTGGTAGTCACCTTTGTTGGCGTCAATTGAACCAAAGAAGCCATTATCGCGTGCAACGCGCAATTCGTGGGCAAATGTGTGTCCAGCTAAAGTAGCGTGGTTTACTTCAATATTCATTTTGAAATCGTTTTCCAAACCATGTGCTTTCAGGAAGCCAATGACAGTCTGTGTATCGAAATCGTACTGGTGCTTCATTGGTTCCATTGGTTTTGGCTCAATCAGGAAAGTTCCCTTGAATCCTAAAGAACGAGCGTGGTCGCGCGCTGCACCAAGGAATTTGCCCATATGGTCTAATTCGCGTTTGGTATCGGTATTGTGCAAGCTCATGTAACCTTCGCGTCCACCCCAGAATACATAGTTGGTTCCACCTAAAGCAATCGTAGCTTCCATTGCGTTTTTTACCTGAACGGCTGCATTTGTTAATACATTAAAATCAGGATTGGTTGAGGCGCCATTCATATATCGTGGATCGCTGAACACGTTTGCAGTTCCCCAAAGTAACTTAATGCCGGTAGCTGCCTGACGTTCTTTGGCGAAATCGATCATATTTGCCAAACGTTTTTCGATTTCGAAAACCGAACCACCACCAACAACGTCGGTATCGTGGAAACAGTAGAAAGGAGCGCCAACTTTACTGATGAATTCGAAAGCAGCATCCATTTTCTCTTTAGCGGCTGTCATTGGATCAGCCGCGCCAACCCATGGGAAAATCTGAGTTCCGGGACCAAATGGGTCGCCACCGTCGCCGCAAAAGGTGTGCCAGTAGGCAACAGCAAAACGAAGATATTCTTTCATGGTTTTGCCTAAAACTACCTGATTGGCATCGTAATATTTGAATGCCATTGGATTTTTCGATTGTGGTCCCTCGTATTTAATTTGATCAATACCTGGGAAATACTCTTTGTTTCCTTTAAAAGCTGTCATGTTATGAAATTTTTGAAGCCCCTCTAGCTTCCCAAAAGGGGAGAACTAAAAGTGGCAGGTTATTAATTAAGTAAATATTTTGTGCCTTTGCTCTTTTCTCCTCCCCTTGTGGGGGAGGTTGGGAGCGGACTATTGTTTCTCTAATTGTTGTTTCCAATTTTGGTAAGCCTCTGCGTATTGCTCTTTTTTGCTTGCGTCAGGCGAAATGGTGTCTAGTTTTTTCAAACTGGCAAAGGCTTCTTTGGCCGATGAATAATAACCTGATCCAATTCCAGCTCCGCGCGCGGCGCCAATCGATCCGTCGGTGTTGTACAATTCTATGGTTGCTCCGGAAACTCCGGCAAGTGTATCGCGGAAAACCGGACTCAGGAACATGTTGGCTTTCCCTGCGCGGATAACCTGCGCTTTGATGCCAATTTCTTCCATGATTTCCATTCCGTATTTGAACGAGAAAACGATTCCTTCCTGGGCAGCACGGAATAAGTGTGATTCAGTATGTGTGTTAAATCCCAATCCTGAAATTTGTGCTCCAATATTTTTGTTTTTGAGAACACGTTCCGAACCATTGCCGAAAGGGAGAATGCTTAACCCTTCAGATCCAATGGCAACTTCTGAAGCTTTTTGGTTCATTTCTTCGTATGAAAATGCTTTGTTCCCAACGTATTTGTTCAACCATGAGTTTAAAATTCCGGTTCCGTTGATGCAGAGTAAAACGCCCAAACGGTTGGCTTCGGAAGTATTATTTACGTGTGCAAACGTATTTACACGAGAATAGGGATCGTATTTCACTTCTCCACTCACACCGTAAACAACTCCTGAAGTTCCGGCTGTTGTCGCAATTTCTCCTGGATTTAAAACATTCAGTGAAAGTGCATTATTTGGTTGATCGCCGGCACGGTAGCTGATTTTTGTACCTTCAGCCAAGCCCAGTTCGGCAGCCGCTTTGGCGTTCACCACGCCCTGAACTGAAAAAGTTGGGACGATTTCAGGAATAAACGATTTTTCGAATCCGTAATAATCGAGCAGCATATTGGCCACCGAATTTTCTTTAAAATTCCAGAGAATCCCTTCTGACAAACCGCTGGCGGTCGTTTTTATTTCGCCTGAAAGTTTCATCGCGATGTAATCGCCAGGAAGCATTATTTTGTCGATTTTGGTGTATAGGGTTGGTTCATTGTCTTTTACCCATTTCAACTTCGAAGCGGTGAAATTCCCCGGTGAGTTCAGTAAATTGGAAAGACATTTTTCTTCGCCAATTTCAGTAAAAGCCTTGTTGCCGAATTCAGCAGCACGGCTGTCGCACCAAATGATAGAAGGACGCAAGACTTCCTGATTTTTATCAACTACTACCAATCCATGCATTTGGTATGATATACCGATAGAATCAATGCTTTTGGGTTCAATTTTCGATTCGGATAATACATCAGCTAGTGCAAGTTTCAGATTTTTCCACCATTGTTCAGGTTCTTGTTCAGCCCATCCAGCCTGAATTGCTGTAATTTTCATTTCTTGCTTTGGATAAAAAGCAGATGCGACGCAATCTCCAGACTCACCGTTTATTAATGAGGCTTTTACTGATGAACTACCAATGTCGAATCCTAATAAGTACATGTTTTATATGTTTAAAGTTTATAGTTTTAAGTTGTTGGTTATTAGTTTTTTTAGAAAGAAAAAGCTTTTCGAATGATTGTTGTTTTTTTCTAAATTGTCGAGCCGTTCTGTTCTGGTATGCCCGGCAAATTTAGCCTACCTAAAACCGTAATCAAAATAAGGTTTAATGTTTTAAAACATTATCAAAGAGATTTTCTAATGGTCAGTTTGCTTGGAATAACTAAATTCGTTTTTTCTCCTGTAATTACAAACTCTGCAATCTTCTTTCCCATCAGCTGAAAATCAGTCGAAATAACTGTAATCCCTTCCTTGACATACTTTTTCATCGGCGTTTCGTTGTACGAAATAACACCTACGTCCTGTCCTGGGACCAGGTTTTTTTGTTCGCATTGATCCAGAAATTTAGCTAATGTTCGGTCACTCACCAGCAAGTAAAGTTCGCCTTTCTGAAGGTCAAACTTTTTGAAGTCATACATGGTTCTGTAATTGATCTTGTAGTCTGAACAGAATTTTTCGAAATATATAATTGATATTTTGGGATGGTAAGTGAACGAAGGATAGAGGTAAATAAAGCTTTCGTATTTGCGGATGAGCTCAAGTCCACTTTCGAGTGAATCGTACAACGCCTGGCCAAAATCCTGATGGATCGACGAAGTTCCTTCCTGCGAATTTACATCCCAGTCGATCACGAGTAGTTTGCTTGGCGGAATCTGGCTAATAATCTCAGCGACACGTTCATGATCGAAATTCATGATAATGTATTTGGTATATTTCCCAATGCTTTCCTTAATAATCTTTTCAAAATCATCAATGTTATAATGGTGAAAATGCAAATCGATTGCAATCGTTTCGGGCAGACTATCGAGAAATGAGCCGTACAACACTTCTTTGTAAGCTTTGAAGGTATCCAAAAACAGGAATACTTTGGTAACTGCTTTAGCTATGAAATAGCCACGGTTGGGAACTGATTCAATCACCCCCCGGTTTTTCAGTTCTGCATAAGCTTTAAAGACAGTATCGCGCGAGAGTGAACTTTCCTTACAGATTTGATTTACTGAAGGTAATGTATCGCCAACCTGAAGCAGATTTTTACTGACAGCATCATTGACCGAGTCGACCAATTGCTGAAATTTGAGCTGATTAGATTGGGGATTAACAGTGAAATGAAATTTACTTTCCATTGGAGATTAGTTAATGTGGTCTGTTCTGGTATGCAAACATACACAATGAAATTGAAAGGCAAAAATATACGAATACGATTGTTGAGATTTTTTAACTACGATGAGGTTTATACTTGACTAGAATGAAATGTAGAACTCCAAACCATTTTTATTTCAATGTTAGTTGCGGTGGGAAGATCGTCAGGCTTTTAGTTTTTGCTCTTTTCTCCAATATTTCATAATAAACCGCTGTTGTTCAATGCTTTTTATTTGATATGCAAATTTTACCTTGAAGATTGTTTAAAATCAAGAAGAGAATCGTAGATCTAATGTTTAAACAACAATCTGCTACCAAGGCGCTCAAGATTGAAGTAGTCCTTCCGAAGGAAATGCTGTGAGAATTTTGAAAGAGAAGTAAAATGGGGATTTTGGCTAAGGAGTAAATGTTAGAATTGGCTTTTCAACATTTCAATTTTAAAGCATGGTCCTGATTGTGTAAGGGGTTCTTTTGATAAAACGATATGTTTTTTTATCTTAATACGTCAAATCGTTGCAATTTTAGATTTTAAAAGGTGTTTTTGTTACTAATTCTGTGTGTTGCTCATTTGGCTATTTGTTCAATTTTGATAGTTTTGTTGCGCATAAATTAATACAAGATGACCGTAAGCAACAAACATCTGATGGAGGGATTGCAAAATGGGGATGAGTCCGCATTTGAAGTCATCTATAAGATGTATGCTCCGCGTTTGTATTACTTCATTTATGAGTACATCCCTCAAAAAGACATATCTGAGAATATTGTTCAGGAAACTCTGATGGTTCTTTGGAGTAAAAAAAGTGAGCTCACAGATAATACAAATCTGGGAGCCTACCTGTTTACAGTTGCCAAAAATAACTGCTTGTATAAACTTCGTGAAATAAAGTACAGGCAACGAATTTTTCATAATGCTGAAGTTAAGGAATCTGAGTTGGAAGCCAATTATATTGCATTGGAAAGTTTGGAAACAACACGGTTCAATGAGATTGAAATAGAGCAGATTATTGAACATACACTAGCTCAATTGCCCCCTCAGTGTCGTACCGTGTTTAATCTCAGTAGGTTCAAAGGCATGAAAAACAGGGAAATTGCCGAAGAACTTAATATTTCGGCAAAAGCTGTAGAGGGTCACATTACCAAAGCGCTTAAAGTATTCCGTGTTGCTTTAAAGGACTATTTACCTTTTGTTGCCTTTATTTTTGTTAAGTGATGTGTCCCCAAGGGGTGCTCCAAAATATTTTACTTACTTTTTGAATAAAATTGATTTTTCAAGCTAGGGTAAACCCATGTTTTTGCTTTATATCTATGAAATAAGTGTATGATGGACATTAATAAAATTTGGAGCATAGTCGTTGGAGAAAGCAATGAGGCTGATAAACAATTAGTTTTAGCGGAGATTGAGCAAGATAAAGAAGCTCAGAAGGTGTATAATGAACTTAAAAACATCTGGGCATTATTGTCATCGACCAAAGAAATGCCGCTAGCTGAAGCTAATGAAATGTATTCCCGGTTTAAGAAACAACTTCCGTCAGCAAGTAATAACCGTAGAATGAGCCTGGGTAGCTTATTCAAATATGCTGCCATATTCATCCTGGGTGTGATGATTACAAGTTTATCGGTATACTTGACTGAGCGTAAAGGCTGGATGGGTTCTGATAAAGAATTTATTCAAACGGTTGTTGCGGATAAAGGACAAATTTCGAAGGTTATTTTGCCTGATAGTTCCGTGGTATGGATAAATTCAGGAAGTAAAATCACCTACAACAGCAAGTTTGCCAGGAATAACCGGAAGATTGATTTGGTAGGACAGGCATTTTTCCATGCGGCACATAACGAGAAGATTCCTTTTGTAGTTGATGTCAACGGATTTTTAGTTAAAGTTTTAGGGACAAAATTTGATGTCAATGCCTATTCCGGAGAGAAAAATATACGGGTGGTGTTGGAGTCGGGGAGGGTTGAATTGTGTCAGTCATCCAATCATGATTTTAAGTATACACTTTCTCCCGGTGAGATGGCCACGTTTAATCTTGAGGACAAGAAGTTAACCATTGATAAGGTTAAGCCCGAGCTGTTTTCATCGTGGAAAGAGGGCGTTTTGATTTTCCGGGATAAGCCTATGACCGAAGTTTTGGATGAATTACAACGAAGATATAATATTGATATTGAAGTAAAAGACCATGATATTTATAAATCGGTGTTCACAGCAAGGCTTAGTGATGAGCCTTTGGATAAGGTATTAAAATCGATGGAGTTTTCATGTTCGTTAAAGGCAACAATAATTCGTGATCCACAGAAAACCGATTCTGCATTAAAAGTGATTCTTTCAAAACCTTGATATAAATTAATCCTATTAAAACAAATTTTGCCTATGAAAAACTGAATTGTCGGATGTGAAATAAAAAAAGGAGATGCTGGTAACATCCCCTTTCGTTTTCATTTCGCATTGTTCTTAGCTCGCTAAAGCACAACAAATTGAAAAGTTAATAATCAACAAGACAAATCTATGAAAAAAAAACATTTTTCTAAGATTTCCAGTTTTTGTGAAATATGGAAATCAAAATTCTTTATGACGATGAGAATAACATTATTTATCTTTTTTATAGCTGTAACTCAGATTTTTGCGGAAAATATTTATTCACAAAATACGCGGCTGAGTTTGAAGTTGGAAAATGTGGACATCAAGGATGCTTTACTTCAGATTGAGGAAAAATCGGAGTTTTATTTTATGTACGATGCAAACAAGATTAACGTAAATCAAAAGGTTAGTTTGTTAGTTGAGAACGGCCTCATTACAGAAGTCTTAGATCGGTTATTTAAATCAACTTCGATTAATTATGAAATCAATAATCGATTGATTGCATTGTCTGATGCTGCTGCAATTCAATCGATGCAGTCAGGTCAAACAGGCAAAGTTACCGGAAAAGTAGTTAGCCAGTCTGGAGAACCTCTTCCTGGAGTTACCGTTCTGGTTAAGGGAACTACCACTGGATCGATAACCGATATCGATGGTCAGTTCAGTCTTTCGAATATACAATCGGGAAGCACATTCGTGTTTTCGTTTGTTGGGATGAAACCACAGGAAGTTGCATATAAGGGACAGACTAATCTTCAGATAGTATTAGAAGAAGAATCAATTGGTTTGGACGAAGTTGTTGCTATTGGATATGGGAGCGTAAAAAAAGGTAGTGTAACCAGTTCAATCGCCTCAGTAAAATCTGATAATTTCGTTAAAGGTGCCGTTAAAGATGCAGCACAGTTAATACAGGGTAAAGTTGCAGGGTTAACCATTTCGTTACCCTCGGGCGACCCAACCAAGGGCGCAGTAATTATGCTTCGTGGTAATGCTTCGTTGTTGGGAACATCCGATCCGTTGGTATTGGTCGACGGTGTGCCAGGAAGTCTGGAATCGGTAGCTCCGGAAGATATCGAATCGGTTGATGTGCTTAAAGACGGTTCGGCTTCTGCCATTTACGGTACCCGCGGTACCAATGGTGTAATTATTATTACAACAAAATCAAGTGGCAACGAAATGGCTCCAACGATTGAGTATTCAGGCTATTTATCAAGTTCATCCATTAGCCGGAAGCTCGATTTCATGAATGCTGATCAGCTTCGTGAAAAATGGAATCAGGGGTATAAATTTAATGGTGCGAATCTTGAGGATTTTGGTTCAAGTACCGACTGGCTTGGAGAAATAACACGGAATGCGTTAAGTCATGTTCATAACATCATTTTCAGGGGCGGAAGTAAAAATACCAACCTTACCGCTTCGTTGAACTATAAAAACAATCAGGGCGTTTTTATTCTGTCTGATAATATTAAATATACTGGTCGTATTGACTTGTCTCACAGTATGTTTAATGGCAAATTGGTAGCCGATATCGGTACCATTTTCAGTGAACAAACATACTGGACGGGTGGCGATGGTTATAGTTTTAATAACTACGTTTACAGGCAGGCCATTATCCGTAATCCAACAGAACCAGTCAGAAATGCTGATGGATCGTGGTACGAACGTGATGTATATTTCTACGATAACCCGGTTGGTTATTTGAAAGAGTCGGATGGTGAAAACCGTTACCGTAACATGAGGTTTACAGCAAGCTTAACCTATAAGCCGTTGAAAGATCTCGATATAAGAGCAATGGTTACCCGAAAAGGTAATTCAAATATCCGTGGGTTCTATCAAACTCTAAACCATGTTTCAAATACGAAATACTCTACCGGAGGTTTTGCCTCTCGCGGAACTGATGATTATGTAGGTAATTACTCCGAATTATCGGCCAATTATAAAAAGACAATCGGGCAGCATAGTTTTTCAGCTTTGGCTGGGTACAACTACGAAGACAACATGAACGAAGGTTTTTGGGCTAATAACAGGTATTTTCCTACTGATTCGTATACATACAATAATCTTGGTATCGGGAGCGGATTGACGCTCGGAAAAGCAGGAATGGGATCTTATAAAAATTCAGACAAACTGATTGCAGCATTCTCGCGTGTTACTTACAGCTTTGCCGATAAATACCTGTTAATGGCAAGTATCCGCCACGAAGGTTCTTCTAAATTCGGTAAAGACAATAAGTGGGGTAATTTCCCCGGAGTTTCGGCTGGTTGGAGAATCACGCAGGAACCATTTATGAAAAGTCTGTCTTGGGTAAGCAACCTGAAATTACGTGCCGGATATGGTGTTACCGGAACAAATGTTTCTGATCCATATCAATCCTTAAGTAGTTTGACATATAGCGACTTTTTCTATTATAACGGCGAATGGGTGCGTAAACTGGTACCAACCCGTAATGCAAACCCCGATTTAAGATGGGAAAAGAAGGAAGAAATAAATGTTGGTCTTGATTTCGATTTTTTCAACGGACGAGTTAGCGGCGCTTTCGATTTCTATAACCGCCGTACGAAAGATGCGCTTTGGGATTACAATGTTCCAACCCCTCCATACTTATATGGCTCAATTACAGCAAATGTTGGCGAGATAAAGAATCAGGGTTTTGAAGCATTGATTAACGTGGTTCCGGTAAAAACCAGTGACTTTACCTGGAATGCAGGTCTCACATTCTCGACCAACAAAAACAAATTGGTATCATTATCAAATGATAAGTTCCAGACAACGAACGACTTTTTCGACGCCGGTTATACCGGCGAACCGATACAGATTGAGACTCACCGTATTCAAATCGGTGGCCCGATTGGTAATTTCTATGGTTTAAAAAGTATTGGTATTACCCATAAAGGGGATGAATTTGGAACTGACGGAACTGCTGATAATCCTGAAGGTATCTGGATTATTGAAAGACCTGATGGAACACACATTAAAGCGACTGATTCTTCTACTGATGATCGCCAGGTGTTGGGTAACGGAATACCAAAATACTATGTTAGTTGGAACAATAATTTCAAGTATAAAAACTTCGACTTGAGTATCAATATGCGTGGAGCTTTCGGTTATCAGATCCTGAATTTCTCAAGGATGTTCTACGAAAATCCAACAATCGGTTACAATACACTGAATTCAGCATTTGATAAAGTTTATGGGCAAGCTGTTCTGACTGACGTTCAGCGCTTTGTGAGCTACTATGTCGAAAATGGCGATTATTGGAAAATAGATAACGCTACCCTTGGGTATACAGTGAAATTGAACAACAAGAATACGATCAAAAATTTACGCGTGTATGCTTCAGGAACCAATTTGTTGACAATTACCAAATACAAGGGAATTGATCCTGAAGTACAGCAAACCGGATTGTATCCAGGTAATGACGATAGGGATAAATACCCAACTACTAGGACATACACACTTGGAGTTAACGTAACCTTCTAATGCAGTTATCACATGAAAAAGAGATATATCAATACAAAATCATTCGTAAAATCGAGTATCGCAGTTTTGAGTCTGGGCTTGATTTTAATTTCCGGAGGTTGTTTTAATCTGGACGAGAAAGTTTATGATGAAGTTACCGAATCAACTTTCTCTGCAACTAAAAAGGATGTTGTTGCCCTTGTTGCTTCAGGCTATACCCCACTTCGTTATATTATGGACTGGCAGGGATTATTCGATATTCAGGAAGAACCAGGCGATGTAATTATTACCCCAACCCGTCCCAATGGGTGGGATGATGGAGGTACGTACAAACGGATGCACTTTCATACCTGGGACAACCAGCAATGGCAACCTCGCAACACGTGGTTGACTTCCTATGAAGCTATCAACAACATCAATAGGGTTTTGATGCAGATCGAAGCAGGTTCTTTGCCATTAACCGAACAGCAGGCATTGCCTTATGTTGCTGAGTTAAGAACTCTACGAGCCTTATGGTATTCAATTCTTTGTGATAGTCATGGAAATGTCCCGCTGGTAACCAAATACAGCGATGAACTCCCTGTCCAAAAAACAAGGGCTGAGATCTACAATTTTATCATTACCGAGATAACCGAATCGTTACCAAATCTTTCGGCTTCGGTTGATAAAACAACTTATGGCCGAATAACCCAATGGGCTGCATGGCAACTGTTGGCTCGTATGTACCTGAATGCTGAAGTCTACAAAGGATCGGCCGAATGGGCGAAATGTATTGAAGCCTGCGATAAGATTATTGCCAGTGGAAATTATATTCTCGAACCGGATTATCGTAACCCATTCAAGGTAAATAACGAAGGCTCCAAAGAAATTGTTTTTGCGGTTCCTTATGACAACATCAACGGTTTGGGATGGAATGCCCATATGAAGCAGTTATTACCCGTACATCGTTATGTCTTTAATATGAAGGCTCAACCTTGGGGCGGTTCAAGTGCTAATCCGCAGTTCATCAATAGTTACGATCCTGCTGATAAACGTTTTGATGCCACCTGGTTGCATGGAGCTGAATACAGCGCAACTGACGGGAATTTGGTGATAACTTTGGTAAATAAAATGCCAAGTATTTACAATTGTGCTTTCGAAGAAGGTTATCGCGTTTGCAAATACGAAATTGCGAGCGGTTGCGAATCGAATATGAGCAACGATTTACCCTATTTTAGATATGCCGATGTGTTGATGATGAAAGCTGAGTGTTTACTCCGTACTGGTAAAAGCGCCGAAGCTGCAACTATTGTGTCTCAGGTTCGCGCCCGCGATTTCGACGATCCAAATAAAGCAACAGTTACCGGTGCTGAACTGGAAGGCAACACAACCATTAAATACGGAACTTTGGATATCAATGGAAACATTGATAAACCTGGCGACCAGACCCCAGTTAAATACGGGCGTTTTCTCGACGAATTGGGTTGGGAGTTTGCTGCCGAGTTCCGTCGTCGTACCGACATGATCCGTTTTGGTGTTTACCAGACCAAGAGTTGGTACAACCATGTTCCTAAGGGCGATTACACAACATTGTTCCCAATTGGATTGGAAGAGCTTAATACAAACACCAACCTGAAACAAAATCCAGGTTACAATTAAAATCCCCCTGGCTCTGAACATGTACAGGGCATTTTGTTCAATAGTTTTAAACAGCTATAAATGTCTCCGGAATTTTCCGGAGACATTTATAGCTGTTCTTTGAGTGATTCAGTAATTTTGCATAAATTTCTGAACTTCTAATATCAACTTACTAGACCAAATAACCCGGGCATGAATCGAACTTATTTATTATCGTCACCCAGAAGCAATTCAGGTTTAAACTTAATGCAGAAAGAGGAATTTTTGCAAATCGCCACGAAGTTTTTTCTTGTAGTTTCGTTTCTCATTATTTCTACCAATTGTATCTTTTCGCAGCCACGGGTAACCGACAATCGTCCGGCAACACTTGGAATTGAACAAGGTGTTGAGTCTTTTGGTACACCCAATTTTACGCTCGAACTGTTGAAATCGTCACAGACTGTTTCGTCGCTTCAAACCACCGATGCCGAAAAGTTCGAATTTACACCGCACGACCTGTTAAGTAAACGCAATAAGAATGGCTACTACCATCTTGGCGATTTAAATTTCAGGATAAAAACAGGAGCCAACGGGCAATGGGAATCGTTTTCAACCGCAGCCAATCGGGCTTCGGTGAAATCGCTCACTCCTGAGAATGCAACTATTTTGGCTGTAGCCGATTTGGCAAATACTCTTCCTGAATCTTCTCCCTTACAAGTGATCCGTTATTGGGAAAAAGCAAGCAATGGCCTGGCTTTGCGATTTGAACTAAAAAATAAATCCAATCAACCTGTCGAAATTGGAGCGTTGGGCATTCCGATGATTTTTAACAATAACTTCGATGGAAAAGAACTCGATCAGGCTCACGAAGAGACTGTATTTTTCGATCCTTACATCGGCAGGGATGCCGGCTATTTACAGGTTGTTCGCCTGAACGGTCATTCACCTGTTATGCTGGTTGTTCCATATGGAAAAACGCCCTTCGAAGCTTATCGTCCACTAACAGATGACCCAACTCCGCAAGGAACTACTTTCGAGGGTTTCCACGAATGGATGGTCAACAGCAAAGCCTTTGCAGAAAACGAATGGAAAGGTTCCGAACAATGGAATAGGCCAACTTCTGTTACGCTCAACCCAGGAGAAACGCACAACATAGGCGTAAAATTTATCCTGACTGACAAGGTTGAAAACATTGAAAAGACATTGATCGAAAACAATCGCCCGGTGGCGGTTGGTATTCCCGGATATGTAGTTCCGCAGGATGTAAATGCTAAATTATTCCTGAGATACGGTCAGAAAATAAAATCGTTGGAAGTTGAGCCAAAAGGTGCATTAGAGCTTTCAGAATCAGGAAAAACAAAAAGCGGCTGGATCGAATACGCCGTGAAAGGAAAAATAGGAGGTCGCGCCCGTTTGACAATTACATATGCTGACGGCCTTCAGCAAACAGTCAATTATAAAATCATAAAGCCTGAATCGCAGGTTGTGGCTGATAATGGTAAATTTCTGACCACCAATCAGTGGTATGAAAATCCAAACGATTTGTTTCACCGAAGTCCATCGGTAATTACCTACGACAACGAGAAAAAGCAACAGGTTACTCAGGATCGTCGTGCCTGGATTTGCGGTTTGAGCGACGAGGGCGGGGCCGGAAGCTGGCTAAATGCCATCATGAAACAACTGGTTGAACCCAATCAGGAGGAAATCAAAAAGATGGAGACATTTGTCAATCAGACCATTTGGGGAGGAATTCAATACAACTCAGGAAAGCTGAAATATGGTGTCCGCAAAAGCATGTTCTTTTATTCGCCCGACAGTATGCCTGCCGGAACTTACAGCCCCGATATTAACTTCAAAACCTGGGCAGCATGGAATCGACAAGGCGCTGAAATTACCGACCGGTCATACAATTATCCGCATGTGGCTGCCGCCCATTGGGTGATGTACCGCCTTGCCCGTAATTACAGCGGTTTGGTAACCAAACAAAACTGGCAATGGTACCTTGAAAATGCCTATCATACGGCCATGACGATGATGGATCAGGCTCCATATTACGCTCAGTTCGGACAAATGGAAGGAACCATCTTTCTTCTTATTCTGGAAGATTTAAAACGGGAAGGATACACCGATTTGGCTGCTGATCTGGAAAAGACAATGAAAGGCCGCGCCGAGCACTGGGCAACGCTCAGTTATCCGTTTGGCAGCGAAATGTCGTGGGATTCAACCGGTCAGGAAGAGGTTTACATGTGGTCGAAATATTTTGGGTTCGACGAGAAAGCAATGGTAACTTTAAACGCGATACTGGCTTATATGCCAACTATTCCACACTGGGCGTATAACGGGAATGCCCGCCGCTATTGGGATTTTTTGTATGGCGGAAAGCTTTCGCGTTACGAACGCATGATTCATCATTACGGTTCGGGCCTGAATGCCATTCCGGTTTTGACTCAGTACAGGCAAACTCCTGACGATTTGTATTTGCTGCGTGTTGGCTATGGCGGTTTGCTTGGAACGCTCTCAAACATTACCGAAGAAGGTTTTGCCCCATGCGCATCGCATTCGTTTCCAACCGATCTTCGGAACGATGGTATTTCGGGCGACTACGGTTGTGGATATTTTGGTTATGCGGTTAATTCGGCAACATACATTATCCACGACAGTGAATTTGGCTGGCTGGCTTTCGGTGGAAATTTATCGACTCCCAAAAATTGGGTGAAAGTTGATCTGACGACGGCGGCCAAATCGCGTATTTACATTGCTCCGGTTGGTTTGTGGCTCACTCTGGATGCCGGAACATTCAAGTCTGTTTCGTTCAATCCGAAATCGAAAGAAGTTCGAATTGAACTGGATAAATTGAACGAATTTACACCGAAAGCATATCTCCGGATTGAATCTTCCAAAGGAAATAAATACACTTCCGAAGGTTTAACCCAAAACGATCGGAGGGCTTTTGAGATTCAACTTGCAAAAGAACCGGTGTTGGTTAAACTTCGACAATAGACTGAATATGAGAAATAAAGCAAACAGGCTATAAACGATATGTAGGTCATATAAAGATTTGATATCTGCATCCTTTGTGAGAACTCAGTTTTACTTTGTGCTAAAAAGAGGGTTGTAAATTGTAAATCATTTAATCGGAAATAATTATGGCTATTACCCGAAAAGATTTTTTCAAGACGGCATGTTTGTCTGGTGCTTGTTTTTGCGGATTTACTTCGCTGGCCGTTCATGCGTCTAATCCTTCAGGAACCATAAATACGACAGAATCCGACGATAAAAAACTGAAATTCATACAGGATTGGATATCAACTTTACTCCTGAATATGGATGAAAATGCCACCGATGAAGAGTGCCGCAAGATCATGAAACCTTGTGCGATGGCACACTACAATTTTCTGGAAATGGAAAAAGTACTTGCTCCTTATGTGGGTGACATGGAGAAATTTACACAATTTATTAGTAACGAATGGGGTTGGAAGATCAATTATAATGCAGAAACGAGCGTAATCGTGGCAGACGAAAACAAATCGTATTGTGTTTGTCCGATGGTCAATAAGGAAAAAGGAGTTCGTTCATCAGTTTTGTGCTATTGTTCTGAAGGTTTTGCCGAGAAAATGTTCTCAACCGTTGCCGGGCATCCGGTAACTGCAAGGGTAATTTCTTCAATTCACCGTGGGAACGACCGGTGTAAATATGAAATTAGGTTCAGTTAGAATGTGATAATCATAAAAATAAACTTACGATCAAATAAAAATGAAACTAAAATTTATAGGAATACTATTTCTTATTTTCAGTTTGTGTACAGCTGGCTACACCCAGAAATTTGAAGAACTCGCACAAACTCCGCCAATGGGCTGGAACAGTTGGAACAAATTTGGCTGCAATGTGAGCGAAAAGCTGATTTGTGAAATGGCCGATGCCATGGTAAACAACGGAATGTTGGAAGCGGGCTACAACTATCTGGTGATCGACGATTGCTGGCAAGTGAGGCGCGATTCAGTAGGCAATATTGTTGTCGACCCTGAACGCTTTCCCAATGGCATGAAAACTGTGGTCGACTATGTCCACAAAAAAGGATTGAAATTCGGTATTTATTCGTGTGCTGGTTCAGCCACTTGTCAGGGCCGTCCGGGAAGTCGTGGTTATCAGTTTCAGGATGCACGCACCTACGCCAAGTGGGGTGTCGATTACCTGAAATACGACTGGTGCAACGAAGAGGGGCAAAATGCCAAAGCTGCCTACAAAACCATGAGCGACGCACTGAAAGAATGCGGTCGCCCGATTGTTTTCTCGATTTGCGAGTGGGGCGATAGCAAACCTTGGGAGTGGGGAAAAGGCATTGGCCATTTATGGCGCACCACCGCCGACATTCGTGATTGCTATCAGTGTACTTTCGACTGGGGCGGACTTGGTGTGCTCGACATCATCGACAAACAGGCTGCCTTGCAGCAATACGCCGGACCGGGCCACTGGAACGACCCAGATATGCTCGAAGTTGGCAATGGTGGAATGACTTACGACGAATATAAAACGCATTTTACCATGTGGGCTATGTTGGCCGCTCCGTTGATGGCTGGCAACGACTTACGTAATATGGATGCCCAAACCAAAGAGATACTGACGAATGCCGATGTGATTGCTGTTAATCAGGATAAATTAGGACAGCAGGCCACCAAATTCATGGACATGGGCGAATACGAAATCTGGGCCAAACCTTTGTCGAACGGCGAAGTGGCAGTGTGCTTCATGAATCGCACCAACCAAATCTGGAAGCTCGATTACGACTGGAAAAAACAAACCATGTATTTTGCTACCGAAGTTAGTGTTCACAAAAAAGTGTATAATGTATTCGATTTATGGGAGCATAAAAACATTGGCAAAACAAGCGAACGTTTAGTTAAAGAAATTCCGGCGCACGGGGTTTTAGTTATACGTTTGTCGGTGGTTAAATAGCAGTTTTATTTGCAGAAATGGATATTGAAGATAAAATTTGAAACTATGAATATATATAAGCTTTTCATTGGACTACTATTAGGCTTTTTTGCCTTGGGAACAAGCACTTCAGTTGCACAAAGCGGCGATCAGATTCTGGATGGGATTGGCGAAACCGGATTAATTTCGCGCTACACCTTTAAGGAAGACGTTAAAGATTGGTCGCGCAATAACCTGCACGGAAGTATTCAGGGAACGGATTTCAAGTTTGTGAAAGACGAGTTGTTTGGTAACGTGCTCTCATTAAACGGAAGCAACGACACGTATATTTCGCTTCCGGCTGAATCGGTAACGGGCGAACAAACCATCAGTATTTCCGGATGGATTTACCTGCGTTCGGCGAAAAGCGGGCAGTTGTTTTTCGACTTTGGAAAAGACAGCAAGGCCCATTTCTTTGCCGCTCCGGTGGGAACAAGTGACAAGGAAGAATTTCAGGCACAAATCCTGTCGAATGCAAAAAATTACACAGCAAGTTCAGCCGCATTACCTGTTTACAAATGGGTTCATGTGGCTGTGGTGATCAACGTTCCGTATAATACGCTCAGTACGTTCGTAAACGGTGTGCTTGTCAGCGAAACGAAGAACGCTGAAGTTGAATTGCGACAGTTATTTAAAAGTAATTCAGGAGAAACCAATAAACTATATATCGGAAGATCGTTGAATGCAGAATACGCCGGTTTAAATGCCAAGTTGCACGATTTCCGTGTTTACCGAGTTGCCCTGAATGAAAAACAGGTTGCCCGAATTTACGGTAATGCACTGAGTGAAGGCGAATCGACGGTGAGAACGAACGAAGAATCAGAAGGGGAACTTGAAAAGTTTCCGGCATCAACCCCTCAGTTGTACAATGCGTACTTAAAAAGTGTTGCTGATATTCAGGTTGAAACCGAGATTGGAATTCTTCCACGCCTGCCACGCTTCGTAAAAGGTGTGTACGATAAAGGCATTGAAGGTCCGGCTGTGCGAGTAATCTGGCCGGCTCCAAAAGACAATAGCCAGGTACTTTCTGCCGGAACATATACGCTGACTGGAAAAGTTGCCGGAACAAACCTTCAGCCTAAAGCAATAGTAGTTGTTAAAGCTGCAAAAGCAGCTGCCACACCCAACCGAATCCTCGAATTCTTCAAACTCGATGAGGTAACTTTAGATGCTGACATTCATCATCATGAAACGAAGTTCATTGAAAACCGCGATAAATTCATTACCGGTTTAGCCAAAACCAATCCCGACGATTTTCTGTACATGTTCCGTAATGCGTTTGGTCAGGAACAGCCCGCAGGAGCCAAACCACTAGGCGTTTGGGATAGCCAGGAAACCAAATTGCGCGGCCATGCTACAGGGCATTACCTGAGCGCCATTGCACAAGCTTATGCCAGCACAGGCTACGACGCAGCCTTGAAAGCCAATTTCGCCGGAAAGATGGACTACATGGTGAACACACTGTATCAGTTGTCGCAATTGTCGGGCAAACCCAAAGTTGCTGGCGCCGAGGCAGTGGCTGATCCAATCGCAGTGCCAATTGGTGCCGGAAAATCAACATACGATTCGGACTTGAGCGAGCAAGGTATTCGCACCGACTACTGGAATTGGGGTAAAGGGTTCATCAGCGCCTATCCGCCCGATCAGTTTATTATGCTCGAAAAAGGTGCAAGTTACGGTGGCGACAAAACCAAAATATGGGCGCCTTATTATACCTTGCATAAAATTCTGGCTGGTTTGATGGACATTTACGAAGTGAGCGGTAATGAAAAAGCGCTAGAAATAGTTACAGGCATGGGCGACTGGGTTTATGCTCGCCTGAGCAAAGTGCCCGCCACAACACTCATCAGCATGTGGAATAAATACATTGCCGGTGAATTTGGCGGAATGAACGAAGCCATGGCACGCTTGTCGCGTCTGACTAACGAGCCGCGCTACATGGAAGTTGCCCGGTTATTCGATAACATCAAGGTATTTTATGGCGACGCCGAACATTCTCACGGTCTGGCAAAAAACGTTGACTTATTCCGCGGATTACACGCCAACCAGCACATTCCGCAGATTGTGGGTGCGCTCGAAATTTACCGCGACTCGGAAACTCCTGAATATTTCCATATTGCCGATAATTTCTGGAACATGACCACCAACGATTACATGTACAGCATTGGTGGAGTTGCCGGAGCCCGCAACCCGAACAATGCCGAATGTTTCATCGCTCAGCCTGCCACGATTTACGAAAATGGTTTTTCGGTTGGTGGTCAAAATGAGACTTGCGGAACCTACAATATGCTTAAGTTAACCCGCGACCTTTTCCTTTTCGAACAGCGCGGCGAACTGATGGATTATTACGAACGCGGTCTTTACAATCATATTCTGGCTTCGGTGGCCGAGGATAGCCCGGCAAATACGTATCATGTTCCGCTGAATGCCGGTTCCGAAAAACAGTTCAGCAACGACGATATGAGCGGTTTTACCTGTTGTAACGGTACGGCACTCGAAAGCAGCACCAAACTTCAGAATTCCATTTACTTTAAAAGCTCCGACAACAAAGCGTTGTATGTGAATTTGTTTGTGCCTTCAACCCTGAAGTGGACCGAAAAGAAGATCACAGTTACGCAAACAACCGCTTTCCCAAAGGAAGATCACACAGAACTATTGATTAAGGGAAGTGGATCGTTTGATCTCCATGTTCGCGTTCCGCATTGGGCAACCAAAGGCTTTTTTGTGAAGATAAATGGTAAGGATGAAGCAGTTAAAGCTGAGCCAGGCAATTACCTCACCATTAGTCGTAAATGGAAAGATGGCGATAAAGTAGAGTTGCGCATGCCGTTCCATTTTTACCTTGAACCGGTTATGGATCAGCAGAATATTGCCAGTTTGTTTTACGGCCCGATTGTGTTGGCAGCCCAAGAGTCTGAGCCACTAAAAGAATGGCGCAAAGTAACGTTTGATGTGAACGACATCAGTAAATCGATCACTGGCGATCCGGAGAAACTGCAGTTCAATATCGACGGTGTGGTTTACAAACCATTCTACGAATCGTACGGACGCTATTCGGTTTATCTGGATGTGACTTTGAAATAATAAGTTAAGTAATGAGAATGAAATAATGTCGTATTCCCCTTCCGTTAACCCCTAAATCCCATAAAGGGGACTTGAAACGTTGACAATGGGTTGCGATGTTCACAGCCTAAGCCCCTTCTGGGGTTTGGGGTGAAAAAATACGACAACAAGCATTTTACAGAACATAGAAACGACAACCAAATAATAAACCATGTTTAAACGAAATCCATTTTTTCTGCTTGCGCTGGTTTTTGCTCTGGGCGCAACATTTAAGGCTCCGGCGCAGGTTACTCTGGCCGATTACCAGCGGGCCGATTCCATTATGAAACTGAACGATCTGGTTTATCACCAAATCAATTCAGTAAACTGGATCGACTCAACTTCTACATTCTGGTATCAGGTGAAAACCCGCGATGGAATTGCCTTTACGCTGGTTGATGCCGCCAAGACGACCCGTAAACCGGCTTTCGATGTTAGCAAACTGGTTGAACAGTTGAATAAACAGCCGGGAGTGAAAACAACCACAAAGTCAGCTCAGTTTCAGAAACTGAAGTTTGATCTGAAAGCGAACAAGTTTCAGTTTTTGTTGGATAAAACCTACTGGACTTGTAACCTGAAAAACTATGCCTTGATCAAAGATTCGGTGGTCAAAACTGAAGAATCTCGTCCATACTGGAACGAAGGTTTTGATGAGTTGGGCAATAAACCAGTCACTTCTCCTGATAGTGTTTGGGTGGCGTTCATCAAAAATTACAATGTTTACATCCGGAATAAAAAGGACAATAAAGAAATCCAGTTAAGTTTCGACGGATCGGCTGGCGATTTTTATTCGTCGTATTTCAGTTGGTCGCCCGACTCGAAAAAGCTGGCTGTGAACAAAGTGCGTAAAAATGAAGATCATTTCATTTATTTTGTGGAATCATCGCCCAAAACGCAGTTGCAGCCCATTCTGCAAAAACGCAATTACCTGAAACCGGGTGATGCCCTGCCTATCAAGCGCCCGTCACTTTTCAATATCGAAACCCTGAAACAAATTCCGGTTGATGCTCAAGCTTTTGAAAACCAGTACGAATTGTCGAACCCGAAATGGAAGCAAAACAGTACGGCTTTTACCTTCGATTTTAACCAGCGTGGGCATCAGGTTTTCCAGGTGGTTGAGGTGGATGGAACTTCAGGAGCGGTAAAAGTGATTATCGACGAACACAGCAAAACGTTCATCGATTACAGTGGGAAATATTTCCGCCACGACATGGACAAACGCGGAGAAATCATTTGGGCATCGGAGCGCGATGGCTGGAATCACCTCTATTTGTACGATGCCAAAACCAGCAAGGTGAAGAACCAGATTACCTCCGGAAACTGGGTTGTTCGCGAGGTGGTGAAGGTTGATGAGAAAACAAACACCATTATTTTCACGGCTTCGGGAAGAAATGCTGACGAAGATCCATATTACATTCATTATTGCAAAGTGAATTTCGACGGCAGCGGCTTGGTCGATCTCACTCCTGAAAAAATGGAACATCAGGCTTCATTCTCGGCTGATTATGCCTATTTCGCCGACACGTATTCAACCGTACAAGCGCCGCCGGTAACTGTTTTGAGAAGTACTTCCGATGGCTCTGTGGTGATGCCGCTCGAAAAAGCCGACATTGCCGATTTGCAGGCCAAAGGTTGGATTGCTCCGGAACCTTTTGTAGCCAAGGGGCGTGATGGTAAAACCGACATTTGGGGAAACGTTTACCGCCCAACGAATTTCGATCCGAAGAAAAAATACCCGATCATAGAATACATCTATGCCGGGCCCCACAGTTCGTTTACACAGAAGAGCTTCAAACCGTGCAGTTACGCCTGGTCAGGTTTGGCAGAACTGGGCTTTATCATTGTCCAGATGGACGGAATGGGGACTTCGAACCGCGGAAAAGCTTTTCAGGATATTTGTTACAAGAACCTGAAAGACGCTGGTTTCCCCGACCGAATTTTGTGGATGAAAGCTGCCGCAGAAAAATACAGCTACATGGATACCACACGGGTTGGTTTGTTCGGCGGATCAGCAGGAGGACAAAGCACGCTGGCCGGTTTGTTGTTTCATCCTGAATTTTACAAAGCAGGCTCGTCATCGTGCGGATGCCACGACAACCGTATGGACAAAATCTGGTGGAACGAACAATGGATGGGATTCCCGATTGGCCCCGAATATGCTGAGTGTTCGAATGTGGTAAATGCCCCGAAACTTCAGGGAAAATTGTTACTGATTGTTGGCGAGATGGACGACAATGTGGATCCGGCTTCGACCATGCAGGTGGTAAATGCGCTAATCAATGCCAAAAAAGATTTCGAGCTGGTTGTGCTTCCGGGAACAAACCATACGCTTGGCGGTACTTATGGCGAGCAGAAACGCCGCGATTTCTTTGTGAAAACTTTTTATAATCAGGCAACTCCCGATTGGAACAAAACAGTGAAATAATAAAAAGAACCCACACAGGTACATAGGACACAATAGAATGTAAAAACTATGTGATCTATGTGGTAAAAAATAAATAAAATGAAAAAATTACTTGCTTTTGCAACAATTGCCTTAATGGTTTTAGTTATGGCAGTACCTTCAACTCAGGCACAAAAAAGTCTGGTTGAAAAACCTCCGGTAATTACACGTGTTCCTGAGTCGATGCATCTCGACAAGTTCTATAAAAAATACATGGATGCCAATGGCATTGCCATTACCGCTTCGTGGCGGGTGCCGGATACTGCAATGGTTCAGGCATGGCGAATACTTAAGTTTATGACTGGTGACCTCCCCAAACCAGTGCTCGATGCGATGGTGAAAAAACATACAAGGGTAAGTGTAATGGCTCGTTATGAGGGAACAACTGATATTCCGGAACATGCCCATTTGGCTGCCGATACTACTTTAAACTGGGATTTACGTGCACGCGGCCTTGGCGGCGATCTTGATTTGCCTTTGACTTCGTGTGCCGAAGAAAACCTGTTGGCTTACCAAATCGATAAATACCATGCCGAAGATATTCTGATCCACGAGTTCGCGCATTCCATTCATTTGATCGGAATTGTTCAGGTGGACACAACCTTCAACAGTAAATTGGATAAACTACTGAAGCAGGCCGTTGCAAAAGGGAAATATGCCAATACTTACGCCAAGACCGACATTGCCGAATACTTTGCTGAAGGGGTGCAGGATTGGTTTAATGTAAATGCCGAGGCTCCGAAGCCAGACGGAAAGCATAACCAGCTGAATACCCGCGAAGAATTGAAAAAATACGATCTGGATTTGTACGAACTGCTGAGTCACTATTTCTCAGAGTTCAAAGAGAGTCCATCGAAACACAAGTATGTAAACCTTTACAAAATCTAATCCGAAATTGAGTGAAAACCTTAAGACGATACAGAATGGTTTTATCGGTTAATAATTTCGAATCCCAGGTTATCCGCCTGGGATTTTTTGTCTCCAAATGTTAAAGTTATCTTAAAGTCCATTTTCTGAATTAACCTTTTTCAAATCAATCATTCTAAGAGGTAAATTTCATTTGATTAGAAACAGAATTTTAAAATTAGAAGTTATGAAAACAAAAATTTTAATGGTTGCAGTGTTATTCGGATTATCAACTGTAGCAATGGCTCAGCCTAAAGAAAACGGACAAGGAAGAGCTTCTCAGGCTCCTAAACACGAAATGCGTATGGAACATCGCAATGGCGGACCAGCAGCCGCACTTGAACTTACTGATGCACAAAAGGAGGCATTTAAGCAAGGCCGCCTGGCTATGCAAAAACAATTGCAGCCCATCCAGAATGAACTGGGAGAAGCTGAAGCTCATCAGAAAACACTGATGAACGGTGAAAAACCAGATTTGGTGGCCATCAACAAAAACATCGAAAAGATTGGCAGCTTAAAAGTTGAAATGGCAAAAATCAGGGCAAAAAATCACATTGACATGCGGGCGCAACTTACGGAAGAACAAAGGTTGAAATTCGATACCATGAGAGGTAAAATGAAAGAAGGGATGAGAGAAAGAAACAGGATGCTATAATTTATGGTTAAATAGCCAATTAGTATCTTTTGGCTTTTCATTAAAACTACCAAAGCAAGTTATCCAGATTGGATTTCAGAGTCTTTGGTAGTTTTATTTTTGTTAACTTGCCTATATCGCTTAACTATTTTGTTACTTTGGTGGCGATTCATGAAAGTTCAAAGTAATCAAATCTGTGGAAAAACTTCTACATACTGAAAAGGAATTGGTTAAAAAGCTCAATGAAGGCGATTCGTTTGCTTTCGAGGTGCTATTTTATAAATATCGCAATAAGATCAAGGGTTTTGCATTGAAGATAGTTCCAGCACAAATCGATCCTGAAGAAATTGTGCAAGAGGTTTTCGTGAGAGTGTGGCTTAAGAAAGAAGCAATCGATCCAGAGAAAGATTTTCAATCCTACCTTTTTACTATCGCAAAACATTTGGTACTTGATCACCTGAAATCGGCGGTAAACAAAAAGCTCTACTTTGTGGGCGAACATTTTCAACAAGATTTGTTGGAGGAAGAAGGTGTGGAAGCTTCGATATCAGAAGAAACAGAAGCTAAATTGCAAAAGCTGATCAATGAAATTCCGGAGCGAAGGAGAGAGATATTTCGTTTGAGCCGTTTCGAAGGACTGAGTTACAAACAAATTGCCGAACGCCTAAACATCAGTGAAAATACCGTCGACAGCCAAATCCGTAATGCACTCGTTTTTCTCCGGAAAGAATTCAGAAAGTTTGTAGTGCTGTCATTTCTGTATTTCTTTCAATAACCAGTATAATCCATCATGAATATTTTATTTGCCTGATATTTAGCTGGTAAATGAATATATTGATGTTTAGGTAACTTTTTCTTAATATTCCTTCACGGAAATTCGTCACTTCATCGTATTACTTACAAATCATTTAAAATGACCTCAAAAATAATTAACATAGCAAACCGGTTCCTGTCTGAGAAAGATTGTACCAGTCAGGAACTTTCTGCTTTAAAGAAATGGCTTTCTGATCCGGAGACTCATGCTGAAGTTGAAAGTTGGTTACTGGAGCATTGGGCTTCATCTCCTGAAATCGACTCAACAACTCTGATCGAAATCGTTTTCCAGCAAATTCAGGAATACGAGGAGGAACACCAAATAAAATCAGGTTTTTCGATGAGGCGAATTCTGAAAGTATACCAAAAAATAGCTGCATTTTTATTAATCCCAATAATTGGTTTCGGAATCTTGTATTGGGTAAACAGCAGTAGTCATTCAAATGGGGCAATGACCGAAACAATTGCCCCGCGAGGACAGAAGTCACAAATCGTTTTAGCCGATGGTACTAAAGTTTGGCTTAATTCTGATACCAAAATCAAGTATCCCGGCAACTTCAGTAAAAATCAACGCGATGTTTACCTCGATGGTGAAGCTTTTTTTGAAGTGTCAAAAAATACGCATCAGCCATTTGTGGTTCATACTTCGGGTGTAAATGTTAAAGTGCTGGGAACAAAATTCAACGTAAAAGCTTATGCTGATGAGAATCAGATTGAAACTTCCTTATTTGAGGGGAAAATAAATCTTGTATTGAAAAATTCATCAACAAAAAATATGGCTGAAAAGGAAATAGAACCAGGACAGTCATTCATTTATTCGAAAACCAATCATCGTTTGGTTGCCAACAAGTTTCCGCAGGATGAAATTAATGGATGGAAGGCAAATCAACTTATTTTTAAGGATGATACATTCAGCAATCTGGTTCGGAAAGTTGAACGGTGGTATGATGTGAAAGTAGTTTACGACGGAAAACTATTTAACGACCGGCGGCTGACCGTTGAGTTGTATGAGGGTGAAAGACTGGAACGATTGATGAATATAATCAGCCTGACATTGTCGGTCAATTACAAATACGAAAAAGGACAAATCATCTTAACCCCTAAAGCAAAAAATATGTAGAAAAATAAAGAGCGATAATTGGTCGAAGAATTACCGCTCTTTCAATGTCAAACCATAGTTTAACACGTAACTCGTCAAATTTATGAAAAAAAACAGAACAAGTTTGTGTAGGGAATCATTTATCCCTATACGAAAGTATCTAAGAATTATGAAACTAACTTTCATTTTTATTTTGTTGGGGCTAATGTCTTTTGCATCAGTTACTTACTCTCAGTCAACCAGGTTGACATTTGAGTCTAAGAACGCTACCATCGAAAGTGTTTTCAAGCAAATTGAAGCGCTATCGGAGTTTAAATTTGCTTATAACAGCACCAAACTGGATGTTGACAAAAAGATTTCCCTAAAAGTTGAGGATCAGTCTATTGATGTAATTCTTGACAAAATTCTAGGGTCGGCAAATTTTAAGTATCAGATTGTTGACCGGTATATTATTATTACCGATGAAATGGGAAACAATACCCAGCAGCAAAAATCCGTTTCCGGTAAGGTAACTGATAACTCAGGTGCCGGATTACCTGGTGTTTCTGTGGTGGTAAAAGGTACAACAATCGGCGTTATTACCGATATGGATGGGAAATACACACTTCCAAAAGTTCCTGAAAATGCAACTTTGCAGTTTTCATTCGTCGGAATGAAATCGCAGGAAATAGTAGTTGGAAGCAAGACTACAATTAATGTTAGTTTAGCTGACGAGAGCATTGGTATTGAAGAGGTTGTGGCAATAGGTTATGGAACCGCTAAAAAGGGCGACTTGACTGGATCAGTTGCTTCTGTATCAGCCGCTAATTTGAAAGAAAGAGCTGTTACATCTTTTGGTGAAGCATTGATTGGACAAGTTGCAGGGGTACAGATTCAACAAATCAATGGTGCGCCAGGTGGCGAAGGTCTATCAATTAGGATAAGAGGTACTGGTTCTATCACGCAATCTAACGACCCTTTATACGTTGTTGATGGTTATCCGATGGAAGGTGGTGCTTTCAGATTGCTTAACCCTTCGGATATTGAAAGTATGCAGGTATTAAAAGATGCTTCTTCAACTGCAATTTACGGATCGAGAGGAGCTAGTGGGGTAGTTATAATCAATACAAAAAAAGGGAAATCAGGTGCTCCATCTGTCAATTTCAACATGTACACCGGAATTCAACAAAGAGAAAAAACGATAGACATGATGAATCGTGACCAGTATGTAGACTGGTTCATTGATGGACGAAATCAGGCATGGCTAGATGCACCGATTATTACAGCAGATCCAAATAAAGCACCACATACAATAAATGACGCTATGAGTCGACGAAAATTGTATCCTAGTGCAAATACTCAGTATTTAATTCCAGATGGAACATCAGGTTCTCTTTACAACTTTTTAGACCCAGCTTCGGTTGCACAAATGCCTGATAATAATTGGCAGAATCAACTTTTCAGAAATGCAAAAATGCAGCAATATGAACTTTCATTAAGTGGTGGAACAGAAAAGACACAATACACATTTTCAGCAAGTTATTTGCAACAAGATGGAATCTCAATTAATACGGATTATGACCGTTTTAATTTCAGAACTAGCCTGTCATCTCAAATCAACGAAAATATACAGTTAGGAATAAATATGAATGCGTATTATTCCAATAGTAACGAACAAGCCAATGGTAAAGATGCGCCAATTATGTATGCGCTGAATTTACCTCCGATTTATCCCTTGAGGAACGATGATGGAACTTATGGTTCTATGGTACGAAATCCTGAAATTCTTGCTGGAGATGTTGCAAATCCAATTGGTATTGCAGAACAAATTTATAATTATCGCTTAAGGAATGGCTGGATGGGAAGTTTGTTCGCCGAATGGAAAATAATAGATAATTTGAAATATAAAGTAAGCGTAAACGGGGGAGTTCAGGAAAATAATCAAAAACGGTATCAACCTTCCTATGTTGATCTTGATGGATCAAAAGCGCCTAGGCCAGCGCAAGGTACCAACGAAGCTTGGACTGATATTGATTGGGTAATAGAAAATACCTTGACTTACCAGAAAAAGCTGGCTAAAAAGCATAATTTGACTGCAATGGCTGGTTACACAACTCAAAAACATTCCTATAATCATACTTTTGGTGAAGCACGGGGATTCCCCAATGATAATATTTATACACTGAATGCAGGAACAATGTATCAACTAACAAGTGACGAGTCGGAATATTCAATGATTTCATATTTATCACGTCTTAGTTATGATTATGACAACAAATACTTAATTACTGCAACTTTCCGTACTGATGGATCTTCCCGGTTTGGATTAAATAACAAATGGGGCTCTTTTCCATCTGCATCAGTTGGCTGGCGTATTAGTCAGGAGAATTTTATGAAGAATATTCAAATCATTAATGACTTAAAGATTCGGGCCAGTTATGGGATTGTCGGGAATAACCGTATTGGAAATTATTCATCAATTGGGTTGCTAAGTACTGGTTTCTATCCTACGGGAGATGCTTTGCAAAATACAGTAAATCCAAGCACCATGTCAAATGATAACCTTGGATGGGAAAAAACGCAACAATTGAATCTTGGTTTTGATTTGGGTCTGTTTGAAAATAGAATTCGTCTAGAAGCCGATTTTTACGATAGCCAATCCCTTGAATTATTACTTAATGTGCCAGTTCCTAGCATAACGGGCTATTCTAACCAGATGCAAAATGTAGGAAAAGTGCAGAACCGCGGTATGGAGTTTCAGTTGTCAACCAAAAACTTAGTTAAAAAGTTTAAGTGGACAAGTGATTTTAATATTTCATTCAATAAGAATAAAGTATTGGAGGTTGGTCCTGATGGACGACCTATTTATGGAAGTGCTCCGAATGCAAATAATGCATTCATTACAAAACCAGGTTTTCCAATTGCAAGTTTTTATGGCTATGTATATCAGGGTGTATTCATGAATCAGGAGGAGCTGGATAAATATCCTCACCTGCCAGGTGATAAAATTGGAGATGGTCGTTATCTTGATGTAAATAAAGATGGAAAGATGGATCAGAATGATAAAGACATTATTGGTGATAATAATCCAACCTTTACTGCAGGATTCAACAACAATTTTGCATACAAAAATTTCACCTTGGGAATACAATTTTCCGGCACTTACGGCTCACAATTGTTTAGTTTCTTTAAACGTATGGTTGGCATCTACCATGGTGATCGCAATGCATTGATAGAGCAAACAAATCGCTGGCAATCTAACGAAAATCCAGGCGATGGCATTCATTTTAGGCCAACACGTACTCCATCAGGTTGGCAAAGAGATCCTTCGTCAGCTTGGGTAACCGATGCTTCTTTTTTGAGATTGCGAAATCTTTCACTTGCTTATGATTTTGATTCAAACAAAATCAAAAATCTTAAAATGAAAGGATTGCGTTTGTACATGACTGGACAGAATCTTTTTACCTTAACCAAGTATCCAGGATACGATCCGGACACAAGCAGTGAGGGAAACGGATTGGCAAAAGGAGGAGACTACCTTGGATATCCGGCAGCCAGATCTGTAATTTTCGGAGTTAATGTTACATTCTGATCGTTTTTCAAATGTCTTCAATTGTAATTTATTTACACTCTTAGGTTATTATTTGTTTGAAAAACAACAAGATATCGAAATTTACCAAACAACAAGAATTCTGTATTTTAAATTTTATATAGATGAAAAAAATATTCATATTTTTAACAGGAATGGTATTACTGGCAGCTTGTAGCCAGGACTTTATAGACTTAAATTCACCTTCAAGCCTCAATTCCTTAGGGTTTTATAAGACACAGGCCGATTTGAATCAGGCAGTTTTATCAGCTTATGGAAACTTGCGTTCTGTTTACAATGGTACTTTTGTTCGGTTGGGTGAAATACGATCAGATAATACAACTTTTTCCTGGTTAGCAGGCAACCCTGCGAACGAAAAAGGAATTGATGAGTTTGCTTCCCCTTTATTACCTGAAAACAGTTATCCAACAAGCTGTTGGAATGATTGTTATAATGTTGTTAATCGATGTAATATAATTATTGGTAGAGCTGATAAAGCTACTTTTTCTAATGAAGGGTTAAGAAAACAGTATGTGGCTGAAGCTAAATTTGTCAGGGCTTTGATGTATTTCTATTTGAACAGAGTTTTTGGTGGAAATGCGATAAATGGGCAATTGCTAGGTGTTATAAAGGTTGATAAGGAAATCTCACAAGCGGAAGCTTACGAAATGCAACGTGCTTCACTTCAGGAGATTTATGATCTTATCGTTGATGATCTAAAATTTGCCGAACAAAATCTGCCTGATATTTACAGCGCTGTTGATAAAGGAAGAGTTACAAAGGGTGGAGCAAAAGGGTTACTGGGTAAAGTTTATATGACAATGGCTGGATTTCCCCTCAACAAAGGCAAGGAATATTATAGTCTTGCTAGTCAAAAGTTTCAGGAAGTTGTTGCCGACTCTAAATATTCATTAGTGCCGAGTTATAAAGATCTGTTTGACGTGACTAAAAAGAATAGCAAAGAATCTCTATTTGAAGTTCAATATAAAAAGGGGAGTCCGAATGGTGCGACCGGAAGTCCATGGAATAATGATTTCGCACCTCGTTTTTCTGATAAAGAAGTAGTATTGATAGGGGATAAAGGTGGTGTGAATGCACCGACAGAAGATATATCGAAAGTCTATGAAATCGGGGATCCCAGAAAATATGTTTCAATGCGCGATGGATGGAAGAATGCAAAAACAGGCGCCTGGGAAAATGATAGATATGTTTGTAAATATTATGATGTTGCAACTAGTGGTTCAGATAACGGTAATAATTGGATTGAACTCAGATTAGCAGACATTTATCTTTTATTTGCCGAAGCTTTAGTTCGCAATGGTGGTGATAAATCTATTGCTTTATCTTATCTTAATCAGATTCGCCAAAGGGCACGTAATACACCAGGAGATCCAAGTATTCAAAAACCTGCCGATCTTTTGAAAGATTATAATCTTAGTGATTTCTCTACGGATCAATCTTTTTTGTTGGCAATCGAAAAAGAGCGGCGCACAGAATTGGCTTTTGAAAATCATCGCTGGTTCGATCTAGTCAGAACAGGGCGCGCTAAAGATGTTATGATTGGAGAACAGGCTGCTGATGGATATGGCTCTTTTGTATGGAGTGATGATATGCTGTCTTATCCAATACCAATGACAGTAATGCAGTCAAATCCTGGTAAAATTATTCAAAATAAAGGATATACACAGTTATAAATGGCTTAACCGGATGCTGAGTTATTATTGATTAGCATCCGGTTTTTATATTTTAAAATCAAATTCATTATGGGAAAGCGAATATTAATTTTATTCATTTGTTCTTTTTTCGGTATATATTTAGTATCAGCCCAGTTACCTAAACTTAGCCAAAAAGAAATCAAACAAGGTTGGACACTTTTATTTGACGGAGTTAGTACCAAGGGTTGGATAACACCAGCAGGAAAATCTGTTCCGGCAGGCTGGGAGATAAAAAATGGATGTATATCCACGATCAAGGGTGGTAAAGGCGGCGATATTATTACTGAAGGTGAGTATTCGGACTTTGATTTTTCTGCTGATTTTAATATCGAACCTGGATGTAACAGTGGAATAAAATATTTTTATACCAAATATGAAACCGGAGGAAATCTGGGAATGGAGTACCAGATCATTGATGATAAATTGGGTGAGGACATTGAAAAGGAGAATCATCTTTGTGGATCTTTTTATGATGTTTTGCCTGTAATTGCGGGTAAGAAAAAAGTAAATGCACCAGGCGAATGGAATACAATACGCATCGTATCCAAAGGAAAGAAAGTTGAACATTGGTTAAATGATGTGAAAATCCTTGAATTTACACGTGGAGACAAAACCTATACTGATGCCGTTGCACTCAGTAAATTTAACAAAGCAGTACCTGCTTTCGGAATGGTCGAAAAAGGACATATTCTATTGCAGGAACACGGTGGTGCGGTATCTTTTAAAAACATTAAAATCAAAAAATTATAAGCAAGTATTATGGATAACAGACGCGATTTTATTAAGAAAGTAGCTGTCACTTCAACTGGCATCGCCATAGGCGGAACAGCATTTGGATTTAGTGCAAAAAGCTACAAGAATATTATTGGAGCGAATGACCGGATTCATGTTGCTACTATCGGTTTAAATGGCCGTGGAAACAGCATGTCTGGTACTTTCGCTAAACAGAAAAACACCGAGGTGTCATGTGTATGCGATGTTGATTCAAGAGCAATGCCTAAGGCAATCAATTCGGTAATGAAGGCAGGCCAGACCACTACACCTATATCAGAAGGCGATTGTCGCAAAGTATTGGAAAACAAATCAATTGATGCTATATACATTGCAACTCCCGATCATTGGCATGCACCACTCACCATTATGGGTTGTCAGGCCGGAAAACATGTTTATGTTGAAAAACCAGTATCGCATAATCCGAGAGAAGGCGAAATCGCTGTTGCTGCCGCACGAAAATATGACCGTGTTGTACAGATGGGTGCACAACGTCGTTCAGCACCAATACTTACTCAAGGTATCGAACAATTACACAAAGGAATTATCGGTCGCGTTTATTTGGCAAAAACCTGGTACACCAATACACGCAAATCATTGTTCCTGAAACCAGGAACCGTTCCTTCCTGGCTCGATTATGACTTATGGCAGGGACCTGCTCCACGCGCCCCTTTCCAGGATGGACTGATTCATTATAATTGGCATTGGTTCTGGAATTACGGTACAGGTGAAGCCTTGAACAATGGGACACATGAAGTTGATGTTGCCCGCTGGGGTCTTGGGGTAGACTTCCCAATCCGTGTTACTTCAGTGGGAGGTAGATATCATTATCAAGATGATTGGCAAACGCCTGACACACAGGTGGTCACTATGGATTATCCTGGCCGGGTATCTTTAATGTGGGAAAACCGAAGTTCCAATGGAAGAGCAATTGAAGGCGCTGATCGTGGCATTATCTTCTACGGAGAAAAAGGAAGTTTAGATACCGGTGGCGATAGCTATAAGGTATATGACAATGATGGTAAATTGATTAACGAAGTGAAATCGCTTATCGTAGAAGGTGCTTTAGACGGACGTAATACTGCCAGCCCGAGTTTAGGCATGGACAGCCTTCATGTTGCTGACTTTTTAGATGCAATAAGAAATAACCGACGTCCAAACTGTGATGTTGAATTAGGATATAAGAGCGTAATGGCCATGCAGTTGGGTAATATATCCTGGCGCGTGGGACGGGATCTTAAAATTGATCCAAAAAATGGCCATATTATTGGAGACTCCGAAGCCCAAAAATTATGGGGCAGGGAATATGAAAAAGGTTGGGAACCGAAAATTTAAGTTTTATTAAATAAGTTATTTGTCTGATTAAATAACCAAGTTTCGAAAAAGGGAGGTATGAGAAAATCAAACTTTACATGCCTCCCTTTTCAATTTAAGTAGCTATTTTTCTTGCCTTTTCATTCAATTGATTAAATCAATACATCAAAGATGAATAAAACCAGAACTAATTTATTATTAAGCTTAATATTTGTTTGTATTAGCTTTGTATTAATCTCATGCTTTTCCCCAAAAGGAGATTCTTCTTCCAACGTACCCAACACCTTATCAACTAAAGAAATCGAAGAAGGTTGGACTCTTCTTTGGGATGGAAAATCTTTTAACGGTTGGAGAGGCATTTATAAAAATGATTTTCCGGTTCATGGTTGGATTATTGAAAATGGAGAATTGATATGCCTTGGAAATGAAATGCCAGACTCCCTGAAAGGAGGTGATATTATTACCGATAAGAAGTATGGGAGTTTTGAATTAACCTGTGAATTCAAAATTACGGATAAGGGAAATAGTGGAATTAAATATTTTGTCAATGAGTCACTTAAATCATCACCTGGTCATGGCCTTGGCTTAGAATTCGCAATTTTGGATAACGAAAATTGGCCTTATGATAAGCCTGATTACAACAGAACTTGTGGTTCATTGTATGATTTAATTCGGGCTCCTAAAAACGTAAAAGTTCAGTCTAAGGGAGAGTGGAATGTAGCGTTGATTATTGTTGATGGAAATCACATTGAACACTGGCTCAATGGAACAAAAACTGTTGAAATTGAAAAAGGCAATGAAAAGTATAATCAACTTTTGGCAAAGAGCAAATACGCGAATATTAAAGGCTGGGGTGATTTTCATGATGGTCATATATTATTGCAGGATGAAGGACCAAGGAGTTCATTTCGTAACATCAAAATAAGAGAAATTAAAATCTGACATGGAAGGTTTAATACTATTACCATTTACGCCTATCTTCTATAATCCAAAAATATAAGACATTAAATATCAATAATATGAAATTTAGAATACAAATTTTGTTTTTTCTTTTGCTTGAAGTCGGATCTCTAAGTGCAAAAAAGAGCAAACCACTTTTTCCACAAACTCCGGGAATGGTGTCATACACTTACCGCAATAGTTTTGCAAAAGATGTGGCAGCTACACTCGATACCCTTAAAAATTTGGGTATTACAGATATGGAATTTTCTAATTTATTTAAGCGAACAGCTTCTGATATTCGTAAACTGCTCGATGAAAGAGGAATGATCTGTTCATCATTTGGAGTTGGCTATCCTGATCTGACAACCAAAACACATGAAGTTGGTGAGAATGCAAAGACCCTGGGCGCAAAATTTGTACGTGTTGCGTGGATTCCCCACGATGGACCATTTACCCTTGAAGTGGCTCAGCGTACGGTTAAAGATTTTAATGCCGCTGGTAAAATTCTGAAAGATGAATTTGGTATCACATTTTGCTACCACAATCATGGATATGAATTTGAACCTTACGAAAACGGTACATTGTTCGATTACATCATGAAGAATACCGATCCGAATTACGTAAGTTTCGAGATCGATATTTTATGGACATTCTTTCCTGGTGTGGATCCGGCTAAACTAATCGCAAAATATCCGGAACGCTTTAAACTGTTGCATCTAAAAGACCTTCGGAAAGGTATTACAGGTAATAAATCCGGAGGAACAGCTGTTGAAAACGATGTGGCATTAGGAACAGGGCAATTGGATATTCCAGCTATTCTGAAAGCTGCAAAAAAAGCAGGTGTCAAACATTATTACATTGAAGATGAAAGTCCGAGTTATGCCAAACAGGTGCCCCAGACAATGGCATATTTGAAAAGTTTGACGTACTAAATTCAAGAACAAATACTTCCAAATAATTTCATTCATCAGACTTATTCTATTCATAGTCATAGATATTAGAATCAGTATTAGTTTGCCTCTTTGTTAGAAATAACAAAGAGGTTTTTCTTTTTTTGTACTTTTAAGGTTTGTGTCCGCAAGATTTTGATAATTGTAAAAACTACATTTATCCTAAAAAATGCCTTATTTTGTTAGACATATACAGAAACAAACATTTTATGCCCTCTTCAGGCCTGAATAATACTGTAAAAGAAAAAAATCTATTCCTTGAATTTCAGGGTGGAAACCATGCTACATTCGACTATTTCTTCGATAAATATTATCGTGGGCTTTGTGTGTATGCATACCGGATACTAAAATCAAGCTCTGAAGCCGAAGACCTCGTGCAGGATTTTTTTGTTCGGGTTTTAGAGAACCGTGCAACTATTTCTATTGAAACCAGTGTCAAATCCTATTTTATTCGTTCAGTCCACAATCGCTGTCTCGATAATCTGGCGCACAAGAAGGTTAAAATCAACCACGAACAATTCAGGCTTAAAATGATGAACGAGGAAGATATGCACGAATATCCATTGCTCGACAGCGAACTAACCTTACTGATTGAACGGGCAATTCAGCATTTACCCGACGGGATTCGTGAAACATTCATGACTAATCGCTTTGAAGGTCTTAGCTATCAGCAAATCGCTCAACAGGAAAATATTTCGGTTAAAACGGTTGAATACCGTATCAGTAAGGCACTTAACATACTTCGCAAAGATTTGGGCGACTACCTTCTCTTGCTGTTTTTTATGAGCAGATGTAATTTTTAACATTTTTTTTAAGATTTGTTTAGGGTGAAGTAATACTTTGCCGTCATATACACGAATAATATATATGGAAACACACGATCACATACCTGATTTCTTGATGGCCTACTTTCATGGAGAAGCCAATGAAGAGCAAAAAAAGTTGGCTATTGAATGGCTTAAAAGTCCTGAAAACGATAAAGTATTTCAGCAATTAAGGAAGATTGACAGCATGACCGCAGATTTAAATTTATTGCAACAGTTTGATCTTAAGGATGGAAAGCAACAAGTACTAAAAAAATACAGAAATAGAAAAGCATTTGCCATATCGGTTTGGATACAACGCATTGCCGCCGTACTTTTTATCCCGGTGCTATTGGGCGGTATTTGGTATTATGTACAGCAAAATGAACTCAGGAAAGAATTGAAAGTCTTAATGGTCACTCAGGAAATTGTGACCCAGCCCGGAACTAAAACGCACCTTTTTCTTCCGGATAGCACTGAAGTATGGTTGAACGCAGCCAGTAGTTTGAAATTCCCATCAGTATTTGTCGGAAACGAACGCCGGATAGCCCTTGATGGTGAAGCTATTTTTAAGGTATTTAAAAACAAAAAAAAGCCATTCATCGTAAGTACAGCGAGTATGGACGTTGAAGCTGTTGGAACTGAATTTAATGTTTCTGCTTATTCAGGCGACCTAAAATTCTCGACAACTCTTGCAGAAGGCAAAGTGAAAATCACTGATCGCGTAAAGTCTGAAGAGGTGATGTTTCTTGATCCGGGGGCTCAGTTGAATTACGACAAAAAAAATAAGACTTATCAAGCTGAAACAGTTAGAGTGCAGGATGTTATTGCATGGAGAGACGGAGTGCTGATTTTTAATGAAACGCCATTCTATGAAGTTGCAGCCAAACTTGGCAGGTGGTTTAATGCCGATATTCAAATAAACGATCAATCCATTGCAAATCATAGATTTACAGGAAAGTTTACCAGCGAAAGTCTTGATCAGGTGATGGAATTGCTGACCTTGACAACTCCAATCGCATACTCTAGTAGCAAACGAAAAATTTTAGACAACCAAAATTTTTCGAAACAAGAAATAAAAATATGGAAGAATCCTAATGTGAAAATCAATGAAAAAATAAAATGAAGCCTATGATTTGAAAATAGTCCTAAAAAAACAGGGCAGTTCCCCAACTGCCCTGAAGCTTAGTAACCGTCTGAACACGGTTAAATTTTTAATTTATTAAATCAAAAAGTCATTCAAACGTATGAAAAAAAAATGTAATCACCTCCTTTGGGATGATGGTATTCATCGTTCGTGGAGAAAAATTCTAATTGTTATGAAGCTAACAGCTATTCTAAGCCTTCTGTTGATGACTCAGGCTTTTGCCCTTAAATCGTATTCGCAAAAGACGCTGATAAACCTGAAGATGTCGAATGTGACTATTAAAGAGGTCTTAAGGGAGATTGAGGATAATAGCAATTTCTATTTCCTCTATAACAACGACCTTATTGATGTTAACAGCACCGTAAGCATTGAGGCAAAAAATGAGAAAGTTCAGGATGTACTTTCTCAACTATTTGCAGATAAAAACATTAACTTCCTGGTTAAAGATCGTCAAATTGTATTATCGCCTTTGCTGGCAGGTTCAAGTATAGATCAGAAAGCAAAATCGGTGTCTGGTAAAGTCACCGATCAGTCTGGTGGTTCGCTTCCTGGAGTGTCTGTGGTTGTAAAAGGTACAACCAATGGTACTATTACCGATATGGATGGTAAGTTTTCGCTTTCAAACATTCCTGAAAATGGCAAACTCCAATTTTCTTTTGTAGGGATGAAAATGCAGGAAATTTCGGTTGAAGGTAAAACTTCAATAAATGTTACCTTAGAAGATGAAACCATTGGCATTGAAGAAGTTGTCGCCGTTGGATACGGTGTTCAGAAAAAATCAGACGTTACAGGATCTCTGGTGCGGGTTGGCGCTGAAGAAATTAAATCACGCCCGGTAACCAACGCCGTTCAGGCGATTCAAGGTAGAGCCGCCGGGGTTGATATCACATCAAATGAACGTCCTGGTTCAGTTGGCGATATTACTATTCGTGGTGTTCGTTCACTAACTGCATCAAACTCACCGCTTTATGTTGTTGACGGAATCCCAATGGTAACTGGAACTGTTGGTGTAAGCGGATCTAACGATGATAAGGGTGTTCCTTCAAATAAAGTGACTCTTGGCGGTATTGACAACATGAATCCGAATGACATTGAGTCTATTGATATATTAAAGGATGCCTCGGCTACGGCCATTTATGGTTCACGTGGAGCCAACGGGGTTGTTTTGATTACTACCAAAAAGGGGAAAGCCGGAAAGCTTACCTTGAATTTTGACAGCTCTGTGACTACAGAAAAAATGCATGAATTTTCACCGCTGTTTAGTGCAGGTGATTATGTGGAATATCGTCGTTGGGCCGAATACAATGCCTATCCAACTACTTTTGTAAGGGGTGATCAGCCAACACAGGCCAATGATGCTAAAATTTTTACCGGAGATGACACTGCCATGGCTAATATCAATAAAGGCTGGGCAGGCGGCACCTGGGATGGATCGAAGTTAACTACTACAAATTGGACAGATTATGTAACCCGCACCGGTGTCACCACACAAAACACATTGAGTGCAAGTGGCGGTACCGACAAAATGAAAGCATACGGCTCCTTTGGATATACCGACAGTAAAGGTGTGGTAAAAGGACAAGGCTTTAAACGTTACAATGCGAATGTAAGTGTAGATCTAACGCCTTTAAAATGGTTCTCATTTGGTGGAAACCTGAATAGTTCATACAGTATCCAGGAATATGGACAATCAACTGCCGGTAACGTTGGTGTGTCCGCTCAATCGTCCTTGTACCAAAGCGCATATGGCATTTTTACATTCGCACAACCGTTTGATGCGAATGGTAACCGGATTGATTATCCGGGTGGCGATATTGCCGTTAAAACCATTATTGACGAAGATAAGTATTCACAGGATCAGCGCGTTACTTTCCGGACCTTTGGAAGTTTGTACGCCCAACTGGATTTTGGAGCTTTGTTACCAGTATTAAAAGGTTTAAGATTCCGATCCAATTTTGGTCCTGATATCCAAACCTGGCGCGATGGCATCTTCGAAGATGGTAAATCTGTTATCCGAAGTGGTTCAGCCTATGCTTCATTAGATAAAAGACAACGTGTTTCTTACACACTTGACCATTTGCTGTATTATGATACAAAATTTGGGAAACATGGTGTTGGTTTGACTTTACTACAAAGTCAAACGCAATTTGAAACAGAATCCAGTTTAATGACAGCTGATAATGTGCCATTTGCAAGCCAGAAATGGAATGCTTTGGGTGCAGTTAGTTCTCTAAAAAGTTGGAGTTCAGGGATCACTAAACAATCGTTACTTTCATACATGGCTCGCGTAAATTACAGTTATACTGATAAATATCTGTTAACTGTTTCAGGCCGTTATGATGGAGCCTCAGTATTGGCAGACGGTAATAAATGGTCATTCTTCCCAAGTGCTGCTTTAGGCTGGCGCATGGATCAGGAAAATTTCATGAAAAATATAAACTGGGTGACTCAATTAAAATTACGCCTTGGTTTTGGGGTTACCGGTAACGCTGCTATTGACCCATATTCAACCAAAGGAAGACTTGAAGCCATGTTTTATCCATATGGATCCACCTCTACAGCCGGTCAGTTAAATGTTACAACCATGGCCAATCAGGAGTTGGGTTGGGAAAAAACATCGCAATACAATGTCGGTATTGATTATTCGATTTTCAAATCAAGAATTTACGGAAGTTTAGATGTTTACACTTCACGTACCAGCGATTTGTTACTTAAAAAATCAATTCCTACTGTTACTGGCTTTTTAGATACCTATGCCAACATCGGTGAAACCAAATCGAAGGGTGCTGATTTGACAGTAAATACAATAAACATAAAGACTAAGGACTTTGAATGGTCAACAAGCATAAACGCTTCGTACCAGGATAACGAGATTGTTTCGCTGGCAAACGGTAAGCAAGACGATTTGAATAATACATGGTTTATTGGCCAATCGCAAAGTGTAGTCTATGGCTATGAAAGTGCTGGAATATGGCAGGAATCTGATGCCGCAGAAATGGCCAAATTCAATGCCAATGGGCATACTTTTTCAGCAGGAAATGTGAGACCTAAAGATTTGAATGGTGATTATAAAATTGATGCAAACAACGACCGAAAGATTATTGGTAGTACAATTCCGAAATATATCTTAGGTATAACAAATACTTTTAGCTACAAGGGTTTTGAGTTGTCGGCATTATTATATGGCCGTATGGGATATATTTATAGCACCGGAGGAGAAGGTATGGTTGGACGATATCAACAACGGGCGGTGAATTATTGGACTGATACTAACACTAATTCCGAATATCAAAAACCAATTTATTCTGCCGGTTATGGTGATCAGTATTATGCCTCACTAGGTTATAAACACGGATCATTTTTAAAGATTCGAAATATCTCGCTGGGTTATAATTTCTCTGATCGAATTGCGAGTAAACTGAAAGTATCCAAATTGCGGTTGTATGTTCAGGCAACAAACCCCGGCTTTATTTTCAGCCAAGTATCCTTTATCGATTTGGACACAAAATATCATGCTTCGAACAGGGGTTTTGTAACAGGTCTTAGCGTCCAATTTTAATCAATGTTAAATTCAAAAAATTGAAATTTATGAAAAAACATATCATACATCATGCACGCCTGCTTGCAATCCTGGCACTAACAGCATTGGGTGTAACGTCTTGTTCCAAAAGCTTTCTGGATGAGAAGTTGGAAACAGCAAGGGACTTTACCTACTACAATACTGAAGAAGGTATTCAGCAATTAGTCGTTGGAACATATTATCGGGTTTTTGCATCTCCTTTTGCTTCAGAGTATCAATTTGGTACTACCAATTACGGGACTGATGAATTCCATGTAGGTGGTGATGACACCAATAGTCAATGGAACAATTATGACAGTAGGTTCGGTTCTATAATCACTACTATTCGAACTACTTCTCAGGAACCATGGGATAATGCCTATCTGGGTATTGGCTTGGCGAACCAATTGATTGAATCGGCAACAAAGATTGAATCTACAAATGATGCCATCAAAAAAACTGCATTAGGCGAAGGGTACTTTATGCGCGCTTTTAATTATTTAAAATTGGTGCGGCAATATGGCGGTGTTCCCTTAAAATTGACACCAAGCACCACAGTTGAATTAGAGTTTACCCGCGCAACAGCGGAAGAAGTGCTGAAACAGGTAATCGATGATTTTACCCAAGCCTATAATTTGTTGTCGAATACCGGAGGCCCCAATAAAATCACGAAGGATGCAGCAGCACATTTCCTGGCAAAAGCTTATTTAACACGTGCCAGTGAAATTAATGACTCGTTTAATTCAGGAACAAAGACTGCCGATCTGCAAAAAGTGGTAAGTTTATCTGACGAAGTAATTACACGTCATCCGCTCGCCAGCAATTATCAGGCACTTTGGGACTATACCAAGCCAGATGGAACAAATGAATCACTTCCTGAATTAATCTTATCGGCCTCATTCAGCCGCGATCCGGCACTTAAAACTGAGAACAATAGTCATATTTTCTTTACTGCCCGTTATGATGACCTGCCAGTGATGCAACGCGACTTAACAGGGATGCGCCCATACAGCCGTTTGGCTCCTACTTATTTTACTTATGAGGCGTTTGACCACATTAACGATTCCCGCTTCTGGAAAGTATTCAGGACAAAACACCGCGTAAATAAAGCTGGCGCTTCAGGTGGTATTACCTATACACCGGGTGTAGATTTGGGTATTCTCTATATTATTAACTCAGCTACCGATACTCGTTTCGCTAAAACAATAAATAATAATGATCCTGGTATTTTGTACAGCAAGACAAATAAGACAATACCTTCGGTATATGTGGCACACGCTGCAGACGGTTTGGGCTTAGAAGCAAACCCACGTTTCCCTTCATTGTCCAAACATTATGAATCAGACAGGACAGCCATCAACGACAACAGAGGTATGCGCGATGAAATTTTAGCACGTTCTGCTGAGACCTATTTAATGGCTGCCGAAGCAAAAATTCGCTTAGCCAAAGCAGGTACAGGTTCTTATGCCGATGCGTTGTCTTACATCAATGCAGTTCGCGTCAGAGCGGCTTACAAAAGTGGTGAAGATCGCTCGTACTATACAGATGGTGCCGCATCTTTTCCTACTTCTACATTTGTTCAGGCCGCTAATATGAACTCATTTATGACAGAAAATTCGTATTATGAGTCAAATAACATTCCGGTAACAACAGCTGCTACAGATTTGAATATTGCAAGCACTTCTGCATTGCCGGCTGAAGATGAAGCCGTAATTGCTAAATTAGGTTTAGCAAGCGAATATGATAAATTGTTGTGCCTGATATTGGATGAGCGTACCAGGGAACTTTGTGGCGAATGGCTCCGTTGGGAAGATTTAAGCCGAACCAAAACATTGATTCCAAGAGTTAGAGCTTACAACAAAGAAGCAAAAGCAAACATTAAGGATTTTCACCTTTTGCGACCAATTCCGCAGACATTCCTTGATGGTATCTATAAAGATGGACAGCCTCTGTCTTCCAGTGAAAAAGCTGCTATGCAGAACCCTGGCTATTAGTCGCATATGAACTTAAAAAACAGGAAGGAACACTGTACCTTCCTGTTTTTTTATGCTTTACACTTCAGAAAGTTAATCCTTTATTCTTAGGTTTGTCAATAATTAACTAAACAAGACCCAAATTACTATGATCAGAAATATTCTTGCAGCTCTTATGCTGTTCCCGGTTTTTGCATTTTCGCAGAACCAACTTGCAAAACCGCAAAACGATGCGACTGCGCCGTTACATTTAATGCAACCCGATTATGTAACACCTTACAGCGTTCCAACTGCTGTTGAAATTACTAAGGTACTCGACAGGGTTTACAATTACCTCGAAGCTACAACACCAGTCCAACTTATTGATGCATCAGGAGCTGATTTGTCAGACTTTGCCAAAGTAAACGCACAAACGAAATTCAAGCAAGGCGATTTCAGGTTAATTAGTTACGAGTGGGGCGTAACCTATGCTGGAATGTTGCTCGCTTCTGATGCAACCGGAGATCAGAAATATGCTGATTACACATTCAAACGACTGAAATTTTTAGCTGATATTCGCCCTTCATTTCTGAAATTGGAACAGCAAAATCCGGAAGTTAGAGACGCTATGTATTCGGTTAACCATCCACATGCGCTCGACGACGCAGGTGCCATGTGTGCCGCTATGATTAAGGCTGAACAGGCTAAAATCGGTACCGACCTTAATCCAATGATCGATAATTTCATCGATTTCATCTGTAACAAACAACAGCGGTTCGATGATGGAACTTTGTCGCGCAACCGGCCACTGCCCAATTCACTTTGGTTAGACGACCTGTTTATGAGTGTTCCGGCATTGGCTCAAATGGGCAAATACACTGGCCAAACCAAATATTACGACGATGCTGTGAAACAAGTGCTGCAATTTTCGAAACGCATGTTCAATTACGACAAAGGATTGTTTATGCACGGCTGGATTCAGGAAATGCCAGAACATCCGCAATTTCACTGGGCGCGTGCCAACGGATGGGGTGTAATGACCATGGTTGAATTGCTTGAGGTTTTACCAACCGATTATGCGGGTCGCGATCAGGTACTCGATTTGCTGAAACGCCACATTCGTGGTTTGGCAAATTATCAGTCCCCATTTGGCTTTTGGCATCAGCTCATCGACAAAAACGATTCGTATCTCGAAACTTCGGCAACAGCAATTTATACCTACGCCATTGCCCGTGCCATCAATCGTGGCTATATCGACGAGCAGGTTTACGGACCAATGGTTTGCCTGGCCTGGAATGCTGTTGCATCGAAAGTAACCGAAAAAGGGCAGGTTGAAGGGACTTGTGTGGGCACTGGAATGGGATTCGACCCTGCTTTTTACTACTATCGTCCAATTAACGTTTTTGCAGCTCATGGTTATGGACCAGTCATGCTGGCCGGAGCTGAAATGATTGAGTTATTGAAAAAGCATTTCCCAAAACTGAACGACAGTGCTATCCAGTTTTATAAACAAGAAGTTAAAGGTAACGGCGCAATCTTCGAAGCCAAATAAAGCTTTATCAGGATTCGGAAAAATTCTGATTTCCAATTCAGAGAACACGTTAGGAATAATCGAAGATGACTAGTTATGAGTCGTTTAAAATATAGCATATTTCTGATTTTTAGTTTCCTGCTTTTACTGAACAGTTGGGCTCAGGAAGATCGTGGCTACAAAATCTATCAGTTTCCGGCTAACATGATTCCGCGCATTGACGGAAACACGGATGATTGGGCTAGTTTCCCAGATGAATATGTGGTCGGAACCGATCAGCTTTGGGACGATTCGAAGCATTATCTCGAAGTTGATCCCAAAAATCTGGATGTAAAAGTAAAGGTAGCCTGGGTAAAAGGGTTGAATCGGTTGTACTTTCTGTACGAAGCTTACGACGATTACTGGGACTTTTCATTACCTGGCTTGCATAACGATATTTTCGAGATTGTTGTCGATGGCGATCTTTCCGGAGGACCGTTTATTGTTGAGCAGCACCCCAATCCTTCTCCAAATAAAATGGAAACTTACTTTGCATTTCAGGGTATTCATGCGCAAAACTATCACATTTTTACTCCGGCAGTTGGCAAAGACTGGGCGTTGGCTTGGGGCCCGCAAAATTGGATCAAAAAATTGCCCTATTCCAACATTGCCTATTCGTATAATTTCAAGCCTGGCGAGTCTGGGAAATTGATTGCCGAGTTTTGGATTACGCCTTTCGATTATGCAAGTGCTGAAGGTCCGGAGCGATCAGTTGAATCGGAACTCTCGGATAATAAAAAAATCGGACTGACCTGGGCGGTGATCGATTACGACGATGTGATCGATGAATCGAAAAAAGGCTTCTGGAACTTGTCGAAAAATCATAAGATGTATGGCAATTCGAGCCTTGGAACGGTTTTTACCTTGATGCCGCTAGCTGAAAAATTTCAAAAATCGTTCGAAGCGCAATGGTCGTTTCTGGTGACCGATATGTCGAAAAGGGAGGTTTTATTCAAAGACGAAAGCCATGGGAAAATTACCAGCTGGCATTGGGATTTTGGCGATGGAACAATCTCAGCCGAGCAAAACCCTTTACATCAATACAAAGAAGCGGGAAAATACATTGTTATTCTCGACATTGAAGGGCCTAAAGGAAAATCTCGAATGTCGAAAGTTTGGGACGTTGCTGTTAAATAATTGAAAGAGTTGCACCTTGTAAGCTTTGCCAAAGTTGGGTTGATCGTAAATATACCGTATTTTTATGCAGTGGTTCCGAGGAACTAGAGCTCGGATTACAAATTAGGAAAACAACTCAAATATCCCATTTATAGCATTTAAATATTTTATAATGAAACGAATAATTGCTCTTTTGTTTTGTGTTTGGGCGTTGATTCCGGCTCGGGCTGCTATCGTCGATACCATTCAGGTTTATAGTTCTTCGATGCAGAAAAATATTAAGGCAGTGATTGTTACTCCTGATAATTATGCTTCGGACAAGGAGCTACCGGTGGTGTATTTACTCCACGGATACAGCGGTAATCACCTTGATTGGATCAATAAAGCCAAAGGTTTTGAGAAAGCTGCCGATCAGTTTAATCTGATTGTTGTTTGCCCCGATGGTGGTTACAGCAGCTGGTACTGGGACAGTCCGGTTGACCCAACCTTGAAATACGAAACCTTTGTCTCCTCCGAATTGGTCAAATCGATTGACGCAAAGTACAAAACCATTAAAGACCGGAGAGGCCGCGCAATTACTGGGCTTAGCATGGGTGGGCATGGAGCATTGTACCTCGCTTTCCGTCATCAGGATGTGTTTGGAGCTGCCGGAAGCATGAGCGGCGGTGTTGATATTCGTCCGTTTCCAAACAACTGGGACATGGCCAAACGATTGGGAACTTATGCCGAACAGCCCGAGCGCTGGGAGAAGAATACTGTTGTTAGTCAGCTGAATCTGCTGACTCCAAACTCGCTGGCAATTATTATTGATTGCGGAACGGAAGACTTTTTCTATAAAGTGAATGAAAACTTACATCAGCAACTGTTGTACCGCAACATTCCACACGATTATATTACCCGTCCCGGCGGTCACACCTGGCCATACTGGACAAATGCGGTCAAATTTCAAATGCTGTTTATGAGTAATTATTTCAATAGTGCGAAATAAGGAATAAACAGTTCCAATAGAATAAAAAACAAAGGCCCGAAGTCGCTGAGATTTAGTTTTTCTTAGTGTCTTCGGGCCTTTGTGGCAACTCATAGTTTTTATTTTACTTCCAGAATAATTTCATCCAACGCTCGTTTCGGAACATGGTGAACCTGATTTTCGTCGCGCCAGTATTTAATGTCGTCACCTTTTAGTTCTTCCAGAACAACGGTTTCTTTAGGTTTACCGAGAGCCAAAACATACAAAATTTCGTATTGCTCCGTAAGCTCCAGAATTTCGCGAAGTTTATTGCGATTGACCGAATGGATGATGCAACCCCCAAACCCAGCTTCGGTAGCTCCAAGCAGGATGCTTTGCATAGCAATTCCATCGTCGCAAAAGTAGTTTCCTGAAAGTAGTGTATCGTGCAACAATATGATATAAGCCGATGGTCGTTCACCTTCCTCGGGGCCTTTCCAGGTCGTGAGGTAGCCAGCCCATGCGAGTTGCTCGAAGATTTTAGCATTGAGCGGTTCCTTAGTACTCAATATGTATTTCATCGATTGGGCGTTGCGGGCAGAGGCCGAATTTCGTGCCAGATCGATCCATTCACGAAGCTGATTCGGCGAGATCTTTTCAGACTGGTAAAAACGGCGGTAACTGCGGTTCTTCAAAATAAGGTCTTTAAGCATAGCCATATTTTTATTCTGTTTCGTTTTTAAGTTGTTCCCATTTTTCTGCAATGTTTTCTTCGCCTTTGAAATAGGCTACCTGAGATTCTTTGTCGAATACTTCCATGGAAGGCGCTAGTAGTAACTTGCCTGAATCGGGGTATTCACAAACGTCAAATCCGATAAATGTTCTTACATCCAGATAAATGCACGGTTCTGTCGTGTGATTAAAAAACTGATGGGCCCCGGTTTCTCCCATTTCAAAAAAAACAAGATCACCACTCGATACAATTTCAAGCCCAACTGGAGTTCTCAAGGTCATAGAACCCGAAACCACCATAAATAATTCCTCTGAATTTCTGTGGAAATGGTAAGGCGCAGAGAATTGTTCCGGATTTAACGATCTCAGATCGAAGTTCAGATTTTGAGGTTTTACTCCTTTTTTCACCCTTGACAAATCTGTAAATAAGCGGAAATGATCAATTTTGTTCGCGTTTTCCTCGAATTCCCTTTGGTCACATTTTAAAATAGTTGCCATATAATTTATTTCAAATTGTTATTTTAGGAGTCCCCCCATAATTGGGAGAATGAAATAATTCCTGAATATTGGTATCAAATGGAAGCGTATCATAATTTCCTGCTCACCGGACATAATATTCAGGTTCATTTAAGTATTTCCCAATGTTCGATATAAATTCCAAGTAAGATATGCCAAATTAAATAATGTCCCAGGCGTATTGATAATGATGCTAAGAATCCGGCCTTTTTATACCAGATTGCCTGTAAGAAATTCATCAGTAACCCGGTTATTATGGCATATGTGACAAGTAAAAAACCGCCTTGTGGAATTTGTTCTATTGGTTCTCTGACTGCTGTTAGCAAAGCTCCAATCCAAAAGATGACCATATAATTCTTTCCTTTTCGAAACCAACTTGCAAATAATAAAATAATGGTCAGTGGAATAAGTCGGTAAAACACTTCTACTTCGAATGCACCTGAAAAGTATAAAAAAATAGAATACGGAAAAGGTTGAGTAAAAGGTGGTAGTTCCGGATAAGGTTGAGGATGTAGAATTACTTTGAAAATCAGTATATCTAATATCCCAAAAAGTAAGCCTATTGCAATTGGGAAAAGAAATCGATTCTTATTGGAGATTTCTAATTGCCAAAAATCAGGAAGTTTTGCTTTTGATTGGAGAAGCAAAAAGGGTACTCCGATAAGTAGAAATAGTATATTTGTATAATCCCAAATTCGAATGTATTTGAAGTCAGAGACATATGCATTTCCCCAATAGATACCTAGTCCTGCAATGAATAGAAAGAATAGATAGGTTATCAAATTACTTTTTACATCCTTTGTCATACGTTATTCCATTGTGTTAATTTATTACTGTCGCCGAATCGACGGTTATTGTCTAACTCAATCAGACATTCAGTCGATAAGCCATTTTTTGAGCAGTCAAGGCCAATTCGGTGGCCAGAAAACAATGATCCTGTGTCATGGCTGTTTCGGTACGGTTGACCACATCACTTACCAATTGTTCGCCGTAAGGCATATATACCTGAGAACAGTCGTAATACTTTGTTTCGTTTTGGTTGACCAGGAACAAATGATTTTCCCCTTTGCGACCGGCAATATCAATGTACTTTCGCATCTCGATATAACCTTCGGTCCCTAAAATAAACATTCTGCCATCGCCCCAGGTAGCAAGTCCTTTTGGCGTGAACCAGTCGATGCGAATGTAGCCCGTGGCATGAGGACTACGGACGGCCATGTCGCCAAAATCCCAGTATTTGGGATGGTCCGGGTTGTTGAAATTTCCCACCTGTGAAAAACTAACCTCGGCTTGTTTGGAGTTGGTGTAAAACAGGAATTGGTCGCACTGATGGGAGCCAATATCGCATAAAATACCGCCGGCCTTTTCAGGATCCCAAAACCAGTCGGGACGGACGGTTATTCCAACTTTGTGAGGTCCGATTCCCAATGTCTGGACCACTTTGCCAATAGCCCCGGACTGAACCAGCTCTGCCGCTTTCACTGATGCCCGATTGCTCAAACGTTCGCTGTAAACGATTGAATAAATGCGTTTCGTTTCTTTCTGGACTTTTTTCACCTCCTTAAATTGTTCGAAAGTCAATATGCCGGGCTTGTCGGTCATGTAATCTTTTCCTGATTTCATGACACGGATGCCAATTGGGGCGCGGTCAACAGGAATAGCGGCGCTGGCGACCAACTGAATGGAATTATCTTCCAGAATTTCGGTCTCGGTTTTAGCTATTTTAACGGTTGGATATCGTTTGGTAAAGTCAGCCAACAATTCTGGCTCTTTGGCATAAACCGCCACCAGTTGTCCGCCTCCTTCAATCAAAGAGCTTACCATGCCATAAATATGGCCGTGATTGATTCCGATGACCGAGAACCGGATGGATTCTTTGGGTGCTGGTCGGTTCTCTGGCTGGACGATGATTTCTTCAATCTGTTTATTACTGTATTGACTCTGGCCAAATAAATCGGCTGGTAACATCGATGTGGCTGCTAAGGCCGAAGCTGATGCAAACGATTGTCTCAAAAAATTACGTCTGTTCGATTTCATATGTTGTGTTTTTTAGGTTTAATGATAGTTATTTAAAATTTATTCAAGTATTTGTTTAGTTTTATATGGCGTTTGATATCCACATTATTAGTGATTTGTTGTTTAACGATTCTTACTTTTAATTGCTATTAGTAAAATGAAGGAAATCGTGGTAATTATCATCAACAATCCAAACCAATCCTCATGTTGAGTATAAAATGTCTCAATTCTGGCTAGATCAATTTGTCCAACTAAATTGGTTGATTTACCATTTGAAGAATTTGCTTCAGCATTTACTCTTCCATATGCATCGCTAATCGTTAGTCTTCCCAGCCTTGCCGTTCTCACTTCTGAGAAGCCATTTTCTACCCCCCTCAATATAGCCATTCGTGAATGAAGCCAATCGTCAACTACGAAATCCCAAGCAGGAATGCAAAGAAAAACAACCTTACTCCTGCCATATTGTTTAATGTATCCAGGGAAATCAAGGTCTTTACAAATAGCTGCTCCCGAATGAAAATTCCGGAATGAAAATAATCCCAACTTATTACCCGGAACAAACTCATCTTCCAGCACAGTCACCAGGTGAGTTTTATTATAATCCATTATTATATTGCCTTGTTCATCTATTGCTAAGGCTGAATTATGTGCAGTTTCATTTTTGAAATTTGTATATCCGGTTATTATATTGATATGATTTTGTCTCGCGCAGGTACTCAAAATTTCTATAGTAGCTGAGTCTGTTTCTTTGTTTACATCAATTGCCCTCTCCGGAAGCACGATTAACTTTGCTCCCTGAGCTGCAAGTTTACTGATTTCTGATACATAATTTTGTGTATGTTCTAATTCGTTCTGAAAATTAAGGCTGCCCATTTTATGCATCTTTTCATCCAGAACAACAAGCCCAACGGTCGATTTTTCTGTTATCGGAATAGTGTTAATTCGATTAAATCCATAAAGAAATACCGAAACGATAAGAATTGAGGCTGTAAATATCAACGCCAATAATTTTTTTTTCTCTTTACGGAAGTGCCAACCCATTGCCAAAGCAGAAGGAATGAATGTTACCATAAAGGTGATTCCTAAAATACCGGTTATGGAGGTGATTTGTATTAATGGCAGAAAGTTTGATTGTGAGTAAGCGATACTTGCCGCAGTACCATCGTGTGAAAACCTGATCATTAACGCTTCAAATGCAGTAAAAAAAACAGGGAAAGCGAAAACAGCATACCACGAACTGGTTTTTACAACCATTATTCTTGCGAGAACAATAATAAATGCAAAAATCAGAGGCAAGGCAAGAGTGAAAATTATTGCGGGAATCAATGTTGCAACAGTAATTAAATAACCGAGCCAACTAAGTCTGCCGATTAAATAGGCAAAGAAAGAAATGAAGAAAGTCTGCTTAGCTGTTGCATTAAACGAAATGAGTAGAATCGGAATAGGAGCGACCCACAAAAGATACCAATAATCTCCATTTAATCCGTTTGAAATGTACCAGCATATCCCAGAAAGCAGAATACTCGCAATTATCAAAACTCTTTTAGTAGCAATCGTTTTTATTTTTTGAAAAATTCCCATTTTCTTTCAATTTTTAACTTACTCTCCAACTTTCCGCATTGCTTCTCTGACTTCGTTCAAAAACAGCGGAACCTTTACTTTTGGATCGCCTTCTCCGAGGGTTTCGATCGGGAGATAACCACGGTAGCCCGATTCTTTAATGATTTTCATTAACCGATCAAGGTCAGTTTTTTGCTCTACTCCGTTTACAAACAGGGTTTCTTTAAGCTGCCAGTTCACGGTATAAGGAATGGTCTGAGCAATTTCCTTGTACGGATCGGTGCGGAAGCTGCCAATATCGAGAATTAAGCCAAACCAGTCGGAGTTGACCCGCTTAATGACTTCAATGGCCTGATCGGCAGTTTTGATAAAATCGTTGTGATTCTGAATGGCAACCACCACACCATGAGCTTTCCCAAACTCAGCACATTCTTTGAAGTCGGCCACCAAATAATCGACCACCTTTTCGCGAGGCAAGCCTTTGGTATCATCCGTTCCGGAGAAGACACGAATAACCGGTGCTCCCAGTTTTTCGGCAGCTACAATCCATTTCTTGACCAACTCAACACTGACTTTGCGTTTCGCCTGATCGGGATCGGTAAAATCGTTACGAACTCCGGTTCCGCTGATTTCGAGCCCCAGCAAGAAGGCTTTTTGTTTAATGTGGTAAAGGTATTCGTCTGAAGGAACTTCGGGATATCCGGGGAAATAATAGGCGGTAATGTCAACGGCATCGAACTGGTTGACAGCACAAAATTCAAGCAACTGGTCGAGGTTCATTTCTCCTTTAGTTAGCGGAGAGTTGAATGAATAGGCGTTCAGGCTTGTTTTCAATTTGACTGGAAGTTTTTCGAACGATTTGCTCTGAACTTGAAATATGCCGATCAGGAAAAAGACAAAAATAATTGTGAATGAGATTAGTTTCATATTTCCTGATTTTATGTTTTTTAAATAAACACACTCATAATCATCACTGTAACGATTCCCACAATTCCAACAGTCGATTCCATCACCGTCCAGGTCTGGAAAGTTTGTTTGATGCTCAGTCCGAAATATTCTTTAAACATCCAGAATCCGGAGTCATTGAAATGCGACCACATCACGCTTCCGGCGCCCGTAGCCAAAACCATCAGTTCGGGCGATGTGCCCATTTGTTGTGCCATGGGCAGCATAATGGGTGCTGTTGTGAGTGATGCTACAGTTGCCGAACCGGTAGCCAATCTGAAAATGGAAGAAATCACGAAAGCCATCAATAGTGGATTCATTTGCATTGAACTGGAAATGGACCGAATGTATTCGATCACATGACTGTCTTTCAAAACCTGGGAGAAAGCGCCTCCTCCGGCGATAATCAAAACGATCATCGAAATGGCGCCAATCGATTTAGCCGAACTGTTCATCACATCGTCCATCTTTCTTCCTTTGCGCAGTCCGAGCGTTAAAATAGCTACAATGACAGCCATAAAAAGAGCAATATTTGCATCGCTCATAAATTTGAAGAAGGTCAGAACACCTGCAATGACATTTGACGATTGTGCGCTAAAACCTTTTCCGGTAAAGATGTGCTGGTAAAAACCAGTGATGCTTTCGATTCCCATCTGGGTGAGTTCGGCTTTTGCTGGCGGTGGGCCAAATATTACATCGGTTAAAGCGCCGAGGAGCATTAAAATAATCGGTGTCACTGCACAAAAGATGCTGATTCCCAATCCGGGCAGTTCGCTTTTCTCGAACTTTCGTTCCTGAAAAAGGTCGGCTGGAGGTGTAACTACAATGTTTTTGGTGAAGCGCGATAACCATACGCCGCCAATGAGGCAGGCCGGAATCATAGGAACTAGTCCGTATAGCAATACTTTGTTGACATTGGCCTCGTAGATAAACGACACATAAGTTGGGGCAGGGTGGGGAGGTAAAAAACAATGCGCCACAGATAGGGCCGAGCACAACGGAAGTGCCAGCCAGATGGTAGGCAATTTGGTTGTATAGGCGAAAGTAAAAATGAGTGGAATTAAAACCAGAAAACTAGCATTGTACATCATGGGCAATCCAACCAGGAAGCCAGTAATCAGCAATGCGTACTGAATATTTTTCAGGCCCATAAAATCAATCATCCTGAAGGTGATGGTGTGGGCCGCACCACTTTCTTCGAGTATTTTTCCGAGCATGGCGCCAAAAGCCAGGATCAGCACGATTTTGCCCATGGTGTCGCCAACTCCTTTCAATACTGAATCGAGAATGTCCAACGGGTTCATGCTGCTGAGCAATCCAACAGCAAATGAAGTAATGAGTAAAGCCAGAAAAGCGTTGATTTTAAACTTGCTGATGAGAAGCAGTAGAATGAGTATTCCGATACCGACAATTACAAGAGGCATAACAGTTTGGTTGAGTAGTTTGGCTAAAGGTAAAAATTTTACGGTTTGAGATTGAAGAAGAAGTGTCGTTATCGAAAAAAAGACAGTAGATTTTGTCGGGATTTGAAAATATGGCATAAAAAGAGGCTGTTCAAAAAGTCGAAGCTGAAACACCATGCCATCCGGAAATAACTGCAAACCATAAGGCTGGTAGTTTTTCCGGATGTGATGTCCAACGTGATGGAGAAACTAAACCCCGCTTAATAAATGAGCTGAATGAAGTTTAGTATTCCCTGTTCAATGACTTTTTAAACAGCCTCTTGGCTTGAAATTTATTTCTTTATTTTAAAGTTCACCTGCAATCATCAACGGTTTTTCATACGTTGCCATCTTTTTATTTGGCGTTTTACCCATGAAAAATTCGATGACACCTCCGTTTTCAATATCCTTATGCGCGATGTAATTCTTTTGATAAGGTTTGCCATTCAGGATAATTTTCTGAATGTAAATATTATCAGTACTGAGGTTGTTGGTGATAACCTTAAACTGTTTGCCATTTGCCAGGTTGATCGTAGCATTTTCTAACTGCGGCGATCCGAAACAATAAACGCTATTGGCCGGATTGACCGGATAAAATCCCATAGCGCTGAAAATATACCAGGCTGACATCTGTCCGCAGTCCTCATTTCCGGAGTAGCCCGATTGCTGGTCGTTATACAACTCGCGCATGATTTTGGCACTGTAATATTGTGCTTTCCAGGGCTGGCTGGTGAAATCGTACAAATATACAACATGGTGACTTGGTTCGTTTCCATGGGCATATTGTCCAATGAATCCGGAAGCATTTCCGTTCACATCGCCCGGTTTGGCATCAAGTGTAAAAAACTCATCAAGTTTTTCAACAAATTTCTGGTCGTTGCCCATTAAATCGATAAACGAAGGCACATCTTGTGGCACGTACCACAAATACTGCCACGCATTTCCTTCTGTAAACGGGAACCCGCCATTTCCGCCATATTCCAGCGGATTGAACGGATTGATCCACTCGCCACGACTGTCTTTTGCCCTGAAAAATCCGGAAGTTTTGTCGAACAGATTTTTATAGTCTCCTGAACGGTTCAGGAAAAATTTATAATCGGCTTCATGTCCCAGCTTTTTGGCCATCTGGGCTACACACCAATCGTCATAAGCGATCTCAAGAGTCAACGATACGGATTGTGTTTGCAGGTCTTCAGGAAAATAACCGTATTTATCGAGGACGTTGAACGGCGAATTTTTATGCGAGGTTGTTGACGATGCTTTTACTGCCTGATACGCCTCTTCATAATCAAATCCTTTAATTCCCTTTAGAAAAGCATCCACAATAACAGGAATCGCGTGGTTCCCAATCATGCAGTAATTTTCGGTTCCCCACAATTGCCAAATAGGCAAATATCCGTAGGTTTTATACTGCCGAAGCATCGAATTGATGAACCCGGCGGTACGGTCTTCCTGAACCAGCGTATAAAGCGGGTGTGCAGCGCGATAAGTGTCCCATAACGAAAATGTACTGTAATGCTTTTTGTCGGGAGCATTCTGAATGCTGTTATCTGTTGCCAGGTAATTGCCCGAAACATCGGCAATGTTGTTGGGCTGAATGAACAGGTGGTACAAACCGGTATAGAAAATGCTTTTTTGACGCGCTGTTCCTGAAATATCAATACACGAAAGCTCTTTGTTCCATGCTTTATTGGCCTGAACAGAGATGCCGTCGAAATTAAAATCTTTCATCTCAGCATTCAGGTTTTCCTTGGCTCCTTCAGCAGAAACAGAAGAAATGCCCACTTTTACCAGTAAAGGCATATTGTTATTCTGATCGAAATTCAGAATGATTTTCAGGTCGGAGTGATTGGCAACCGGAATATTCTGGAATTCGTTGGAACCGGCTTTCATCACCTGAGAATCGAATGGACGTGAAAATTCGGCCCTGAAATAAACTTTCCTGAGTTTGGCCCAGCCTGAAACGATCCGGTAACCTTCTATGGTTTTGTTATCGACCACGCGAACCTGAGCCGAAATAATTTTGGAATACCGGTAAGGACTGTCTTTGATCAGCGTATGTTCCAGATCAATTATCAGGTGATACGTATCTGCCTTAGCAAACGTATATCGGTGCATTCCACAATGCTCGGTGGCTGTCATTTCAGCACGGATGTTGTAATCATCGAGAACAACACTGTAATAACCCGGATAAGCTTTTTCGTTTGAATGACTAAAGTGGGAGCGGAAGCCCTTCGTTTTGCCGTCGTCGCTGCCAGCCTGCCATTTTTTGTCGCCACCGTAAGGCATAAAAAGAAAATCATACAGATCGGGACAACCCGTTCCGTTTAAATGAGTGTGACTAAACCCAAGGATTGTTGAATCTTTATAGTCATATCCGCTGCAAGGATCGTCGGGGTATTCGCGTGTGTCGGGACTCAGTTGAACCAACCCAAAGGGCATGCAGGCGCCTGGAAAATTACTTCCTGATAAACTGTTGGCATCCAGCGCCCCGGTGCCAATAAACACATTCACAAATTTGGTGTAGTCAACATTTTGTGAGTTTTGTGCAAGGACACCTGATGAAAAAATGATTATTGCTCCAATGATGGAGAATATTGCTTTATTCATGAATCTTAGAATTTATCGATGTTTGTTTTAACTGTTTCAGAAATGAGTTATTATTTTTTCAATTCGTTTGTAAACGAATACGGGAAATCGTCATCATCAATTCCACGTTTCAGGTTTGGTTTGTCGCCCATTTTAAAGTTAATCGTTGCGCCTTTCATCAGTTCTGTGTAGCTCAGCCAGTTTTTGCTGTAGTTGCTTCCGTTGAAAGTCATCGATTGAATGTATTTGTTATCCGCACTATTTTCAGGAGCATTGATAACTACTTCTTTCCCATTTTCGAGCTTTAATGTAATTTTTTTGAATAATGGTGCACCCAAAACATACTGATCGCTTCCAGGAGTGACCGGGTAGAAGCCCATGGCCGAAAATACATACCAGGCCGATGTTTGCCCGTTGTCTTCGTCGCCGCAATATCCGTCAGGAGTTGGAAGGTACATTCGGTTCATCACTTCGCGCACCCATTTCTGGGTTTTCCAGGGCTCGCCGGCATAGTTGTACAGATAAATCATGTGCTGAATGGGTTGATTGCCATGTGCATAGTTGCCCATATTCATGATCTGCATTTCGCGAATTTCGTGAATCGTCTGTCCGTAGTACGAATCGTCGAAAATTGGCGGTACCACAAAAACAGAATCAAGCATGTGTACAAATTCTTTTTTGCCACCCATCAGGTTAACTAAACCCTGAACATCGTGCAGCACCGACCATGTATAATGCCAGCTGTTTCCTTCGGTAAACGCATCGCCCCATTTAAACGGATTAAATGGTTTCTGGAACGATCCATCCTGATTTCGTCCACGCATCAGTTTGGTTTCCGGATCGAACACATTGCGGTAATTCTGGCTGCGCTTGGCAAATAAATCAATTTCAGACTGAGGGCGTTTCAGCTCTTTGGCCAGTTTATAAATCGTCCAGTCGGCAAAAGCATATTCGAGCGTGCGGGCAGTATTTTCGTTGATTTTTACATCGTACGGAACGTAACCGAGTTTATTGTAATAATCAACACCTTTACGGCCAACCGATTCAAGCGGACCTTCGGTTTTACTGTTTTTTACAACTGCTTCGTACAGCGTGTTGATGTCGTATCCACGGGCACCTTTCATGTAGGCATCGGCAATAATGGTTGCAGAGTTGGAACCTATCATGCAATCGCGATGACCGGGACTTGCCCACTCCGGAAGAAATCCGCTTTCTTTATAGGCATTGACCAAACCTTCCTGAATTTGTGCATTCAGAGCAGGTTCCATCAGGTTGAAAAATGGGAATACAGCGCGGAAGGTGTCCCAGAAACCGTTGTCGGTAAACATGGCGCCAGGTAAAACCTGTCCGTTGTATGGACTATAGTGAACTTTTTTCCCGTCTTTGTCGAACTCGAAAAATTTGCGTGGAAATAACATGGTACGATACAAACAGGAATAGAATGTGCGGGTTTGATCAGTAGTTCCACCTTCAACCGCAATGCGCGACAGCTCTTTGTTCCATACGTCTTTCCCTTTCTGGCAAACCTGGTTGAAACTATCAGTTCCCAGTTCTTTCAGGTTCAGTTCAGCCTGATCGAAACTAATGAACGATGACGCGATTCGGGCATGAACTTGTTCGCCTTTTTTAGTGACAAAGCGAATGGCCGCGCCCACATGATTATCTGTCAGTTCGGTTTTTCCTGAAACGATTTTATCGTCGCTCCAAACCGGGCTTTCAGCAAATGGCTTATCAAACTGAATTACAAAGAAGTTTTTGAAATTCGCCGGAACACCGCCACTGTTGCGGGTTGTGTAACCAATGATCTTGTTTTCGGAAGGAATAATTTTGATGTACGAACCTTTGTCGAAGGCATCAATTACAACCCATGATTTTTCGTTTTCAGGAAAAGTAAAACGAAAGATGGAAGCCCGTTCGGTGGGTGTAATCTCGGTAGTTACATCGTAATCGGCCAGGTAAACGCTATAATAATATGGTTTTACGGTTTCTGCCTTGTGTGAAAACCAGCTTGCGCGTTTTTCGCCTGCAATTTTCAGTTCGCCGGTCATCGGGAAAAGTGAGAACTGGCCGTAATCGTTGATCCACGGACTAGGCTGATGCGTTTGTTTGAACCCCTGAATGTGGGTTGCATCGTAGGCATACACCCATCCATCGCCCATTTTGGCGGTTTGCGGAGTCCAGAAATTCATTCCCCACGGCAATGCAATGGCAGGATAAGTATTCCCGTTCGACAACGAATAGTTAGAATCGGAACCCATCAGTGGATTGACGTAATCGACAGGCGATGATTCCTGAGAAAAGGAATTAATTGCAATGCAAAAAAGTAGTGATGCAATAAGAAATAGATGTTTCATTTATTTTTTTTTAGGATTTGTGTAATGATGCTTTTATTTGTTCCAGAAGTTTGGAATTGCTCCATGACCGCGAGGTTTTACTGGAGACTGATCAATCGGTTGAATTTTACCATTATGAATATCGAATAATCGTTTTGCCGTTTCCATTATAGCTTCCACCTGGGACGAATAGGGACGGTCGGTTACATCAACTAGCCCGCAATTGTAGTTCTCTCCATCGCGACGACCAGTCAAATCCTGATCGCACCACTGAAAATAAGCTGTGCCAATCAATCCGGCATGTGAGTAAGCCCGCTCGGTATAATAGCGGTAGGCAACTCCGCGTTCTTGCTGCGAATTAACCTGCCACAGCGATTGTGCCATGCCACGGTCAACCGTTCCGAAGTGGTATTCGCCTATGATCATGGGCAATCCAGTAATTTTAGCAGCCCGATCCATCATTTCCTTTTTCGGGTAAAGATCGTAGCAGTTGAAACTGAACACGTCGAAAACATCCTTGCAAATTTCCAGGATTTCGCGGTCGATGCCCATAACATTTCCAAAGCGGATGCCTAAGTTGAGGTGATTGGGATCGTATTTTTTGATGGCTTGATCAACGGTTTCGAGGAAAATGCGGAATGTCTTAAAAATAAATTCTTTCCGTCGTTCCGGAGAATCGCCTTGGGATAGCCAGTTTTTAAGTTGTGTTTTAATTGGCTGGTCGGCTCCATCCAGAATCATACTACAAAGCCGCTCTTCCTGCTCCAGCCACGAAGGTTCGTTGCCAGTGAAATAGCCAATCAGCCACGGATTGTTTTTGTATTGTTCAACCGATGCTTTGCAGCCTGCATCAACTTTCGAGGCAAAATCCGGAGCATAAACATCGGGTAAACCCATCAGTCCGCCCTCGATGCCCACATCGCGCAGCTGAAACATAAATGCTTTCTTATTCATGTTCATCACCTCCGGGCTCGACCAGTTGGCAATCGTATTCAGGCCCCATTTGTCCATTCGTTTGACGATCATCGCGCGCGATTTCTCTGGATAGTTTTCTCCGTATCTGCGGAATAAATTCCAGGTTCCGAACGAAGCTCCACGGCGGGGTGAATTGGCGTTTAAACTTTGTGGAGGCAATTCCTTGTACATGCCTTTTCGTTTATCCAAATCGCGAATGTTTCCGCCGCCACCTGGACTCACACAATCAACCCCATGCGAAAGAAACAAATATCCTTCAGGATCAACAAACCACCATTGCCCATTGATTCTTTCGGTGTGAAAAAATCCGGTGGCTTTGCCTTTGGCCTGGAGGTAACCACCAAATTTTGAATAGTTGTAGGCCTTGGTTGTTACTACTTCTTTATCCTCGGCTTCCCATTCTTTTTTCAGGAGGTCGAGCGAATGGATTTTTCCTTCGTACTCGCATAAGTTGGATTGTCCGAATTCGTCAACGGCAGGTTTATCTTCCAGATATTGGTCACCGGGATCTTCTACAGAGAGGGCTATCGAGCGAAGTTCAAAGCTTGGATTATTAATCGGGGCATTCATGCGGATGCCAATGGAATCAACGTTGTGAAGTGGTCCGCGTTTGCCACCCAGATTAATCCACCCAGTATAACGAGGTTGGTTATAGGTGGCAGCCAAATCGAGTGCCGCATCGGGTAACCGACGGTAAAATTTCAGTGGAATTGCAAGTTTGTTCCAGCCATTGGGAGTGTAACTCATCACGCGCAGTTCGTTGTATCCGGTTTCAGTAGTAAAGCCAATATGAAAACGTTGTGAAGTGGTGATCTTAAATTCGAGTACCACAAAGTTGTAGTCGTCCCAATTGGTTGGAAGTCCTGGAGTGATGTCGCGAATGGCGAATTTTTGTCCGGAGACTTCTTTATTGCTATCGAACTGAATTTTGACCGGCTTTTGTGCCAGAACTGATATGGTCAAAAAAAGAATTATAGCTAAACTCAGGCATAATCGATATTTCATGGTTGTTGGTTTAGGTTGTTTTTTGAAAACGATAATATCTTCAAAAGTATTGATTTTCTTCTGATTTTGCGTTTTCATAGTCTATTCCAATTCTGCCATAGTTGCCCACATTTCGACCAAACTGGCCTGATCGAGCAGCCATTTGTATTCGTCGTCTTTTTCACCTTTCCAATCTTTGCTGAATAGCCCGTTTTTGTCGCGGGTGTGATTCCACAGCTGATCAAGGTTGTCTTCAAAAACGTTGATAAACTCTTTGTTTTTATCCATTTGATACAAATCAACGTATCCTCTCAACAGGATGGCATTAAACCAGTTACCTGTATTTTTGAAGAGCCTGATCTGATTTCCCTCAGCAGTTGTATAGTTTTCAGTAAAATAATTGATTGCTGATTTAGCAATTTGTTGTGCTTCTTCAAGGTACATTTTCTGACCAGTAAGTTTATATAGCATTGCGGCTGCCTGAAGCATTTGTCCGCTGTTGTAAGTGTATTTCTGGCGACCAATTTTTCCTGAAAGGCTTTTATTATCGAAATACAGGTAATCCGTCGTGTCCTGAAGATTTGACTTTGTCCAGTTGTAAATGCGGACACCCCAGTTGAGGTAAGCAGTATCTTTTGTTGCTTCGTAGAGTTTTAATGCCAATACTGATCCGGGAGCATTTGAACAGGTATTTTTAGATTCCTTTTTCTGTTCGCACCAATAAATGCCACCTCCCAATTTATCATCCCATCCACTGATGACAAATTTCCAGGTTTCGATTGATTTTTTCAGGTAATCAGGATTTTTGGTAAGCATGTACGATTCGCAAAAATCGAGTGCCAGCCATACATTGTCATCGTAAAACCGATCGGATTCACCAGCCGAGAAAATGTACGATTGATAACAAGCAGGGATTCGAGCCGCATCGTAATACTGCTGAAGTCCGGTTAGAACGTTTGTTTCGAGCATTTTGCTGTATTGCTTGTCGCCCGTTGTTTTCAGCAAAGCGTTTACTCCTGAAAAAACTCCGGAAGTTGGCCACAGATAGGCAACTCGCTTGCCTTTTACCTGATCTTCACCGGCAAGGTAAGTTGCTTTTTCGTCAGCTTTATACGGATAAGTTTCGTTGAACAAATGATCATGGTCGGCATCATAAAGGCTGAAGATTTGCTGCAGTGTGGTTTGGGCCCGCAGCAGATTCTTGTTTTCAGGCACTGCAGCATATGCGGTGCAAAACAGAAATACACCTGCAAAAATTACAAGTATTTTTAGGCAGTTGGTTGTTTTCATTCTTGTTTAAGTTTTGGGTCAGTTCACGAAATTATTAGTTTGAACTGTTGTTTGCTTATTTCAAATCATATTAACCTGAACTTTTTAACAATACATCTTCGAGTGTAATTCCACTCATTATTTGCAGATCGAGAAAATGAGTTACATGAATTAATTTCTGTTTTTTGAGAAAGAGTCAGTATTTTAATTGCTTCCTGTTTCCGAAAGAGGGGCATTATCTGCTGAACTTCCCCAGCTGCGATTGGCTTTCGGCCCCATTTGAAGAATCAGTTTGCCTCCATTTGCAAGATCCTTATGACTAAACCACGGTTTGTCCCAAGTCGTTCCGTTTAGAGTTGCCGATTGGATGTATTTATTCTCAGCCGAAGCATTGTTAGCTTCGATTTCGAAGATTTTACCATTGTCCAGATGAATTTTGACATTTGTGAATATTGGACTCCCAATACTGTAAATGGGCATGCCGGGAGTCACCGGATAAAATCCCATGTACGAAAATACCACGAATGAAGTCATTCCGCCTCCATCTTCATCGCCCGGAACACCCATCAAATCGTTGCGAAACCATTCGTGAAGCAGCATCCGGATTACTTTCTGCGTTTTCCAGGGCTGTCCGGCATAATTGTACAAATAGGGAATATGCAATGAGGGTTCGTTGGCCATTGTAAATTGCCCTACATTTCCGGTTTGATCGGGTAACTGGGTATAAAATTCTCTTTTTCCCCGTCCCATTGGAGTAGAAAATAAGGCATCCAGATTATTTGCAAATTCGGATTTTCCTCCCATCAAATCAATTAAATCGGGAATGTTGTGCTGAACATCCCAGCGATAGGTCCAGCCATTGTTTTCACCGTAAGATTCGCGTGCGCCAATCCCTCCTGAAAATCGATAATCAAAAGGCTCTATAAACTTTCCGTATTTGTCTTTGGGATGGAAAAATTTGGTTTCCGTATTAAATAAATTGCGATAATTGAATGAAGCCTTTCCGAAATAAGCGGCATCATCTTTTTTGCCCAGTTCACCGGCCAGTTGGCCAAGGCACCATTCATCGTATGATGTACCCAACGTTACAGCAACCGGTTGGCGTTTTTCGAATGAGTTGACTTCTGGAATAGTTTCTTTTTCGCCTTCATGCAGCGCAGGAATATAACCATGCTCTTTGTAGAATTGATCAAGCTCTCCGGCAGGCATTCCCGACCATGGCGCCAATGTTTTTTCGGTAATTGCACCTTTGCAGGCTTCATAAGCTTTCTCCAGATCAAATCCGCGCAGGCCTTTTCGGTAGGCATCAATCACCGAAGCTACACCGTGATTGGAGTTCATTCGACGGCTGTCCCCTGTAATTTCCGGAAAAGTAGGCCACCAATTGTGTTTCATCTGTCCGGCCATTTCTACAAACGAATGCAAGATCTGTTCTTCTTTCTTCGGATCAACAAGCACACGTAACGGATGGTGTGCCCGGTACGAATCCCAAATCCAGTCGTCGGTAAAAAAAGGAGTTCCGTTGTCGTTGTGAACGGTTCCGTCGAATGCGCTGTAATACCGGCCATCTTCCGAAATGCAGACCGGGCGTTCGAACGTGCGGTAAAACGAGGTGTAGAAAATAGTTTTCTCATTATCCGTGCCGCCTGTCACCTCAATTTTTCCGAGCGATTCGTTCCATATTTTTCGCCCGCTTTCCTGAAGTGATTTTAAATCGTAATCCGGAATTTCGCGGTTTAAATTTTTATGCGCCTGATCGGTATCGATGAACGAAATGCCGTAGCGTAAACGAACAGTTTTTGCTCCCTGACCAAATTTCAGGACAACACAAGCATTTTTACCTGAAGCTTCTTTCTCGTTTACCAATTCGTTTTCTTTCAAAACAGAAATGCTTTCCGGTGTTTGTTCGGGCTTCAGGTAAATGTAAACACGTGTATTCCCATCGATGGTTTGAAATCCCGAAATCGCATCGTCGTTCCATTTTAGCGAACCGTTTTGTGAGTTCAGGATCAGGTAAGCAGCCTGGTTTTGCGAAAATTTCAATTCGTACATGGCCGACTGGTGCGAAAGTCCAAACTGAACCTCAGTTTGCTGCTCATCGAGGTACACCGAATACGAATATGGAGTCAGTTTTTCCTGGTCGTAACTGTACGAAATAACTGGTTTCAGGTCATTCTCATTGCCCTGAAACGAGCTCAGGTTAAAGGCAGAACTTCCGCGGTGACTGGTTACCACCAAAGGCAAGCCATGCAGTAAATTGCCGGTAAAATCGCCCCGTTCGGGATAAACGCGCAAGAAACTGTTAGGAAGATGAATGGTTGGAAAAGTTGGCACCAGCAAATGACTGATATTCCCAATGTAAGGATTGACGTAATCGACTGGTTGTTGTTGGGCTGAAAGTCCACTTGCAAGGCATAAATGCACAAGTACAAGTCCGAAAATACGTAATGAAGGAATGATTTGCATTGTTCTCATTTTAGTTGCTATTACTCCACGATTCGAACATCAATATTGCTAAAAAAAATCTTTTGGTTTCGTTGGTGTAATCTAAATTTTCAAATCAAAATAATAGCGGGAGATTAAATCAATTGTATGTTCATTTATTGGAATTGGTTAATCCCTTTTGGTTAATAAAAAAGTACTCTTCTAATCGGGTGACCCGATCTGAAGAGTACCCTTGGAAAACTCTTTGTCTGGCTGGGATAATATATCCAAACAGTCAAACGAAGTCTAAACTTTCTGCAACAAATTAAAAAGGCTGTCCCATTAATTTTGGACAGCCTTTTTGTAAGTTACCTCTTATTTAGTTGCATATCCTGCATTCTGTGTCAATTTCGGATTGCGTTGTAATTCGCTTAATGAAATCGGGAATACTAAATCAGTTGCTTTAAAAGTAGCGCCTGCTGCATTTTGTGCTCCGATCAAATCAACATACGAAACTTTGCCTTTTTCGGTAGCTGAAATAACCGGGAATTTCATTGTACGTACGCAATCATCCCAGATTTTGAATTCTAACGGGAATTCACGGATTCTTTCGGTCCAACAAGCTTCTATAAAGCTCTGTTTTGATAAAGACAATAAACTAGCCTTGATTTGTGCTTCCGTTTCACCTAAGGTGTTGGCACGGAACTGAACCTGTGCCAAATAGCCAGCGGCTTCATCGGTAACTCCATCTGTTTGAGCAATTGCTTCAGCATAATCCAGATAAGCTTCTGACAAACGATAGAAATTCCAATCTTTAGTTGCTTTACCAGTAGTCAACAAAGCATCTTCGTCATAGTAGTACCAACAACCTGCCTGTCCAACTGGGGCTGTCCATGTTTTGCCTGTATTTGGATTTGTGTAATTCCAATGGAAAAACTGTTTAGGCTGAATACGAAGATCAGTACTTGGATAAACATTTAAGAATTGGTCAATTGGACCGTATACTCTTTCGAAAATCGAGTATGTGCCAAAAACACCTGTTGCTGCCGATGAAAATGCATAGGTTGGCCACCAACTGCCATTGCTGATACTTGCATCATATTCCTGACAATAGATAACTTCATTCAAGTCATCAGTTGAGCGCAATTTATTGAAAGCACTATTGTCTGATAAATTGCTATTTGGAGTCAACGAATGCGGTGATTCAACTACTATTTTAGCATAGGTCTTTGCATTGGCGTAGTCTCCCTTATGGAAGTACACATCGGCTAAAGCCATAGCAGCAACGTATTTGGTAATCCGGTGTCCATTGGCAGCAAATGTTGCAGCCGGCAAAACAGCAATTGCTTCTTTCAAATCAGACTCAATTTGTTCGTAAACACTGGCTGCAGCCGCTCTCGCTGGGTACAGATTATCTAATGTTGTAGGTTCGAGCAGCAATGGCACATCACCAAATGTTTTTACCAAATAAAAATAGTTGAATGCACGGAAAAACTTAGCTTCTGCAGTCAGCCTATTGGCAACGGCAGTTTCCATACTTATTTTTGGAATGCTGGCAATGGCATTGTTGGCAACGTTAATCGCGCTGTAACAATTATCCCAGATATCATCAGAAGTATCCGAAATTTCATTGGTGTGATCCTGACGAGTCAGCATACGGGAATACTTGCAAACAACTTCCTGTCCTTCGTAGCTATTGCTGAAATAGCCAGTCAGCATACCAGTTATAGAGGCTTTTGGGCCGATGTAGGCACTAGAGGCTTGGGAAATACGCCTTGGTGCGCCATTACGGTATAAATAATTCACATTAGCTTTGGCCTGGGCTTCTGTTTTGTAATAATCGACATCTGTTAAAGATGATTTCGGACTTTCATCCAGAAACTCATTACATGAGGTCAACCAAAGAAGGCCCACTGATAAGCATATTAATATCTTTTTCATGGTAGTTTTCGTATTAAATTAGTTAAAATGTTACGTTTACTCCCATTGTCCAAGTTCTGGCTCTTGGGTATGAGAAGAATGTCATGTTCTGTCCAAATTTATTGGAGTCTCCCTGAGATGTTGATTCAGGATCGTATCCGTTGAACTTACTTGAACAGATCATAAATGCATTATTCACATTAGCATATAAACGTAGGTTTGCAACGCCAATTGATTTGCATTTTACACTAGGAATGTTATACCCCAATTGAATAAGGTTAGCTCTCAAATAAGAACCATCGGCAATCCAGCCAGAATCAACAGTAGTGTTTTGTCCTGCATGTCCGGAGTTACTCAAATAGATGGCTTGTTCCATTGTATTTGGATTGGTTCCGTTATATGCATCATATAAGATATTGCTCAACCCATTTGTAATACCAAAACGGTCGTAAGTTGAATGGTAGAATTGTTGCATTGTTTCTACTCCCCATACGAACTGCATATCAATGGTTAAATCAAAATTCTTGTAAGTTAAGTTATTGATGAAACTACCAGTCCAGTCAGGCATACCTTTACCTATGATTTCTTTTTCTGTAGTACGTTTTGCACGGCCTACCTGGCTTTTTGTACAAGTACCTGCGGCAAAATCTTCGTCGGTATAGACACCTAATCTTCTGTAGCCATAGAAACTACTTAAATTTTCGCCAACACGTAAAATACTTTCAGAACCTCCAACCCAGCCATTCATTTCAATGTCTTCGTCGTTTTCGCCTAAATGAAGAATTTTGTTTTTATTGTAGTTTAGGTTCAACGTAGTGTTCCATTTAAAGTCTTTAACTCGAACAGGAGTAGCATCAACCATAATATCAAAACCTTGGTTTTGTACTGACCCAATATTTTTGAAAATTGAACCATAGCCTGAAGACGTTGGAAGTGGGCAGTCGAGCAATAAATCTGTTGTTTTCTTTTGATAATAAGAAACATCAAAGTTTAAACTGTTTTTCCATAAACCCAGGTTGAATCCAAGATCAAATTGAGCTGTTTTCTCCCATTTTAAATCAGGATTTGCGATTGAGTTAATGTATGAATAAGCAGATCTTGAACCATCAAGAAGCAATGTGCCTGATCCAACAGACGCTAATGATTGATATGGATCAATTTCGGAATTACCGGTTAAACCATAACTGGTATGAAGTTTTAAATTGCTGATTGTTTCGTTGTTCTTCAAGAAGTTTTCCTGAGATACATTCCATGCTAAACCTGCAGATGGGAAAAATGCATATTTATTATTCTTTCCAAATTTTGACGATCCATCATAACGACCAGTCACAGTTGCAGAATATTTATCATTGTAGGTATAACCAAAACGAAGGAAATAAGAATTCATCGACCACTTGTTGAAGTTAGATTCCGGCGTTGAAGGTGTTGTACCTGCTCCCATATTGTTCCATTCGAAGAAATCATCACTAAATCCTTCGGTGTAGGATCTATCATAGTTATAATTACGCTCTTGCCATGAAAGACCAGCCATTGTATTCAAACGATGCATACCAATCACCTTATTATAGGTCAGGTACGATTCTTCTTGCCAATAGAGTGTGTTGGCGTGATTTATTTCGGCCCAACCGTTCGGCATGGATATATTGTTCAGGGTAGTAGAAGAATAACCGCGGTATGTTATGTTGTGATTATCAACACCTAGCTGAGTTTTAAGGTCAAGTCCATCTAACAAATGAAACGTTAAAGCTGCATTCCCAAATATCTGAGTGTTGTAGTTCATTCGTTTCTGCAATTCCAGAATAGAAGCAGGATTCGACATTCCTTCAAATCCAAAAGTATCTGACATTGATGAGCTTGCCGAATTTGTGTATTTGCCGTTTGCATCTCTTACTGGCAACCATGGCAACATTTCAATCATTGTGCGTCGTGCATCCTGTCCTCCACCTGTTTCCGGAGTATAACGTCCCCATGAATGGTTTGCCATTAAATTAATGGATGTTGATAACCATTTGGTTGGTTTGGCATCAAAAGAAATCTTAGCATTCAAGCGTTTGCTGTAAGTATTATTAACAACCCCTTCCTGATCAGTATAATTGATAAATGCACCAGTTGAAGAAGTTGCTCCAGCCTGCTGAATGTTCAATTGGTGGTTTTGAGAGAAAGCTGTTCTGGTTGCTTCTTTCTGCCAATCGGTATCGTACAACGGATTTCCTGCTGCATCGAAATAATTACGATCAGTAAACCATTTAGTCTTGTCAAGCGACCATGTTTTATCCATGTACTTATTTTCGTTTGCAAGTCCCTGCATAAAAGCATCGGTCCATTCCTGCGAATTAAGTAAATCCATATAACGAGCTACAGTACTAACACCCGCAGATCCCTGATAACTTATTGTAGTTCCTTCGCCATCCTTTTTGCCATGTTTTGTAGTGACAAGAATAACGCCGTTAGCACCACGTGCACCATAAATAGCTGCAGAAGAAGCATCTTTTAACACTTCAATAGTTTCGATGTCATTCGGATTCATCAGTCCAAAATTCTCCATTACCACGCCATCAACAACATATAACGGATTTGATGAGGAATTAATAGTGGACAAACCTCTGATAACGACACGGCTTTGATAAGCTCCTGGCTGTCCTGAATTTGAATAGATACTTACACCCGAAACTTTACCTCTCAAATTATCTAATGCACTAAAGCTTTGGCTCTTAGCTAATTCAGATCCTTTAGCTTGTGAAATTGATCCTGTTACATCCTGTTTACGCATTGTACCGTAACCAATGGCCACAACTTCTTCAATACCAATGGTTTCTTCTTCCATAATTATATTGATGGTACTTTTTCCGCCCACCTGTATGGTCTGGGATTTCATACCTATGAAAGTGAATTCCAGCGTGGCACCATTTTCGACCTTGTTAAGCGAAAATTTTCCATCCATATCAGTAATAGTACCAGTTGTTGTTCCTTTAACAACTACTGAAACTCCCGGAAGTCCCCCCCAGAGGAGTCTGTTACCGTTCCTGATACTGATTTTTGCTGTGTGGAAACATTCGACATTTGATCTGCCTGAAACAGCAAAATGTGGCGGTCGGTTATAGAATAGGTCACGCCAGTTCCTTCGAAAAGAACACCTAAAGTTTGTTCGATGCTTTTACCTTTAAGATCGACATTCACTTTTCGGTTCATATCAATGTACTCAGCACTGTAAGCAAACCGAAATTCGCTTTGGTTCTCAATAGCTTCCAGAACGTCAACTACACGTGCATTTCGGAATTCCAGACTGAATTTAGTGTTTTGACTGTAGAGGCTGGCAGAAACCTGCATCAAACCTACAAATAGAAATAATAATGTTAGTCGCATAATTCTAAAACATTTTTTGTTCCAGATCGGAGGTAATAAACCTCGGATTCTTGATTTTTTTTTCATAGTTTTAACTGATTTTATTATTAATAAATTCCATCATTATTTGATGGGTTAACTAATCGGGAAGCGTTGCCGCGCTTTCCGATTTTTATTTTTAGTCTCTTTAATTTACCTTATTTAGTTTCTTCTGTTGATTAGACTTTAATTTCATTATATTTCCACTTTGAACAACATCAACCGGAGTGATTTTTTCCATCAGACTTAAGATATTGCTCAATTTTTCGTTTTTGATTGTGAATGTGTAGGGCAGATCTTTTATCTCATCGTCAACCTCAAACTTCTGGTTGTATCTTTTTTCGAGTTTGATAACCAAATCGCTGAGCGGAAGATTATAAATGTTGATTATTCCATCTTTCCATGATGTGAATAATTCAGTATTAACTGTTGAAAGGATCATTTTTTTATTCGTTTTGGTATAATCTACCAATTCGCCTGGTTTCATCTCTTGTTTGAGGTTAGCCATTGAAACTGACGCAAGTTCGATTTTTCCTTTTTCCAGAACTACCTGAATGTTTTTTTCTTCAGGATAAGCTGATACACTAAATTCGGTTCCCAGAACCTTGACTCGCAAATCATCGCTTGCTACCACCAAAGGCAAATCTTTATTCTTATGAACTTTGAAATAGGCCTCACCAATCAACTCAATGTCTCGGTTCTTAGCCGAAAATTCATTGTTGTATTTGATCGTTGATCCGGAATTGACCCAGATAACTGTGCTATCGGGTAGTACAACTTTTGAAATTTGTCCATAATCAGCAGCCACGGTGGTGTATGCAAGCGGATTGGTTTGTTGGTTAAATGACTGAAAATAAAGGAATGCAGGAACAGCTATTATGACCAGTAAAATTGCAGCATACCTGAAGAAGTTTAGCGCGCGCTGTTTACGTTGAACAGACTCTTGCAATTCTTCCATCATCCGGTTTTGGATGGAAGCCCAGTCGTTGACAAATTCGGCGGGAACAGATTCTTTCATAACTTCATCGTTCCAGTCTTCTTTTATTTGCTGAAATTCGCACAGATGTTCTTCTTTTCTGATCCAGTGAAGCAATTCGTTTTGCTCTTCGGTAGAGCTCTTTCCTCGTAAATATTTGGTGATAATTAATTTCATTCTTTGTATGTTTCAGGATGAGTACACTAAAAATTCAGAAACCCTACCTCAGGTAAGAAAAAAGTTTCAAGTTACATGTTACAGGTTTTGTAACTCGAAACCCGAAACGTCATTCGTTTCAAGTGGAGGCGAGATCAGACAGCTATCTAAGGATAAATGCAATCAGTATTGATAGTAAAGGGAATTTCTCCAACACTTCAGTTCTGATTTGTTCTTTGGCCTGGTGGAGGTGTTTTTCAACAGCTTTTAACGAGATGCCTAATTCATCGGCTACATCTTTATTCTTTTTGCCTTCGATTTTAGCCTTTATAAAAACCAGTTTTCGTTTCTCCGGAAGTTTTTCAACTGATTCGCGAATGGCTTCAATCAGGCTTTCCTCTAGCGTTTTTTCTTCTTTGCCGATAAAATCCAACTGGTAAAGGTGCTGAAGTTCATTTTCCTTTAGCAATTCAATATTTTTTTCGAAGTCGCGCAACTTTTGATCGCGCAAAAAATTCAGGCATTTATTCCGGAGCATTACAAACAGCAAACTTTCAATGGATTGTGTGGATTTGATGGTGTTTCGTTTTTCCCATAGTTTCACAAAGCACTCCTGTACTAAATCGTTTGCCTGAGCCTGATCATGAATAAAAAGCTTACAATAGCCGAGCATTCGTGGAAATGTTTTTTTAAACAGTTCTTCGAAAGCTGAGGGATTGCCTTCTTTTAACCTGATATTTAACTGGATGTTTTCCACGGAATACAAAGGAAAATGAATTTTTTATTTAATTCACACAATTAACAAAATTTTGGAATTTGGTTGAGTTCTATGAGACGAGGCAGAGAACGAGTAGTCAATTGCGAATCTTGAAAATCACAATTTAAGCCAATCTTAAGAATGGCCTAATCATTCCTGAATCAGGGTTGTGTAATCTTTGTAAATAAAAAAACAAAGACTATGATTTCAGCAACACACCTTCACGCAATGATTATTCATTTCCCGATTGCCCTTCTGATGGCAGGGTTTCTTTCGGAAGTAATCGCACTTTTTATTAAAAAGGAATTCTTCAGTCAGGCAGCCTTTTACCTCTTGATACTTGGAGCCTTGGGTGCTACGGCAGCTTATCTTACTGGTGGCTATGCCGGAGAAGGGATTGAAGAAGGCCCTCTTAAAAATCCGATGGAGCTGCACGAAGAAGCTGCAGCAATTACGCTTTGGCTGGCCATTATAACTGCATTATTCAGAGCTGTTATTTTCTACTTTAAATATAACCGGTTCTGGGTAAAATGGTTGGGCATCATTTTATTTACCGCTTTGGTTGGGTCAGTTGCTAGAACAGGATATCTCGGTGGTCAATTGGTTTATAGCCATGGAGCCGGGGTTCAATTGGCACTTCCCGATTTTGGCAATACGGGTAACGAGGATTAAAAGCTTTCTGTATCTTTGAGTCAATATCATAAAGTAATTTCAACGATGCGAATTTTAACAGTAGAGGACGAGCCTTCTATTTCCAACTTCATCAGGGATGGACTGGAAGAAGAAGGCTTTGCCGTTGATGTGGCCGACAACGGTAAAAAAGGTTTGCAACTCGCCCTGGATAATCTGGAAGAGTATGATGTTATTCTGCTCGACTGGATGTTACCCGGAATGAGTGGAATTGAAATCTGCCGCAATATCCGGCTCGAAAACAAAGTTGTTCCCATTATTTTTCTTACGGCAAAGGATACTGTCGATGATGTTGTTTTCGGACTGGAATCCGGTGCCAACGATTACATCCGCAAACCTTTTTCGTTTGAAGAATTGCTTGCCCGCATCCGCGTTTTGATGCGCAAAAATGAAACTCAGTCGACTATTTTTTCAGCCGGAGACATTGTGTTGAACATTGAAAAACATACCGTGACCAAGAAAGAGAATCAGATTGAACTTACCCAAAAGGAATTTTCGTTGCTCGAATATTTTCTCCGGAATAAAGGAAAGGTTTGCCGACGGACGCGCATCATCGAAGAGGTGTGGGATATTCATTTCGACTACGACAATTCGGTGATTGATGTGTACATCAACTCATTACGAAAGAAGCTGGATGAGGTCGGAAAACCATCGCTCATCACCACTGTACGGGGTGTGGGTTATAAAATTGATACCGACGAATGACTTTAAAATTCAAAAACCGGATTGCACTTTTCAATACACTTGCAGTTGCTTTTACAACTGCCTTGGTTTTTTGTGCCATTTATTTAGTGGTGTACAAAACAGCCTATGGTCATTTAGACGACGATATTTTACTCGAAAAAGAAGAGGTGTTTAGTAATCTTGACTGGCACCGTGATTCGATTATCATTAACAAAATGCCCGAATGGGATGAAGCCGAACACAATCAGGTTGAGGTAAACCCAACTTTCCTCCAGATTGCAGATTTAAAAGATAAAGTTATTTTTCGCTCGACAAATTTGCTCGAAAACCAGGCTCTTAGCAATCCGGGTAAAAATCAGGGACCTTTTTACAACGGTGAAATCAATAATCAACGGGTAAGGCTTGGACATTTCCCGATTACGAATGAAGCGGGCGTAAACATTGGGCAACTTACCATTGCTGTTTCGCAGCAGGAATCGTACACCATTCTTAATAATCTGATCTGGGTTTTGCTGATCACATTTCCGCTTGTATTGATCGTTCAGTTTATAGTTTCTTCGCTGGCAGCTTCAAAAGCCATTGCGCCGGTTAATCAGCTCATCGCTTCAGCATCTAAAATTAGCGATTCAAACATCAGTACCCGCCTGGTTTTGCCTGATCATCAGGATGAATTGTACCAGTTAACCCTGACCATTAACGAATTGCTTGCGCGAATAGAAACCAGTATGCTGCAACAAAAACAATTCACCAGCGACGCCTCGCATGAAATTCGCACACCTCTTTCCGGAATCAGGGGAACATTGGAGGTTTTGATTCGCAAACAGCGTGATCCGCAGGTTTACGAAGAAAAAATTGCAGCAACAATCAAAGAAGTCGACCGGCTCGATTCGCTGCTCGAACAATTGCTTCAATTGGCACGGCTCGATTCCAGTAAGGCTGCCCGTGCTGAAACAATCAGTCTGGCTGAGCTTATTACGCTTTCCGGAGAAAAATGGAAAAAACAGGCTGCCGAAAAGCACATTAATCTGCAGCTTAATATTCCTGAAGATGTTACCGTGATGGGTGATCAGCTTTATCTGGAATTGATAATCGACAATTTATTAAGCAATGCCATTAAGTATGGTAAAGTAAATGGGAATGTTATTGCAAACTGGAATGAGGCTACGAAAACACTTTCAGTTAATGACGATGGCATTGGAATATCCGCGAAAGATCTCCCCAATATTTTTAACCGTTTTTATCGTGCCGACGAATCGAGAAGTTCTGCTGTGAAAGGAAACGGACTAGGACTGTCCATCGTTAAAAAGTTGACAGATTTGCAGCACATCAACCTGCGAGCAGAAAGCCAACCCGGCAAAGGCAGCACTTTTATACTGCAATTTCCATCCTGAATTTATTAAGCTGATTTTAAGAATGGCTGAAGGAAGTTTAAATGTGCAAGGGTGCATATTTGTAGCATTAAAAAACTTCAAAAAAAACAGAAAATGAAAAAGTCATCAATCGTAATGGTTTTCTTAGCAGCTGCATCAGTTGTTGTATTCCAGTCGTTCACCAGCAATTCAAATTCAAAAGGTGAAACGCAGAAAAATTTATTGTCACAATCCGTAGTTGGCGATGCTCAAACGGTTAACTTTCAGAACATGCAGGATGCCTTTAAAGGCGAAACTACTGCCAGTGCCAAATATGCTGCCTACAGCAAAAAAGCCGAGGAGGAAGGCTACCACGAAATAGCTATGTTGTTTATGGCAGCATCGAAATCCGAAAAAATTCATGCAACCAATCACAAAGCTGTGTTAGGCGAATCGGGTCAAAAAGTTCCGGAAATTAAACCTGAATTTACTGTAAAATCCACCAAAGAAAACCTGCAGGATGCCATTGCCGGCGAAGGTTACGAGGTTAAAACCATGTATCCTGAATTTATGACCAATGCCAATACTGCCAAAAATCAGCTTGCATTGGTAAGTTTAAATTATGCCTATAAGACAGAGCAAAAGCATAAAGTATTTTACGAAAAAGCCTTAGCCGCATTGGAAGGCAAAACCGTGAAGTCGCTACCAACTGTATATTACGTATGCCCAACTTGTGGAAACACATACGATACAACTCCACCTAGCCGTTGCGGAATTTCAATGACTGGATCCGAAAAATTTGTTAAGGTTGATAAGCTAAATAGTTAGTTGAGTATGTTAAGTGTTTAAGTAGGAAGCCTCGGAGAAATTCGGGGCTTTTTTTTGCCGTTATACTATAAAAAAGCGGGTACTCTGACAATTCAGAATATCCGCTTTAATTTGTACTCTTTTTTATTTTGTGTTCACAACTATTTCACTTCCCTCCAACCCGGCCGATTCGGCTTTCAGTTTAATTTCTCCAGAAGTTCCGGTTGGCCTTAAAATCACCAGGCAACGGCCATTGAAACTGCTTACTTCAGGCACGTGGAAGCTTTTCATATCCGATGGATTTCCGTTTTCGACAGCGGCAAGTTCTCCGGCGCCTTCAATTTTAAACTGGATTGGCAAATTAGCATTTGGAATCAATGCACCGTTTTCATCCACCACTTCAACGGTCACGTACGAAAGATCGTTGCGACTGGCTTTCAGTTCAGATCGGTCAGCCGTTAATTTAATTTTTGCAGGTTTTCCAGTTGTTCTCAGGCTTTTAGTTTCAACGTCTTTACCATCTTTCAGCGCAACGACTTTCAATTCGCCGGCTTCGTATGGTACTTCAAATGCTGCTGTCAGCTTGGTCTCAGCAGAAACTGGTTTAGTACCAATCACTTTCCCGTTGAGTTCCAACCGCACTTCAGGATAATTTGAATAAACATTTACCCGAAGTTTTTGGCTTTCGCTGCCTTGCCAGTTCCAGCTTTGTTGTTCGTCGGGCCAGCCCCACATACTTACAAGTTCTTTCATTCCTGAAGGGATAGGCGAATGTACAGCCATTTCCAAATTGCTCACTTTCCACACTACATCGCGGTAATACGATTGCGGTTTTTTGAACCCACAGATGTCGATGTCGCCGCAATAGGCATTGTACCAGGGCCAATCCATTGAGAACGTATCTTTGCTATCACTTTTTACAGATGAATGCCCGATTCCCGATTCTCCCAAATAATCCATCGCAGTCCAAACGAAATCGCCCAATACATAAGGATGCTTTTCAACCATTTGCCAGTTTTCAAATGCCTGAAGTGGGAACGATTCTGTGCCCATCATCAAACGTTCAGGGGCAATTTTGTGGTCGTTTTCATATTCATCCAGTTTATAATTGTAGCCGCCCACTTCAAGCAGCGCAAAAGCCGGAATAGTCGATTCCCATTTGTAGCCCGGATGATCCCAGAAAAAGCAAATGGCTTCGGTTATTGGGCGGGTTGTATCAATATTTTTAACGATAGCTATTAGGTTTTTCATGATTTCGAGGCCCGAAGGATCGACCCGTTCGTTGATTTCGTTGCCGATGCTCCAGAAAATAACCGACGGATGGTTGCGGTCGCGAAGCACCATCGATTCCATATCTTGTTGATGCCAGTTGTCGAAATACAGGTTGTAATCTTCCGGATTTTTGGGGCGCTGCCATTGGTCGAATGCTTCGTCGATAACCAAAACGCCCAGTCGGTCGCATGCATCAAGGAACTGGCGCGAAGGAGGGTTGTGGCTGGTGCGTATGGCGTTGAATCCAAATTTCTTCATCAATTCAACACGGCGTTCTTCGGCGCGATCGATGGTTGCCGATCCCAGCGGGCCATTGTCGTGGTGCATACAACCGCCTTTCAGCAGAACGTTTTCGCCATTCAGAAGAAAGCCTTTTTCGGCGCTGAATTCAATGGACCGGACTCCGAAAGTGGTAGTTTGCTGATCGACAATTTTACCGTCGAAACTTACTTCGGTAATGGCCTGATACAATAGAGGTGTGTCGATTGACCAAAGTGCTGGATCTTTTAGTTCGAAAATTTGTTCAGCATCAGCCACTTCACCAGAAAATTGATCTATCGTGGTTTTTGCTTCAATATTTTCCTGATTTATTGGCGAAACAAGTCGGGTAGTAATCTGGAGTTTTCCTGATTTATTTTCTCCGTTGGCAATTTTAATGTTGAGCTTAACAGTTGCTTTCTCTTTATTTACTTCAGGAGTAGTTACCGAAATTCCCCATATTGGGATGTGAACTTTGTCAGTAACCTGTAAAACCACATGGCGGTAAATACCCGATCCACTGTACCAGCGGCTGTTTTTACCGGTGTTTTTTACCTTAACAGCCAACGTGTTTTTTTCGCCTGATGGGTTTAAATAAGGAGTGAGATCGTAATAGAAAGGAGTGTATCCGTATGGGTGGATGCCCAGCGACTGACCGTTGATCCAGACTTCAGAGTTCATGTAAACACCGTCGAACAGGATTTGTACTTTTTTACCTTCGGCCGATTTGTCGAGGGTGAATGTTTTTCGGTACCAGCCTATTCCTCCCAGAACATGGGCTGTTGCACCTTTGCCCGGGCTGTCTTCCGAAAATGGACCTATCTGTTTTTTACCTGCAACCACGGGTAAATCTTCGATGCTCCAGTCGTGCGGAAGATCGATCGATCTCCATTTTGAGTCGTTGAACGATGCCATTTCTGCTTCGGGAACATCGCCCCGGTTGAATTTCCATCCGGAGTCAAAATCCTGATCGCGGTTGCTGAAATCGGGTTTTTGCGTGTTGCAAGAAGCAATTAGTATTGCTGCAAACAACATTAAAAGTCGTTTAAGTTTTTTGGTAAGTTGTTTGGTATTCATTGGTTAGGTTAGTTTGGGTTATGGTATTTTTATTCCGTTTTAAAGAGTTTTGTTTCTTTCATTTCTGCAACATTCTTTGGTAATTCAGTTTCGTTAACCGGAAGTTTGATTTTCGGATCGGTCAGACTGGCTTGTTTGTCTTCAGGAAAAGCAAGCGGTACTTTTCGGTCGGTTGACCAGGCCTGGTTATTGGCAAAAGTTGCTCCTGAATAGTTTCCGTTAACAAATGAAACGGAATGCCCCGTGATTACAAAAATGTTGTTCCGAAAGTTAAATTCAGGATAAGCGCCAGCCTCGAAGCTTACGGCGTGGCCATAACAATTTACCACCTTGTTCCCGTAAATCTGACAGCTTGAAATGGATTCAGGAGAATCTTTTGCAATCCACATCAGGATACCAGCTTGTCCGTTTTTGCGCCCATCGTTGTAACTGATGTTGTTCCTAACGATGTTGTTTTTCCAGACTGACGCACCATAATATTGGAACAAACCATATCCGGCGCCTTCGTTATTGGCCGAAAAGTTATATTGCATCACCGAGTTGGTCATTCCTCCATCGAAGTCGAACCCTCCGCCATCTTTGCCTTTTTCAGATGTTTTGTTGTCGTGTGCGTAGCAATATTGAATGGTGATGCTGTCGCTTTGGTAAGCCCAAATTCCAACCGGCCCGTTTCCTTCGCGGGGCATGTCCCAGCCGTTGTTCATGGCCTCGCAATATTCTATCGTTCCATTGGTAACGCCGCCAATCAGGATGCCATTTCCGGAATGGTTATTTTTAACTTCAGGACAGCCCGGATTGTTATCGGCTATGCAATTGGCAATGTATAAATTTCTGAACGATTTCGCCCCCGAACCTTCCAAACCACCTGCATTCTGCCCGTCCGATTCAACGTTGATACCCGAAAACCCGTTGTCGTGTGCATAAACATTGGTAATTCTCAAGTCCTTTCCACCAACTGCTTTTACTCCTGACCAAAGGAATCCACTGGCTTCAACACTATCGATTGAGCAATTAAGTGTTCTACGAAATTCAACACCGCTACCAGTGTTTCCTTTTTGACGGCCATTCCCGGTGAGGATCAGATTCTTTACCTGAAGCCATGAACAATCTGAGGCTTGAATCGAACTTTCATTTTCACCATTGATAATGGCGCGACCGTTTCCGTAAGATCCGATTGTGATGGGTTGTTCTTTTGTCCCTTTAAGCCCTTTCAATTGAAGCGTTCCGGCGAAAGTTTGCCCGCCGGCAAAAAATACTGAATTCCCTGCATGAAGTTGAACCGAATTGATCCATTTTATGGTTTTAAATGGTTTTCCCAGCGTCCCCGGATTCGTGTCGTTGCCCAATTGCCCGTCAACGTAATAAGTTGAGGTTGGTGCAGAACAGCCAATTAGGAGCAAAAGGATACCAGCTAAGAAGTGAATTCGTTTCATGGTACAGCTGTTTAAATTAGTTCATCAACTTCTGTTCTTTCAGAAAATCGGTCATTCGCTGCAAGGTAGGCAAAAAGTTGGGATTACCGACCGGCCAGTCGCAGGAGTGATCAGCATCTTTAACCGGTATCAGTTCGCATACATTCCCGGCTTCTTTCATTAAACGGGTAAATTTCTCAGCGTACTGAAATGGCGTCGTATTGTCCTTGGTTCCGTTTGATAAAATGGTTGGTGGCCAGCCTTTTTTGATATGCAGAATAGGTGAAAATTCAGGATGAGCATAGAAAAATTCTTTCCCGAAACCTTCGCCAAGCACCGGATTGTGAAGTACCATTGCATTGGGTTTCGAGCTGATTTTCATATTTTCGCCTGGAGTATCGCCACCATCCAGAAAAGTACAGGCTGCCAGATGTCCACCGGCAGAACCACCTGCAGCAATGATTTTGTTTGGGTCAATTCCCAGATCTTTGGCATGGGCTCTTACAAATCGGATGGCCGATTTGGCATCCTGAATACATTCGATGGGTGTAGTTCCGTGGCGCGATTTGACCCGGTAATCGGCTTCAATACCAATAATTCCGTGGTCGCGAAACCAGGCCGGATTTGGTATTTGCCCATAAACATCGCCTGCAACCCAACCGCCGCCGGTGAAATAAACAATTGCAGGCAAGGGCTTTTCTGATTTTGCCTGAGGACGTAAAATGTACAGGTACATATCTTCCTGCGGTGTTTTTTTGTACAGCACTTTTTCAGCCAAAGCCGCCAGGTGGTGCCCGGAGAGTTTGTAGCTTTCCTTCACGGCGGATAGTGAAGTTGCCGAATCGGGTTTTTCAGGAGAAAAAGGTGCTACGGCAGAGAGAGCCCCGGAGATCAAAATCAGAATAATGACGAAAAAGTTTTTCATCTTTTCATTCAGGTAAAAAAGTTAACTGAACCACATAGGGCACATAGCTTTTTTAAATTTTCTATTGTGCTCTATGTGGTTTTCTTTATAAGGTGAAATTACCATTCATCAGTTCGGAAAGGCGCCAGTGGCAACCCTTCTGTGCTAAACACATCGGGCATGGTGGTGTTGTCGAAACAGAAACGAACGGCAAACGGAACTTTTACTAGTTTCGAGGAAAGAACAATTGTATTTCCATCCATTTTAGCCGTAGCGGGAACAAATTTTTGATCGTCGCCAGCAATCAGAAAGCGTTCGGGAGTTTTGGCAGTACATTTTAAACCGGTTAAAACATCGCTGAATGTCAGGCGGACTTTGCCTTTTTCGACTTGCATGGATTGGTAAGATGGTGATTTGTATGCGCCCACATTTTGTTTGTAGGTTTCAGTCAAAGCGTAATTAGCCAGGCGTTTGCCCACATTCAGTTTATCTTTTGGGTGGATGTCCTTGATGTTGTCGACCAAATCGGTAATGACAACCATTCCAGTATTAGGAACTGCTTTAGCCACAATTTCTTCCTGTTCGCGAATGTATTGAGAGGTACCTTTTTCGCCGTAATCAAAAGGCGCAATTTGCACAAGATAGAACGGAAAATCTTTTTTGAAATCAGCACGCCAGTTTTCGATCAGCGTTTTCATCAGCTGCGAATAAACCGGGTAGTTTTCGCAGTTCGATTCGCCCTGGTACCAGATAGCCCCTGCAATTCCGTAAGGAACAAACGGTGCGATCATCGAATTGTATAACTTTCCAGGGCTGCCCGGCCACCATTGTGAATCATCAGTGTGTTTGTTCTTATACAACTCCGGATTGTTTTCGATGCGGCTTTTCTCGATCCAGACTTCAGCAGGAGTCCCACCCCAGGCTGAAACAATAATCCCGACCGGAACATTCAGCTTTTGCTGCAATTCACGGGCAAAAAAGTAACCTGCGGCGCTTGTTGCGCGCATGGTTTCAGGCGTACATAATGTCCAGGTGGCATTGCAGGTTTGTTGTGGATAGTCGGCTCCGATCTTCTGAACATGAAAAATCCGGATATTGGGGTTATTCGCCTTGGCTGCTTCTTCCTCGCCGTTGATCAGTTTCCAGTTGACACTCATTTCCATGTTCGACTGTCCGCTGCAAACCCACACTTCGCCAAGCATCACATTGTTTAAGGTTACTCCATTATTTCCTATGATTTGGATGGAGTGGGGGCCACCGGCTCCGATGGTACGAATTGTTGTCTTCCATGCTGCTGCATTATCAGCTTTCACTTTTACGGTATCTTTGCTGTTCCAACTGGTCACAATTTTAACGGTTTCTCCCGGATCGGACCAGCCCCAAATGGCCACGTCGGAGTTTTGTTGCAGTACCATGTTGTCGGCAAATACCGATGGAAGAATGATTTTTGCGAACATGTTTGTGCTGAAAATGAACATGATTGTCAGCGCCAGAAAGATTTTTTTCATTGCATTTCAGTTATTTGATTTAATTTATTCAAGAATTTGAGTTTACTATTATTCTTCGCGCTCCCTCTTTCGTTCATCGCTTTTTAAGCTCCATGCATCTTTCCAGTACAACTTAGGGGCATCGTTTTCGAAGGTAATTGGCAGCCAGATGTACCGTCCATCAATTGGGTTATCCGGAGTCCAGCGGTCGCCCATAAAGATGTAGCTGTCTTTTTTACCCTGAACCTGCAAAACGTAGGTGCTTTGCGAGCGAAAAGTAGTTTCCGAATCTGTTCCAATTGCCGGATTCCCGAGTTCTGTCCAGTTTCCAAAAATTTGGTCGGCAACGGCTGATCGGGCTGCATTGGGAGCCCAACCCGTGCAGTCGGATGCAATGATATAATATTTGCCATTACGTTTAAATAGGGTTGCACCTTCCATGTAACGGCCAACAAATGCGCGAAAATATTGTCCGGAATAGGAGAGGTAATCGTCGGTCAATTTCGAAATATGCAGGGTGCTGTTTTCTTCGGAAGAATAAATGTGGTAGGCAGTTCCGTCATCGTCAACAAACAGGTTCATGTCGCGGGCCATTTGTCCACCTTTGAAATCGCGACCCACCAGATTCACCGAATCAACCGGAGCAGGAAGGCAGCCTTTTCCTCCGCAATACGAATCTTTCACGTCGGGAGAAACGGTTTTTTTGTGGCAAGGTTGAACATTAACAGGCCAATATCCGGCATTCGGGCGGAAACTTTTCTGGAACGTAAACGGTCCTTCCGGTTTATCGCTCACAGCAACTCCGCTTCGGGCTGCGTAGTAACCTTTGCCTTTAAGTTCGAGGTGAAACCACATCACGAACTTCTTGGTTTTGGCGTTGTAAATTACTTTGGGGCGTTCGAGGGTACAGCCTTTGGTAATGTCGCTGGCTGGATCTTCGTCTACTTTCAGGGCAATGCTTTCGTCTTTCCAATAGTATAAATCTTTCGACGAATAACAGCTAACGCCAACCTGAGCTGAGTTCCCGATTTTACCGGCTATTTTATGCTCACCATACCAGTAATAGGTTCCGTTATAGTAGAGAATTCCACCACCGTGGGCGTTGATGTGTTTACCGTTGTTGTCGTTCCAGATTTCGCCGGGTGTGAATTGTTTGTTTGGTTGTGCTTTCAGAAAAAGGACACAGAAAAAGGGAAGTAAGAAGAGTTGGAATTTGATGATCATTTGGGTTTGGTTCAGGGGTTCAAATTGAAACGTAAAGTTAAAAGCTTCAGTGGAAAAGACAAATTAAAAAGATAATGGGGAAGCTAAACCTGAAAAAAATAATTGTAATGGTTTTCTAACAGAAATAGATATCAAACCACTATCCGAAACCGAATAGGATGAAGTATAAGACCTTTTCGATTTAGGATAGTGGAATAAAAGTTGTTTCTATTTCTGATGTACTAGACTTCTTTGCTCAGGACAATTTTTTCATTGAATTTATCGACGATCATTTTGAAATATTTTTTCAATTCAATATAATCAGATGTATCATATACATCCTTCTTGAATTCATAATTTCCAGTAACGTTTATGTGTCCATCTGATTGAATCTCTGTTGTAAATGTGATTTTAACTAAATTATTACTGACATTCATATCTAACGGTTGCGAAAGAAGTTTATACCCATTTGGAATTGCTATCGAAGTCTGAAATCTGGTTGATTTTTTATATGTAATATCTACGGGATAATTTCTGGTCGGCTGAGTCAATGGATTTTTTGATATGGCAAGACCGCAGAAAGGCGAAATAATTATTTTGCCTTCTATTGTTTCCGCAAGGTTCTGTTGATCGAAAGCAATTTCAAATGGCTTTTCAATCTGTTTTAAATTTAAAGGAGAAAGAGTATCGTTTGGGTTAGCATTAAGTCCAAATAATTCACTCTTTAAATCTTTGTACGATGAAGTAAATCTTTCCCTATAGTCGATTGCTTCAAATCCGGTAGTGACTAATCTACAGTTTTGTTTGATACTGTCTTTCCCCTGAGTTAATTTCAAGTCAATATGAAAGGTTCGAGTTGAAGTGGAATTGCTTTTAAGGTTCAACCATTCGGCTTTGCCCTTTTGAATCACAAGCCCTTTTTCATTGATACATCTGGAAGGAATTTCTCCAAAATTACTAAACGGATCAGTTGCATCAAGCATTACTGTTGAACTATCAGTTTTAGCATAGACAAGCACATAGTTAAAAAAGTGCTGAAATGGATAATCGAGCTTTATTTTCCCATGATCGCGAGTACTTATTAATACTGGATATGCTTCAATGCCTGCAGAATTTAATAAACCGGCCAAGAGGAGATTTAAATCGGCACAGTTACCCGTTTTGCTTGATAAAATGTCTTTTACATTTTTTGTAGCAAATTTATTGCTCTTACCATTCCAGTTAAAATTTGATTTTACAAAATGTTCAATATATTTTGCTTTATCCGTTTGCGATTTTGATGCAATTTTCATAGTGTCAGTTATCTCTTTACCTTTCTTCTTGCAATTGTTAATGTATTTGCCAAAAGAAGCATGGTCGATCATTTCTTCGGAAAGTTTTGGCCATGTAGACATAATAAGTTCATTGGCTCCTCCCGGATGATGGATTGTAGCTAATTGAAAATCGAGTTTAATAATGTAATCTTCAGAAGTAGTAATGAATGATTCGTCTTTAAATGCAGGGACATCTTTCATCGAAAAGAAATAAACAACGTCATCGTACGTAATAAGTCCAAAAGGACTGGTTGAACTAGATACTGTGTAAGTTTTAAACGTGTCAAATTTGTTGGTTCCCTGAATGATATAAACATACTCATAAAATGGGATCATCTTTGTGGTATATTCGCTGTAAATCGTAGGTATTCCGCACTGAAACTCCCAACTGCGAAGATTAAAAAGGTAAGGACTTACCACTCTGTAATAAATCTCAATAACTGATCCTTCTTTAACATCGGGCATGGCAAATTTTTTATCAAACCAATGTTCGTTGTATTTCTCATTGTAAGAATTTTTAGGATCTAGAGCTGATATTTTCACCTGACCATTTTCATAATTATAGGTATTCCCTTTGAGCTCAACAATTATTTCTGCCCGATTATTTTCTTCATAATAAGGGATGGATTGCTGTGCCCATTTCAGTCCTGCTTTATTGAATATTTTAATCTTCATTTTACGTTCAAAGATTAACTTAAAACCATCATCGTCTCGTGTAAAGAATGATGTGCCAATATCATAGATTACAACGGCTTCAGCTGACGGATCTTTGTCATACTTTTTCATTTGGAACTCTTCAGAGCTGAACTTCCCAAACTCATGAGTATAATTTTGGGCGTTAATTGTCAAAATAGCACTTGTAAAGCATAGAATCAGGATTACGATTTTTTTCATTTTGGTGCATGTTGGTTTTTATAGTTGTCGTTTTAGAACCAAATTCATTCTGTCGATTTCATTTACCGATTTGATAAAGGAATAGAAATCAGGATACTCTGCAATTGAATAGGAAGCTGAGTAAAGTTCAAAATGTTTAATTGCATAAATTTTACCATTTATAATATTCAATTGCAGCTCATAATTGCCATACTTTGTTTTTAAAGAGAAGGTATCCGGTTTATTTTTCAATTCATAATCAACCGGGATGTTATACATTAAGGTGTCCGAGTTACAAATTGGAAATGGCAATATAACTGGAAGTTTTCTGTTCGAAGGAACGGTAAAAAGTGGTATTCTACATGGGAACAGGGTTAAATAGTAATCACTTCCCAATGGTTTAAGAAACTTGCTCAAATTAAGGTTTACGTTTAATCCAATTTTTGCAGTGTCTCTGTTTTCACGAACTAATTCCCATTTAATAACTTCATAATTATCAAATGGTAAATAACTTCTGAATATCTTGTCTTTTTCGTCATCATTATACTCATTGTGAAGTTGATTAAAAACCTCAAATCCTGAACCTCTGAAGGTCGAATGAATTGTCACATTTGAACTTTCCGTAGTGCTCAAGTCAAAATCAAGTTTAAATGAAGACTGGTTGTCTTTTGACTTTAATGCTGGGATCCTTACAAATTTGCTTTTATCTTTTGATACCAAAAATGCATCTCGGTTTTGGGTAAATGAACCCATATAGTCAAAAGGGTTTGCATTATCAGTGTTTTCTAGCCAAATGGTATCATTCATTAATGGAATTGCAAGCACAACATGGTTAAATTGTGGTCCTGCGATTGATTTCAGTATATTCTGAGGTTGTTCTGAGGCTTTTACTTTGGTATAGAATGATTCAATTCCGACGTAGTTTAATATGGCTTTCATATAGTTTGTTAATGCTTTGCAATCGCCATATTTATTAAGTGCAACATAAGATGCAGGATATGGCTTTAGTCCGCCAATTCCGATCGAAATGTTAATATACCGGGTATTATCTTGCAGATAATGGTATAACGTTTTGATTATCTCTCTTTTATCGGTGATTCCCTTCACAAGTTCAGAAATCGTTTTTTTTTCTTCTTCCGGCAAAACATCCAGGTTTTGCAAGAGTTTATATTGCCAGTTTCCGTATGATATCCAATCTTTAGACGAACCTTCTACTCCATATTTAAAATATACAGGTGTGACTAATACAGATGGTTTAAAATCATTAGGTTGCGAGAATATTTCAGGCTCAATAGGGTTCGGATAAGAAGCCGCCCATTCGAGTATAATGTTAGCTTCTGTTGAATCTTTCCTGAAGTCAGAAGTGTTAGTTGAATATTTAGAGTATTCAAACCCTTTTGGAAATTGAATTTTGAGTCTCGCATTCCTTGTGGGTATTTTATCGTAAATGACAGGTGTCCATGAACTTATAATGATATAATTTTTGCATATAGTTTGGTATGTATAAGTGACTTTGTAGGGATAAATGTTGTGCTTAAGTTGAAAGCATTTGATAAAGTCATCTTCATACAAGGAATTCTCAGAAACGGCACTTCTGTCAGAAATATCGCTCTTTTTTAAATTTCTGACCACGTTGCCATTCGATTCCTCAATCCAGGCTTCAATAGCTGAGACCTTTTCCAATTTTGAATAGGGTATACTTATATTGGTATATTTGTCACCTGCCCGGTTGTTTATTTGTATGGTTATCGAATCTGTTATAGTAAGTTTTTCTTTATCAACATCGCATAATGTTGTGTATCTTAATATCTCAGCATCAAGTGACTGTGATGCCAATTTTATACTAAATGTTATGAGGAGAATCAAGCAGAAAAGGAGAGGTTTGAGAATCATAAGCTTTTATAAACAGACAAAAAGAAAATGAATTAGATGCAGCTTAATATTTTTACAACGCAATAAACGAATCTTTATTGGTTATATATTTTGCACTGTTCAACAAAGTTATCTGAAAATAATCATAAAGTCAATGCCCATTATTAAATATAAAATACTTTTTGTATCTGATAGGAATTAATTCAAACAATTTTTATTCTCTTTTGGGTTATACCAAGACCTTGAGGTCGGTTGAGTATTTGAAATGTGCATTAGCTTTTTTGATACATCGCGAACTTATTCCAAGGTAGTTCATTTACCAGATTCCCATAATCCCTCCTGCCAGCGAGAATAGAATAATATACATTCCTGCATCGATGGCAAGAAGTTTCATCGACCGATTGGCAAAAAGGTAGGTTGCAGTCATTGGCGGAAGCACAAAAACAAACCAGACCAGTGCTCCGGCATGAACCCCGTCGTGCCACCCATGTCCTGAAACCAAAGCGCTCAATCCGGCAAGAGCCAGTGAGTGCATAACCGCAGTTCCTCCAAAGATGAGCGGAATATTCATCTTCCGATCCAGGTTTGGTTTATTTTCTGTTGCCCAGGTTTTACCAAACAAAAATTTTTGATGCCACACTGCTCCCAAAGCAAACGAAACGATTGTCATTATTACGACCGGGATCCAGTGGATGCTTGAAATGAGATTAGATAGATTCATAAGTTGGATTTTTTTAATAGTTCAGCTTTTGTTCGTTATTAAAACTTGATTGCGATTCCTAAAAAATCATTTTATCTTGTAATGTATTTACTCCCAGGCAAATAAGAGATTAATTTAATGACCAGATAGGAACTGACAAATGTGACCAAACTGATCAGCGGGAATAAATATTCCTGACCGTTAATCCACGAGATCATCAGACTGTAAGTCGTATTCAGGACAATAATGTGAAGTAAGTAAATTCCATAACTTTTTAGCGAAATGTCCTCAATAAGTCTGGCAAACCATGAGTTTGGATTTCGGAAAGTAAGGTTTTTGATCAGCATGAAAAAACCAAGTGCCAGCATGGCAACATTGATGGTGTCGTAGCCCCAAGAGAGTTCCAATTCCGGAATCGATTTTGCCGTGTTTAATCGCGATGCAAAAATGTAGGCAGTAATGGCATAGCCCAACAGCAACAGGATAAATCCAAGCAAGTAATCGCCTTTGCTTTTTTGAGCATGAAAACGTTTGATGTAAAAACCGAGGACGGCAAATCCAAGGAATCCGGAGAAATAATAAAGCATTGGGGTTTTATTCCAGAAACATTCGCCCCAAATTTCAGGAAATACCAGGTGAATGTATGGAATGGTCATTGTGATCGCCCAAACGATCAGGTAAAATCGAATTTGTTGTTTTGGAGCAGTTTGAAGCCACGGAGAAATAACCGGGGCAAACAAATATATTCCCAGAAGCATGTACACATACCACAAATGACCAACCTGAGTTCCGTAATTTACCGGAATATGTAGAATATTGATTAGAGTGGCTGATAAATCGGCATTACCCCTCATAAACTGGTAAATGGCATAAATGACGCACCAAATCAAAAATGGGAACAGTACCCGCGTAAATTTTTTGCGAAAAAATGTTGGCAATTCGTCTTTTACCGGAAACAAAAAGTAGCCTGAAATCATGACAAACAAGAGTACGGCGCACCTGAATAGTGAATTGAAAATCGCAACCCAGAAGGCTCCCGGGCCATTGAGAACTCCGCCTTCAGGAGAAATGTAAAAGAACTCGCCAGTATGAATCTGAACAACCATATAACACGCCAGAACGCGCAAGATGTCAAGGCCGGCATTTCGTACCGAGGACTTTGGGAGTATAGTTTCCATAGGTTATAGTTTAATTCGTTAGTTAGTGGATCAAATATAACCGATTTGAAAATATCAAGCCTCATCCGAAAGTGTCTATTTTACATTTAAGTTGCTTTTTAATTTTAAGGCTAATTCAGATTAATCATCTTGCCTTCCTTCAAATACTCTTTCTGAATGCCTTTCAACAGGTCGGAATACAGGATGGTGTTTGATTTTCGCTCAAGGGTTTTCAGGCAGGCGTAATGAATAATGTTAACAATGTTGGCGCCGTTGATTTCGTATTTGCGGGCGATTTCTTCCAGATTTATCTGGCCGTCGAGTTTCACATTCTCTGGAATATTCTTTTTCCAAAGAATTAGCCGTTCTTGCGTCGATGGAATTTCGAATTCGATAATGGCATTGAAGCGCCGAGTGAATGCTGCATCGATATTGCTTTTCATGTTCGAAGCCAGAATCACCAGTCCGGCATGGGCTTCGATGCGCTGAAGCAGATACGAAACTTCCTGGTTGGCATATTTGTCGTGGGCATCGCGTACTCCGGTTCGTTTTCCAAACAGGGCGTCGGCTTCATCGAAGAACAAAATCCAGTCTTTATTTTCAGCCCTGTCGAATAACTTGGAAAGGTTTTTTTCGGTTTCGCCAATGTATTTCGAAATCACAAGCGAAAGGTCTATCCGGTAAACATCGCGGTTGGTGTATTTCCCCAGAAGGCTTGCGGTGAGGGTTTTTCCTGTTCCGGGAGATCCTGCAAAGAGAATGCGGAATCCTGGCTTGATGCGGCTTTTCATGCCCCATTTGTTCATCAGAACCTCGTTGTGCTTCAGCCAGATTTCAATTTCGGCAATCTGCGCAGTGGTTTTTTCATTCAGGATCAGGTCGTCCCATTTCAGATCGGTTTCAATCAATTGCGCTGGAAAATCGCTGCTCAACTTCGGTTTAGAAATCGATCCGGTAGTCAGTAAATCGACAAATTCATGTTCCATAATCAGTCGACCACTCAATTTTGGTTCACCAACCGGCACATCTTCGAGGTACAAAACCCCCTTTCGGGCGAAAAGGTGGTCTTCAGAAAATAGTTCTAAAAAAGTTGATCGCTTTTCAATATCGCTTCCGGCCAATACAAACAGAACCGTTTCGCCGGTGGGCAGAATGCCCCGATGATTCTTTCCTTTTGCACCTCCAAATTCAGGAAAGTCGCCGCCATTGGGCAAAAAACTGAAGATGATAGAATTGTAAAATTCGGGAGAAATGTGCGGTGCCAAAGCCAAAAGCAAGGTAATGACTTCCGGATTTGAAAGTTTATTTTCCCGGATAAAACCAGCAAGTTCTGACAAATTGGTTTCCTCGGATTGATATATGGGGATTTCGGTTGCCGAACCTTTCAGCTCAATTTCGAGGCGCGACTTCAATACGTTTTTCAGAAATTCAAATTCCCGTTGCTTGATCATGGCTTTCCTTGTTTCTGTTTGCTCTTTTCTTTTTCCGAAAGGATTATCCGCGAGGGATGGTTTGAATATTCGTATTAACAAGCAAATCAATTTCATTGAAGATTTTCAAGTCCCCTTCAGGAACACCAAATACCTCAATTTTTTGAATGCGGCCTTCAAGTGGGATTTTCCAGATGACAGCGCCTGAAGCATTTGCCGACGTTGATGCAGCAATTGGTAGGTTGCGGCACTTTTCAAGAATAACTCGGATTCCAAGAACTCCCTTTTCTGAAACCGATGAAATGTAATTCCATTTTTCATCAGCATCATTCAAACAGCTACTCTCTCCGGAATGAGATAAATAGTACAAACTTCCATCGGCATATACTCTCGAAACTAAATGATTGCCAAAGCTTGGAGGTACGTATGTCTTTTCAAAAAGCGGAGCTTCTGCCTGATGCTGAGGTTTTAACCCCTTGGTATTTTTAACGAGTAATGGCATAATGTATACGTTGTAAAGTACTAAAATTACGACTAATTATTGACTCTCCACGTTTTCGATGTCAATCGGTTCAGGGCATCAGCAAAAGTTGAATAATGTTCGGCGCCAACCACATTCCCAGTCGACATGATCCGGTTATCGTTACCAACCACTGCGCCACCTGTAACTCCGGCGTTTTTGGCCAGCTGGTCGTGCGAAGCCAATGCCCCAGCTGGTCGGTTGTATCCGTTTGCGGTTTCCACATATTCATCACCCAGTCCGAACACATGGCCTAATTCGTGTGCAAATACATTTTGTCCGCCGCGTCCCTGACGGGTCACCATAATGTCAACCCTACGGAAATCGGCCGGATCATGCCGGTCAGGGAAAGCGGCCAAATCGGCTTCTGCACTGGCATCCGAATCATTGTTCCGGTTCGTGGTATAATAATTCATGCTGATGTTTGAATTGTCAACACGCTCGTCGATGTAATTCTGAACCGAGTTCATACGGGCCTCGACCAAAGTACTGTTATAGGCTGTTGATCCCGGTGCTGAAGCATATCCGTGCAAATCAATGTCAACAGCACGGTCGGCATTGTCCAGCAGAATCATCGGATCGCTGAAAAATGCATCCAAACCAGCCCTGGCTTCTTCCGACAGCTGGCTTTCGTTGTTGGCAAAATAGACACTTTGGAAATAATATTTGTTTGCCGGATCATCGCTCCGGTCACTTTCGAGCGACATAAAATTGTTGACACCCTGTGGTGCAGAACCGCGGCTTCCTGGGTCGTTGCCCAGATAGGAGCGAACTCCGCGCAGCATACCATTGGTAACCGAAGCTCCTGTTGTGGCATTGTATTCGGTAATAATCCGCTGGATATTAGCCACATCGTCGGCTGTTGGCTGTTTTACGATTTCTACCTGAAGGTGGTCGCTCGACGCAACATCCGTTCCACCTGAGGCATTGGTTCCCTGAACAGCATTTCCTTCGGTAATATCCAGATGAATCGAAGGCGTTGCCGTTACATCTTCCCATCCGGTTTCCGATACCTGGAGCGACATTCCGGTATTTTGCCAAAGTGCCGTTGCTGCTTCCAGATTTTGCCTGAAGCGGATCAGATGAATTTGTTTCTGATCCTCTGTCCACTGAAAATAGGGTAGGATGCGTGCCTGAACTTCAGGAGGCAAAGCATTCATAATTGGTATAAATCCAGCGCTGTTCATAAAACTGTTCGATGAGGAATATCCTCCTGCACCACCGCTCAGGGTGTCGGCAAAACGAATTTTTCCACGGACAGTAATGTTGAGAATGCTCGTCGCTGGTGAATAACTGGCGTCAAAACCTGAACCCGAAACTGCAGCCTGGGTGTAGGTTATCGGGCCATAGTTCCGGCTCCGGAACTCCCGTTTGTCATTGGCCAGGGTTTCTTCCGGACTTAATGTGTCCCATGGCCAGCGCTGAATGGCAGATTTATTCTGAAGCTTTGAATTTCCTCCATGCTGGATGGTGTGTGTTAATTCGTGAGCCAGCAAATGTTTGCCCGATAAGGTTTCCGGACTGTATTTTCCGGAGTTGAAGAAAATATCGTTTCCGGTGGTGAAGGCATGCGCGCCCAGTCGGTTGCTCAGCGCAGCGGAAGAACTGTCGGAATGTATTTTAACGCCACTAAAATCGGCGCCAAATCGTTGTTCCATTCCCAATCTGGTGTCAGGATCAAGCTGTACTCCGCTTCCTGAAACGCTTGCGATCAGATCTTCTGTCTCGGCAATTGGTGAAAATGAACCCGATTCAATATCCTGAACAGGTTCTTCAGCCCGGCGTTGAACAATCGGGGCACTTGCAGGATGAAAGAAAGCCTGACTTTCGCCGGAAGCTGGTTGAACAACCGCATCGGCAACCCGGTCAGCCTCTGTTTCGAATGCATCGCCTGGTTCATTGACCATTAATTTCGCCTGAACAGGTATAAATCCTCCGCTGTTTTTTGCCGCAAAAAAGGGAGTGGCGCTTTGATTTTTTGCTTCCGGTTTATTTATTTTCGTCTTCATAGCTTTACCATTCAGTGAATAAAATTTTCGAAATCCACGGCAACTTAATCACAGCGATATTCCACGATACGCTTTCCAAAAGAACATCCTGCGCTTTGCGTTCCACAATTAGTTTGTATTTTGCATCATCCTGAAATAGTTTTCCGTCGCGCTGAATAAATAACTGCCGCAATCCATCGGCAGATGTATTTTTCAGGGCAGGCCAGTGTCTGACCACTTCACTCAGTAATTCGGTTGCTTCAATTTTGACTGCTTCCGTTAGAAGGCTCAATCTCTGAACGGGCATTTTCAGGGGTACTCCGCACAGAAACTTTTCCATGATCAGGTTCCCTTCAAATACATCTTCATTTCCGGTAGCCAAAAAATGCAGCGACTGAATCGCCAGATCAGGGTCTTCAGACGGCTGGATTCCGGTTGTTGCAAAAAACTGTTTCAGGAAGGGGTGCAGCAGAATTAATCCTGCATTTTGAACTCCTATCTGGTCGTTCTCTTTTTCAAGAAACGATTCTGCTTTTGTCTCCGGAAGCCGATGGATTTCGTTCGGGACGAGGGGTTTGCCTTCAATCAGCCAGTCAATTTTTTCAAGAACTGAATCCTGAAGTGCATTTTCCGGTATGATACGCTGTAAAAGTTTTTTTAATTGCTCTATTTCTAATCGTTCAGTAACCGGATTGTCGGCTTTATAAACGCCAAAAATCAGCCGGTCAAGTTTTTTTGAAACTCCCGGAAAGTCGTCGTGCGCCAATCTGATGAGCAGTTTCAGAAAAATACGCCTGCCTTCCTTGTCCAGATTCTGACTAATCTTCAGAATAGAGGAAGTTTCGGCGTGAATCTGTAGATTTTTCCGACGCAGGTAGGCGGTTATCATTTCGTCCGGAAATTGAAGAATGAAACGATTGGCAGCCGTTTCGCTGCTTCCCAAGATTTGGTCAAGCGCCCTGAAAAAAGACCGATCATCCAGATTGGTCTCCCAAATTTCACTCCGGGTAAAATTGCGGATCTGCTCTTCTTTTCCGTACCAGGGCAAATAGCCGTTTTTCAGAAAAAAGAGAAAAACATTTCCTGAATTTTGTGTGGCCGAAATGCGACCGGCATTTTGTTCTACTGACAGGGCGTCTTCAGAAAAAGCCATGTTATGTTCATTTCTTGTGTCGAACTTTGCTTTTAACTGCCTGTAAATTTCAGATGGAAGATGGCTGAAATCATGGTTCTGCCCAACTGAAAAATCTACTGTCAGTTCATCAAAACGGATTATTTCGTCCTGAAATTCATACTCATCGAAAAGCGTTTCAAGCCTGGGAAGCAGCTCATTCTTCAGCAAAACATCAATGTTGTTTCGCACCATATGAGCCGTTTCAAGCCTGGAAGTATTCACCTCCAAAAGGACTTTTTCGATGATATGGTTTGAGTTTTTCAAGTTTTAAAATTTCAGATATGTACTGCCATCTAATGTTGAATTATTTACCCCAAACCCCTGAAGGGGCTTTAGCTGCGAATAACCCAACCGATTTGCCAAGATCTAAGTCCCCTTTAGGGGATTTAGGGGTGGCTTCTATATCAGGTTTCCATCTTTTATTTTAGCGAGATGCTCTATCAGCAATGCGATCTTCTCAACGCGCACGGCGTAGGCTTTCATGAATGCTTTCAGTGAATCGGGCATTGTCACATCAATTTGCTTTAGCATCTGCAACAGTTCCAGAATTAAATTCAGAATGGCCTGGATGATGCTGTTAAATTCTTCAATCATCTTTAGATCCTGGCAACCCAGAATATTGTAGAACAGCCGCAATTGCAAGGCAAACAGCTGAACCAGCGTATTGAATTCGGTTGGTAATTTAACCCGGTCGGTTCCTGTAATGAGTTTGGCGGTTGTCTTGAGCAGGTTGACGAAAAGTGATTCCAGATTTCCGTTGTTTTTCCCGCTCAGGTAATTGTCCACATCATTCAGCACGCCTTTGGTAAATTCAGTGGTTCCGCCATACAATGCACTGGTTTGAAGCCAGATTCGGTTCACGATGTCTGAATTTGGCATCTGAAGTTTTACCAGCAGATTCCGATCCTGAATCATTTGCGCTTTGGCATCGTCGGTGCAGGTATTTACCGGAGCTTCCACTTTGGTTGGGAATTCGATGGTTTTCGAAACATTGATCCCGCAAGTTTCACTGTTTGCCTGAAGCGATAATACCCAGATGGTCGGACTGTTTGGTGTCAGGTCGATAACCAGTGGCGAATTGTCGGCAGATTCGAATTTTGCACCGTTCACCGACCAGATATAGGAAACCGCGTTGGTCGAAGTATTGGTCAGAATGAGTTGGTTGCCCACTTGTTTGGGTTCGAAACTGGCTACCGGCGCCGGATTGACAGTGACTTTCAGGCCAGAAGAAGCGCCGTTCAGGTTGAAAGTAATTTCACCGACCTGTGCCTTTGCTGGTATAAATACAAATGCACCGGAGGCATCTTGTTCAACACCCGGACCTTCGATTTTTGCTGTAATTCCGGAAGGCGTGATGATAAACGGATAACTGTTCCGGTCGTTGGAGCAGTATGTCAACTTATCGAGATTGATTTTGGTGTCTTCAATTTTAAATGCGATATCATGTTCCACCGTGATGTGGCAAATTCCGTTCGAGGCCGTAACGGTGAGCGAAACGGTTACTTTATTTTCTTTGTTGACCGGTAATTTGTAAACGTGTGTCGGGTTGCGTTCGGTTGACAAACTGTCGTCTCCAAAACTCCACAGGAAAGTGCATCCATCCAGGTTTCCGCTCGGGATAAACGTGATTTTAGTTTCGGCAGTTGGCGATTCAGGCACAGCAAAATCGAACTGAACCCCGCGGTAAACGGTCAGTTGTGTCAGTGTAATTTGCTCGTTTACCGTAAAGTGGATCGGTTTGCCAATCATGTCGTTCGGGAACAATTCCGGATCGATGGATAGTTTGACTCCGTCGATGGTCACCCCGGCAACAACCGGATTAGCTTTGATTACTCCATCGGCCGGCGAAACTTCAAACAGGAGCGGACTGGAGTCGTTACCCAGGCAGAATTCATCTTTTTCGAGCCGCAGTGAAACCGGCGGTTTCTGCACGATAAAATTAACTGGCGAACAGTCGGAACAGCACATGTAGGGCAGCGAGAAATCGGCCACCACAGTGTAGTTGGGCAATTCAGGCTGTCTGCGGATAAAGTCTGACAGGTTTAAATTGCTCAGGTTGGTATTAATATCCAGAAGATTAATCGTCCGGTCTGCTACTGAAAGATTATTTACTGCCACGTCGCGGTTGATTGCCGTCGAGGCTGTCAATACATCTTTTGCAGCGGCAACATCCCGAATCCCAATTACCGGAGGAACAGTTGTTACCACTTTGTTCAGGTAAACCAAAACAAAGGTTCCGCCCGGCTGAACGCCTGCCAAATGTTCCAATCCGGGATTTTTTTCGATAAAACTCGAAAGTTGCAGCCTGACTAGAATATCTTTTTTGCGTTTTTCTATTTCTTCCAGTAAAATCTGTAGTTTTTTTCCTGAACAGCAAACATTCGAAAGCTGGTTAATCAGCAATCCCATAAACGATTTCAGTTCGGTTGAAAGTTTAGTAGTCTGGTAGCTGGCTTTCATTCGTTTTACCCGTGCGCACAAGTCATCCATCGTCAGTTTGTAGGCCGAAATACGGATGGAATTTACATCAACCAAAGTAAACGGCATTCTTTGTGAAAGGATTTGGGTATAGGCCATCAGTTCAATCGACTGGTCGATGACATACGCTTTTATTTCAGGTTCGGCTTTCCATGCATCGGTATTCACCATGTCAGCAACCAGAAAATTGGCTTTGGCGATAATGTCGTTTACCGAACCACCTATCGTTTGGTCAAGCGCTACTTTCATCACATTACCAAGAGCATCGGGCTGAATGGTCAGGTTGTCGGCAATCACATTGCTTTTGGTAAAGGTTGTCGCCTGTGAAATTTTTGCATCCGAAGCGATCGGATTTATTTCAGCAGCTTTGACATCTAAGTTGGTATTTATTGAAAATCTGTTCAGATTGGTAGCCACATCAAGATTGGTGAGGACAGCCCGGCTGAGACCAATGTCCTTGACATTTGCACCGGGAACTCTGGTACTGAACCCGGAGAAGAAACTGGAGACTTCGCCCAGAACACAATCCTGTTCGGCGGTCCAGGCGCGAAGCAGCACATTCAGGTCTTCGAATTCGCATTGGTAATCATCGATGTTCAGGTTTTCGGTATTGATATTGACCGACAGCGCCTTGACATCGAAAGCCAGTCCGTTTTGGGTTTTCAACGCATCAATTTCTTCGAGCACATCCTGATAAACTTTTCCCTGATGACCTTCAATCCGGTAAAAATCGAATCGGTCGGTGTTGTAAACCAGCGGATTCTGAATGTGTAGCGCCGGCGATAAATTTTCGGTATGGTAACTCAGATTGGTATTCTGTCGGTTCTTTTCGGTCTTGAAAAAATTCCAAGACGAAAGCAAGGCGTCGTTGACCGTATAATAAAACGGAATGCTTCGGAAACTCAGTTCGGGCAGTTTATTGGAAGGGGTGATTTTGATGTCGCCAACCGAGGTCTGGAACCGATTGATCAGTTCCAAAATCCGGAGGAAAAGGTTTCGGCATTGCTGGATTTTGCTGGTGCCGCCATTCAGGATTGGCGATTTGTAAAAACGGTGCCGGTGGTGTTTTACCGCGTTCCCGATTTCGTTCAGATCGCCCAGCATTAAATGTTTTGGGAAAGCATTGATATCCGGGCAGCATTCTTCCTTCAATTCGGTTAAATGGCATTTCAGTTCGTTGTAGGTATCCACAATATCTTTCACACAGTCGTAGCGGTATTGCACATTAAACGGAATGTTGTAGGCGCTGAACCCAACCAGACTCTTGAGCTTGGTTAGGGCAGTTTTCAGGTCTTCGTCAGTGGTATCCAGTTTCAGAAGCGAATTGAAATTCCCGGCAATCTGCGAAATACCGTTCGACAGATCGGCTACCAGCGGGTCGGTGGTTAAAGCGGTGAAATAGGCGCGTTTCAATTCGTTGTAATTGGCTGTATTGCTTTTGTTCAGAACCACGCGTCGAACGGCCACTTCAGGCAAATCGAATAACGACTGAACCACGTTGTGTTTCGAGTAAATGGAATCGAGACTGGCGATGTAATCGGCATCAACTTTCGAAACCAGCAAAACCCGGAGCCGGGCAACCTGCTCGACGCCCTGGTTGTCGCAATCAATCGAGGTACATAAATCGGCCTTTTTTTCGTAGGCTTCGAGGTAAAGCAAAACCACTTTATCGGTCAATCCTGAAAGTAGACGATCCGTAAATCGGGAGAACGTCGGGTCTTTAAATTCTGAAAGCGATACGTCTTTTAAATCCGAAAGCGCTGTATTTCTAAATTTCGAAACCGCGCCGATGTTCAATCCTGAAAGTGAAGCCAGCGGAATCGCTCCCTCGGCGTCGGCCGTCAGAAGTTCCAGCATTTCGATGGGCATCTCCTTGATTTTTCCATCGACATTAACCAGCTTTTTGAAGAATTTGTAATTGGCAAAACTGTCTTCGAACGCTTTGTAATGCGTGTATTCGACCGACGAAAGATCAATGGATTTCAGGCCCGAACCGGCAATGTTTTTCCGGAGTTTGATTAGGTCGCCGTCGGTGGTTACGCCCGCACCCTGACTGATCGTAACCGAAGGTTTTCCCGCATCGAGACTCAGTTCGAAACCGCAGACAATGCCCACTCCGCTCAGGAAAATGCGCGACATGCGGTCCTGATCTTCGAAATAATCGATGAATTCGTTGAGCTGGTCTTTGGTTAAAACCTGGTTGTCCTCAAAAGTATGATATTGGGTCGTAATCTCTGATAATTTTGTTGCCATAACGTTGTCAATTAAAGGTTTCCAATAAAGGTTCTGCCAAGAATGATTCTGCCTTTCAACGAATCGGTTTCATCGTCGCAATCGATTAATCTGCCGGTCGGATATATTGAATTTAATTCACTTAAAATAAGGTTCAGGGTTTTGAGCTTCATGTTTAAATCCGGAGCGGAACTGGTTTTGGCCAGCAAAAATTCCTTCCACGCCTTTTCAAACTGAAGCATTTCGTTTTCGGGATCGGGAACGTCGTTTTTGCGATAGCCTACCCAACAGATGCGTGCCAGAATATGCGCCGGAATTTCTTTCCGGATCAATTCTTCCATGAAATTCCTGAAATCGGGATTGGCAAACCGGTACGTCCAGCCCGGAAGTACTACCGAAATGCGATACGAATACGGGTCAACCGGCTGGCAACTGGTGCAGTTGTCGGTGCATATCGGCATAAACTCATCCAGCGGGGTGTCGGTTTCTGAACTGTCAGGCCGCAGCAAAATGTGTTCGACCAGAAACATGCCTTCTTCCGAGAACAACATGGTCATAAATTCGATGATTTCCAGAATGGCCTTTTTCAGTTCGTCCTGCGTGTCGTAATAGCTAAACTGTCGGGCGATGATTCGTTTTGTGCTGTTGGCCGAGGCTTCCAGATTGATGATGTCGAACGAATATTTTCCCGAATCGGCCAGTTGAATTTCGAAATTTCCGGTTTCTGATTCATCAGGAATGAACTTTTTGAACGCCTTTTTAATTGTTTCCGGAGACGTCTCAATGATTTTGACTACTGCCAAATACATTTCGTCTTCGGCCAGCGACGGATGGGCATAATTTTCGGTAGCCGACAAAATGATTTCATTGGCTTCGTTCCGGATTCGCCAGCGGTAAACCTTGTTGCCGTCCGAATCAATCAGGTCGTAAATTTCGACGAACGAAGCGGATAAATTCCGGCGGAAAAAGTTCTTCATTCCTGAAAGCCGTGCAATCCGTTTTTCGACTCCGGCCACGTTTCCGGTATCCCAGATTTCGCTCGCCGGTTGCCGGTAATAATTAAACGCACTTCCGCGCTGGCGGCTGGTGATGTCGTAATCTTTCAGGAAATTTTCCTTCGAATGCAAAATGGCTTCGCTGGCATAATCGCCGTAAAGCTGCTTCATCAGGAACGTGTAATCGCTGAATTTTTCGGCAAAACGGGCAATGAGGTGGTCGAGCAGCCGGTTTTTACGTTCGATGTTGCGATCGAGTTCAGCAAAAAGCAAGTCGCTCAAATCGCCCGGCTGGTCGGTCGGATAATCCGAAACCAGCTCGCTGAAATCGGTCAGGTCGCTGACGGCCTGCGTGAAATAGGTTTTCTTCAGGCGATTATCGACCGACAGCAAATCTTTCACTTTTTCGAGGTGCGCAAAATAGCTGGCCAGAATCTGGTCGAAGAACAACAAATAGCCTTTCAACTGCCGTGCCTGCGATTTGCGAATGGTTCCAACCTGCGATGGCAGTCCATTCAGGCCAATTCCGTAAGTGTCCGGAAAATCGTTCTGGATGGTGGTGGTCTCACGGGTATTGAAATACGTTCCGGTCGGAATGGCAATTTCCATGTCGAGGCTCACCGAAGCCTGCTCCGCTTTTTCGGCCTGTTCCAGATCGTCGAGGTATTTTTCGACTTTCTTTGGATTCACATTTACCGGCAAAACTCCCTTGTAATAGCTGTATGCGCTGTCTGTGCATCGAACCGGTTTTTTGCCCGGTTCAACGCAAATCAGCCAGCTATCGGTCTCGTCGGTTGGATTTTTACAATTGTTAATTGAAATATCTTTGATGAAGTTGACGCCTTCGACGTTCATAATCAGTTGCATGATATCGGAAAGGCGGACTTCGGTGCGCAAACCTGCAGCTTCCAGTTCTTTCGGGTCGATGAAGCCATTGGTCAGCAGCGGCCCTTCAAAAATCTGGTCTGAAGGATACCCTTTGTCGAACATTTGTTTCAGGGAATAAAACCGGAGCGATGGCGAAAAATATTCGTCGATGGCGCGCAGCACTTTGGCGTGCACCAGTTCTTCATCAGCTTCGGGAAGTACATCGATACTGGCGCAAACCGAAATCGGATGCACTTCAACCTTGGTAATTTCAGCCAAATCTTCGCACAGGTTGCGGTTGGCATGGAAACGTTTGGTAATGAGCGCTTTTATCCGGTCGTATTCTTTTGCTTTCAACTCGTCAGTCGGGAAGAGATCTTCATCCAGTTCATCAAAATCAACTGTGATGGAATACAAACCGTGAAGATTAAAATCGCCGGTAAGTTTGGCCAGTAACTTCGGATTGTATGCCAGTTTGTCGTTTTTGCAGTCCAGATAAACGGTTTTTTCGAACGGTTTCAACCAGCAGTTTTTCACTCCTTCAATATCGATAAAGAGCTTCCGGTAATCGTTTTCATTCACCGGTTTTGAAGGCAAAATCTGTGTTGCTCTGAAAAACTGATCAGAAATTTTCTGCGCGGTTTTATCTTCCGGAGCCAGTATATTCTCAATCGGCATTTCCATGCGCATGCCCAGGTCGGTGATGGCGTAACACAGCACCTCGAGCATGGTCACACCCGGGTCGTGCGTATTGTAATCGGTCCATAGATTGCTCGAAAGCTTTTCGATGTATTCCAGACCTTTCCCGCGCAGGAACGAATAATCGAGATCGTCTTTCGTTTCTACATTCTTTGGAATGCTAGTATTTGTGCCTAAGTCTGACATTTTTCTACTGTTTCAGTGATGACTTTACAACTTTTTGTGGCCGTGCCCAACTGGTGCTGCTTGGCCGAAACCAAAATGGCTTTGGGGCTCGATGGCGTGACACTGGTTAAACTGATTTCGCCGTCTTTGATGAGTTTCACATCTTCCACATAATCGACATAGTTCAGTTTTTCGATGGATTTGATGAGTAAACTTCGTTGCAAAGTGACGCCAAACTGAATGTCGGCTGTATTTTCAAAAGCCCATGGCGAAAGGAACCGCGTGATGTCTTCATTCAAAACCCGCAGGTAAAAATTCTCGTCGAACCCCTGGTAAAACTTCACCTTCAGGCTTACGGTCACTTCCTCGTAATCCGGATTAATCACTTTGGCCTTGACGTGCAGCGAATTCAGCTTGCTGATGTGATTCTGAACGGCGTTCAGAGTGGCTTTACTCACCCGTGGCTGATAAATGTCGAAAACATTTTTGTTGACGATATCGGGAATGACTACAATCAGCACATTGCCGGGCGCCAGAAACGAAGTTTCGGAACAGTGGTTCAGGCATTTTACTTTGTGAATGGCCGGAAATTCCTGAAGAATGATGTGCTCGTAATCCCACAGCGCGATGGCGCGGTTTTTATGACGCAACCGCTCGCTCACCCTCCGGTAATAGGCTTCGTCCGACTCAACGGGCTGGCCGCCAAACGAGTTGAAGGGCTGCGAAACGCTTTTGACCGTCGACAGCCGCTCGATCATTTTCGAAATGGTTTTGGCCTGAAGCCCTTTTTCGAGGTGCGACAGGTCGTTGCCGTTGTTCGTAAATTCAGCCTGAACGGCCTGTGCCAGAATGTCGATGGTTTTGCAAACGGCGTCGTATGTTTTATGGATTTTGGCTTTCACCCAGACCAAATTTTCGGGCAGCCTGGTGTTGTTGGTTGTGGCTTCTTTCGGTACCGAAAATTTTACGATCCCCGATTTCAGGAAATTGTCGGTTTCGTTCGAAATCATGTCATTCGAATCGAGGCTTTTCCATTCGTTTTGGCACAAAACAGACCATTCCACTTTCTGCTTTCCGGTAAACGAATCGGCCAACGGGTTTTCACTTCCTTCCAGAACCTGAACCAGCATCGAAACCTGTTGCAAATTCCGGGCATTTTCGAGCCCGATATAAAATTCCCCGCCTTTGCAGTAGGTTGGGACCAGGTTCAGGTTCTGATTTTCAGTAGCTAAAAACCCAACGCTAGCCTTTAAATACGGATGCTCTTCCGACTGGCCAAACGGGTGTTCGTGGAAAAAACGGATCGGGTTGTCGCTGTAATTTTGAGTGGTATTTCCAATGATGGCGCTGGTTTGCGCAGTATAATCCAGACTGACGTTTTCAGCCATGGGCGTGTACGGCTCGTTTGGAATCAGCGCGCCTTTTTCCTGACTGCTGAAGGCCAGCGCGTAAATCCGTGGGAAAAGTTCGTGCAAAAACGACTGGCTCAACGACAAGCGGACCGGCCCATTTTTGTCGGCCTCGTAACCCGAATTGGTTACCGAAAAATTGGTCTGGTACGCATCGCCGTCTTTGGTAAACAAAGTCAGGTTATTGATGGCCAGTTCCCATTCTTCCTTGTTCAGGACTTCCACATCGGCGGTGAAATAGGAGTCGTTCGGCACAATCAGTCCCAATTCATTGACTTTGTAAATTTTTGATACCGCTTCAGAAATCAAATCGGTCGCTGCCACTTTTTCCTGCATCAGGCTGGCGACTTTGATTGGTGGAACCTCTGCCTCCAGTGCTGAAAAATCGCCCATTTTTTCTAGGAATACTGTTGGGGTTACATTGTACCGATAGTCTTTGCGGTAAGCATAGTACAATTCTTTAAAACTGTCGGGCGTGTTTTTCCAATCAATGGAAACAGCCAGATTTTTCCAGTCTTTTTTGAAAAGTTCCGGATAATTGATGTAGAAATTTGATTTATTAACCGGTTGCGTTCCGAACGGGTAAAATGGCTTGGCTGCATTCAAAGTGCCAATATCGCTTTCGAGCAACAGGCTTTTAACGCCCCTCACATCGATATTTACCGTGATGTTTTTCACCGGCTTCTCAACAAGCGTGCGGTAAAGCGCGTGGCCGTCGATGTTCCCGGTTTTGATCAGCATCCGGCAAACCGGCAATGCGGTTGAAAAATGTTCGCCCAAAACAGCGGCATTGTACCCAACAACCGCCTTTTCGTCTTTCGGCACCTGAAAAGCCAGTTTCAGTATTTTATTGGTTGAGTCGAGTCCGGTCGTGAAAATGGTCTTTCCGTCGGGATCGCTGATCTGTTGCTGCAGCTGGAATGGACCCAGCCACTTCTTTTCGCCGCTGCACGATATTTCGATGTTGTCGCGAAGCTGATTGAACGCTATTGCATTCAGTGCCGACGAAAATTCGACAGTCAACTGAATGTTGCGCTCGCCTTCCTGAAGTTCCAGAATCTCTCCGGAAATGGCAAATCCAAGCCTGGCATCAGCTAATTCAGGATAAATCGGTTCCTTCCCAGAAGCTTTCAACTCAGCTTTATCCTGGTAATATCCAAAAGGCCACCATTTTACTTCTCCGTCGGGGAATGGCGTTCCGGAGCCATCGTACGAATTGGTCGCATTGGCGGCTTTTATTTTCTCGTGCTCGTGGTCGTTGTAAACGCTTTTAAGCTGACTGACTTTTATATGGTTGGCAATCAGTTCTTCCGAAGTCTGGTAAATCAGCTTTTTGCCAATCGCATCTTTTCCGCCGTCGAGTTCTGTGTTTTCAGCAATTTTGGCGTCCAGCACGTTCTTCGCCAGCTCGAAAATGAGGTGAACCTGATCCGGAGTTGCCGGTAATTTCTGGATGTCGAGAATCTGGCTGTAATAAAAATCGAGGTGCTTTTTGGTCAGATGGTTAAACCGCTTTTGGCTTGTTTCCAGTAGCTTGATGAAACTGATGAACAGCGCCAGATGCGGGGTGATGTTCTGACTTTCCGGAGAATTTGTATTTTCGTCCAGATTGAAAGCTTTCAGAAAATCTTCCAGTCCTTTTTCCGGCGTAAAAAAATCCTGCCAGTTTCCGGATCGGTTCTGAAAATCGTCAGTGTCGAAATAATTGACATGCTCCGCAAAACGGTATGCAAACTGCATCCAGTCGTTTAAGCTGAATTCGTTCAGTTTAAAATATTCAGGACTCAGCGCATCGATCAGCCGTTGCTGCTGTTCGGTTCCTTCTCTTGCAATTAATATGTCTTTGCCACAGTTAGCCATAGTTTTTGTAGGTTACAATTCGTTTCCTTCTGCTTTATAAAACGGGTAAACCATGTTTTTTCTCGAATTGGTTGCACGAACGGTGTAATCGAGGTTGATCAGCAAAACACCTTCCAGTTCGTCAGTCGGGTCGATGGCTATTTTGTTGAGATCGATCCGCGGCTCGTAATAAAGAATGGCCGTTTTAATCAGGTCGATCACATAAGTTTTCAGGGTTAAGGTGAGTGGCTTAAAAAGCAGTTCGTCGAGGTTGCAGCCGTAATCCGGAACCATCACCCGTTCGCCAAGCCGCGTTGACAGCAGAATTTCGAGACTGCTTTTGATGTCGGCCTCGTCTTCCAGCATGTTTACCGCTTTGGTTGCCCGGTTAAACTCCGGGGGAAATCCCCAGCCACGGCCTAAAAATGATTTGCTTGTATCCATAGTTTTAACCTCCAATCATTACTGTGGGGCATCCCACCACGATTACTCCTCCATGTGCCGTTGAATCGCCCATCCGGGCAGCAGGCATTCCGCCAATCAGGACGGTTGTCGAACCCATCGCGATGGTGTCGGGCGGCCCAACGCAAACAGCCATGTCGCCAACCCGGGCAGCGGGCATTCCGCCAATTAAAACAGTGGGCGCGCCGGGCGGTAAAATCGGCCCCCCAACATGTGGAACCGGCCCGGGATTGACCATCGGGCAAGTATGAAAATCGGTTATTCGTGCAGCTGGTGGCATGGTTTGATTTACTATTTGATTATTTACTATTTACAATTTATAAGTTCGAAGTGCCTAGAGTTCGGAGTTTAGAGTTCCTTCGGACTTCCGGCTTTTCCTGTCAACTGCTACTGAACACTGTGACTATTTTTCTTCCGTCTTCTGTCTCCGGACTTCTGTCTCCTTTTAATTAATCTGCACCATTGAACCCTGTATTTTGGCTATAGCTCCGGTTGATAATTCGGCGCCTGCATTTCCGCTGGCTTTAAATTGCGCGTTGGCAGTTATCGTAACATTCATCCCGTCAATTTTTACATCGCCGGTGGCTTTGATAGTGATATCCTTCGGACTTTCAAGTGCAATTCCGGCGGAATCCATCGTGATTTTATTCGAGAAATCGTCTTCAATTTGGATGATTCCGGCATCTTCGTCGACTGTAATTTTTTTGCCTTTGGGAGTTTCCAGCACCACCGACTTTTTATCGTCGTTGAAAATGAATTTCATTTTGCTGCGTGTGGTAAAACCCTTTTCGTGGTTGTCGTCGCTTGCGGTGAGCGGTGCGGCTTTCGCGCTGCTGTTCATCATTCCCAAAACCACCGGATGATCGGGGTCGCCGTTGATAAAGCCGACAATCACCTCGTCACCGATTTCAGGAAGAAAAAACGAACCGCGGTCGCTACCGGCATCGAGTGTGGATACCCGGGCCCAGATTCCCTGCTCGCTGCCCGAAATGATGGGCATTCGAACCAGGATTCGGTTTTCGCCATCCGGATCGTTTTCGAGCTGGGTCACAATTCCGATTTGCAAACCTTGCACAGCTGCCAGTAACCCCGCCGCGGGCTGATCGTTGATTTCAACGGTTTCGGAAAACCAGTTGGGGTCGATTCCGAACTGGGCATCCACCGTCCAGTTGCCTTCGGCGATCTGGTGGCGAATGGCTGAAACGTAAACTTTGCCGTTGAATCGGTTTCCAACCCCTTCGAGTTTCAGCGTGGTATTGGGTTTTACTGCCGGAATTCCCTGAAATTTCACCCTTCCGCGGATTTTCGAAAATTGGTTGAACAGCGTTTTGGCATCGGCCCAGGCCTGCAAAGCAACGTCGGGGGCAGCAGCGCCATTTTTCAGTTCCAGGTTTGAAAGGCCAATCACAGCGGCCAGATCATCGTACGAAACATTTCCGTTTGAACTCACCGCCGGGTTGCTGGCTTCCATTTCCTGAATGGTCTGATCGGCGGCATTCCAGCCATACGAAGTCACTTTTTGAAACTGGTTGCGGGCATCCATTTCGGCATCAAAATCGAGCATGGTGGCGCCGTATGAAACAGTTTCGACTTCGGACTGACCGGCATCGGGTTTCTTTACCGAGATTTTCCCGTCGTCAACAACCAGTACTTTTCCGTTGGCCTGAGCGCGGACCACGCAAAAATCCCAGTCGGAAACATTGTATTGAACCAGTTCTTTGTGCTGAACGCTGGTTGCTTCAACATCATTTTCCAAACCATACGTTCCGATGATTTCACCCAGGATATCGCTGTCTTTGCTTTCGTAGAAATATTTGCTTTTGCGGCCAATGGTCATTTTCACTGCCTTGTCCTTGCATTCCACAATCAGGAACGACTGACTGGTCCTGATTTTCAGGCTGTGCTTGATCACGATGCCTTTGAAAATCGTTTCCTCGTCGGAATGATAACCGGCTTTAATTTCGATTTCCTTTCCGGGTAAAAACAAATCCTTGTTGCTCAGTTCCCAATCCTGCCCTGAAGGGTTGCCATCGAGTACTATGATCCGCGCAGTCGGAATGCGGTTGATCTCCTTTTCCACCACAATATTCATGACCGAATAGGCATGGGAAAGTTCGGACCCTTCAATCAAAATTTTCGGGGTAACCAAATCGGACGGCTGCGAAGTTTGTATGACTCGTTGAGGCATGTTTACGATGTTTTTTGAATGGGTGGAAAGAAAATTTTGCTTCCCACGGTCAGTTTTCTGAAGTTGGTGATGTTGTTGGCTTTCGCGACTTCAAGGTAATATTTGGAATCGCCGTAAATCCGGAACGCCATCAAAGGCAGCTTGTCGCCTTCTTTTACTGTGCGGATGTGTGTTAAATCCGGGGAACTGTTATTTTCCATGGCAACCCGCAGGTTGTCTTCAACAAACCCCTTGAATTTGGCGCTTGCCGTCGCGCGGAGCGGAGTCCCGTCGGACTTGAACAGCTTGTACGTGATATCCATTTCGGTGAGCGTTCCCTTAAAAAGGAGCGTTCCCCACGAAATGATCAGGTAATTGGGCTTGTGTTCGTCGCCATTATAATCGAAAACTACTTTCTTAAACTTTTCGATGTCGTCGATAATGCCACCACCTTCATCTTTGAACGTTTGGTCGTCAGCAGCTCCGGGAGAGCCATAATCGGTAATCACTCCCGTGCGGTCGAAAACAAATTCAAGGCTTAAATCTTCAGGCAAAATTTTATTGAATTTCGGCGACGATTTGCTTGTTCCTGAAGCCTGGTCGTGGTTTGATTCAATCTTGTATTTGAATGCATACTTATCAGGATTCAAGAGCGATTTGAATTCACCGTCGGCAACTTCGTCCGAAAATTTCGCGTCCTTGTAGGCTTTTATCCGTAGTTTAATCAGTTCGCCGCTCATAATTATCGTTCTTGTTTTTTCGATAAAATTTCCAAAACCTGTTCAACGCAAGTCGCTATAATCACATCTTTACTCTCCTGACTATTTGCTTCAGGACTTGGAGATTGTGCCGGTTGGTCGGCTACCGTGATTTTGATCGTCAATTCTCTGATTTCGACAGGCATATTACTGAATATTAAAGTAGTTGTAAGCCAGTTCAATCGATTCAATGGCCAGTTGACTTTTCTCGGCATTAAACTCTGAAACCGACCATTTCAGCGGGTAAGCATGCACCACATTCCAGGTCATCAGCGGTTCGTGGTTTTCGTTCAGCAAACTGATGGTGATGTTGGTCGGCTTGATGTCGAAGTTTTCCAACGCATCCCTGCACCATTTGGTCAGCGCCGAATCGACCTTGATCCCGCGCTTTAAAACCAGGTTTGGATAGCGCGTTGAAACAGGCAATTTGTGCTTGAACCGATTTTCTCCCCCTTCGGCAATCTGTTCTGTTTCGAGCTCAACGTTTAAGCCCGAGACCGATTGAAACTGATATTCGCCACTCAGATTGGCAAATTCAACTTTAAAGTGAAATCCCAAAGGAGGATAGTAATTGCTCATTGTTATTCGTTTTGAATGCTTAATCCTTCGTGCACAATTTCCATCGACTCGATGGCCACCTCGTTGCCTTCGGCTTTCAGGTCGGTTGACTGGACTTTGCTGGGCCAGGCATTTTTAACCTTCCAGGTAATCACCGGCGCGTGTTCTTCATTAAGCAGGCTGATGGTGATGTCGCGGCGCTCAATCGTGTTGAGCTTTACAGTATTCCACCATTTGAAGTATTCATTATCGCTCTTGAATGTGCCGCGTTTCAGTGTAATGTTGCTGAATTTCTGCATGCCCGGCATTTTTATTTTTGAATACTCCGGACTTGCACCATCGCGGTATTCAACCACTTCAGTTTCCACGTCCAAACCGGAAACCTCGGTAAATCCTATTTTTGTTCCACCCCATTCAACCTGAAAATGGAACTTGACCAATGGGTAATTTGCTGCCATGATTATATTTTTTAAGATTTATACTTGTTAAGCTTCCTGTAATTTATGTGAGAATTTCAGCACGATGAATTCAGCCGGACGAACCACTGCCATGCCGATTTCGATGTGCATGTATCCGTTCAGGATGTCTTCGGCTGTCATGGTTTGACCCAGTCCAACCCGTACATAAAATGCTTGTTCAGGTTTTGCCCCAGCCAAAGCTCCGGCTCTCCATTGAAGAATCAGGAAGTTTTCGATCATGGCCCGGACTTTCACCCAGGTGTTGGCATCGTTGGGCTCGAAAACAAATTGCGAAGTCGCTTTTTTAACCGATTCTTCAACCATGTTAAAGAAGCGGCGGACTGGAACATAGCGCCATTCATTGTCGTTTCCGGCGAGTGTACGCGCTCCCCAAACCAGAATTCCCTTGCCGGTAAATGCGCGGATGGCATTAATTGACTTTCCGGCGGTTGTATCCACATTCAGGCTTTCCTGGCTTTCGTTGGTGATTTTCACCGAAAGGTTGGTCACATAGTTCAGTCCGACATTTGCCGGAGCTTTCCACACACCTCTGTCTTTATCGACCCTCGCATAAACTCCGGCAATTGCCGAACTAGGTGGTAACTCAAGCGGAAGATTTCCGATTGCAGTTAATATTTTGTTGTAGGTTGAATTGTCAACAGCTGCAACATCGCTTAATTTCCGTCCGTTCAGGGCGCCATTGTTTTTGTCTTTGCCTTCAACTTTTTTAATTTCAGTGCCAACAGCCGTTAAATTGGCTCCAACGTTGGCGAAGGCGTCAACGGTTGAAACGATTCCGGCCTGAGTGTTTAGCGGTGTGTAGCTTTCAAGTTTCTTCAGTTCGGCATCGAAATTAACCGCATTCACATTCAGGATATTTTTAACCTTGACATCGGTATTGGCTGCCTGCATTTTCGAGTATAAATCGTGCAGGTTGGCAGTTACTTCGTCAATTTTTCCGGCGCCCACAAAATCGGCATTGAATGCGGCCAGTGCGGCATTGATACTGGTTGCAATGACCGGATTTTCGTCCTGAATGGTTGTTGCTGCCGCAGTTGCTTCAGCATTCAGTTTGGCTTTAAAGTCAGCCAGTTTATCAAGCGAGGCCAACAATGTTTCGACCAAAGCGAGAAAATCTGTTTTCTTGGTGTCGTTGGTTGCAAAAACACCTCCAAGGTCAAATCCGGCAACGCTGTCATACATTTTGAACAGCACATTACTCACGTCACCGGCAATATTTCCAGGGGTGGTTGTCAGGTCCACCAGCTTTTTAACTGTGGCAGGCATTCCGGTTGCCAGGTTTTCGATGGCTTCCAGGTTTTTCTTGATGGTTTCGTATGCCTCAGCACTGTAGGAATAATGCGCAATAGTGATGTCTTTCGGATTATATTGGTAATCGAGAATGGTTTTCAGGAATGGGTAATAAGCCGCACCATATTTAATAATGTCTTTGTCGGAAAGAATGAAGTTTCTCAGATCATCAATATTCGAATCGGTCGGACTGGTGGAATCGTAACTCAGTGTATCGATAATGGTAAAGCGATCCTGCAATTTGTTGCATTGGGTCAGGGCATCGTTGTACAGCCCGTAAAACTCCGAAGCGGTTGACAAAGCTGTGGCATCCGGAAAAACAATCAAGGTCACTTCGTCCACTTTTTCAACGGCGCCAAGTCCTTTTTTTAAATCATCGAAGTTATTGATTGAAGTAACCTGTGTGTCAGCGGCATCGAGGTCGGAACCGTAGCGGCCAACTGAAACAACGTAACATGGTCCGCCACCGTTGGCAAAATACATTTGCATGGAATAATACATCAGGAAAGGCTCGCGTGCCGATGGCTGATCGACCACTATGGCGCGGCTGGTGGTGCCGTTTACCAGCGTATCGTTAATGGTGACGCTGATGGTTTTTTCGGGCTTGGCAAACCCAAACCAGGTTTCATATTCAAGTAAAGAGGTGAGCCGGGTCGGAACTCCTTTTAAGTCTCCCTTGATTTTATTGGTTGCCTTTTCGGTATAGCCAATAAAAGCAGGTATAGCCGTTTCAACTTGTGCTACCGAAGGCGGGAATTTTGCAATTTCCTCGACGTAAACACCTGGTGTTTTGTAAGCTGTTGCCATAATCTTGTGTTTTTAGTTTTACATGTATATTTCAGAATAGTATTTTGAATTGAGCGAATCAGGTTTTATCAGCTTTGAGTCAGGATTGGGCAAATCTTTTCCTCCAAGTTCAACTGAAATAAATCCCTTTTGAGTGAGTGGCTGTTCCGATTTGGAGATCAAAACATTGGGGTCTGCGCCTTCCATTTTAACATCGTCGTTGTTTTTTACTTTGGGGTCTTTCCTGAAAATGTACCGCCAAAGTGTTTTCCGGTTGGCAAAAACCAGTTCGAAATTCTTCGGTGGATTCGAAATTTTTCCGTTTGAATCGATGATATTAAGAGCAGGAACATCAGCTTTCATGTGCAACCTGATCAGGCCCAAAAGATTAGTCTTTTCAACCGTAGAAAGGTTTGTCAATTCAGATGCTGCGCTTTCCGGAGTGAGTGCAAAAGTTTCATTGATATTGAAATGATCGCCCGACTTGTTGATCAGCGGAAATGCAGGAACTTCGGTCGCCAGCCGCCGGTTCGAAAAATAATTGATTTTGCCCTGGTTGTCGAGCTTAAGATTGGTGTAATTATAAAATGCCGGATCGTTAATTTTTACCAGGAAAGTCAGGCTCAAATCATCAGGAAGAGGAATAAATGGTATCGCATTATCCGTATTGCTGACTTTTGTCCAGATTGTAAATCCGGAATTTAAATTTCTGTAAACCAGGCTATATCCATTTAGTTTTTGCTGAGTTTCGAGGGTGGGAGCGATGCTTAGAAATGAATTCAGTGCATAGCCGTCCATTTGCTTGGCAGCTTCAGTGACATTCATCGTGAAAAACGTTTTCAGCCCGTTGTTCAGGAAATAAAGGTGAAGCAGGTCAACCTTAAAAAGTGGTTTATATTGAATGGAAAAGCTCATTGGTTGATGTCGTTTAAGTCTCCGCCGATGTGTGTAATTACTCCTGATGTTGCAAGTTTGATGTCTTGCTCGATTTCCAGCAGTTGTACTTTGTAAACCACTGAAGGAAGCTGACGGCCACCCAGGGTTCCCCAAACGTGATTCAATTCTTCGAGGCTCAGGGTATATAATTCCAGATTGAACCGGAAATAGTCGATTACATCAAAAGCCACATTGTTTCGATTGTAAACCGTATTGGTCGATGTAAATACCTTCTTTCCTTGAAAAAACTGAATGGTTTTCGACAAGCTTCGCAGCGATTTGTCGTAAGTATCACAATTGGCGCTTATCAGAAGGTAAAAATTCAAATGAACCGGTGGATTTCGGTATTCAGTCTTGCCATCTTTAATTTTATAATTTGGAATATTTCGCAGAGCAGATTCCTCCTGAAGATTGATCAAAGTGAGAACCACTTTGCCTTTAAGATTATCCGCATTTTCATCTGCCGTTTCAAGAAGGGCAATGTTTTCAAGTATAACCAGATTTTTTAATCCGGAATCAGACAGGTGTTTGTCCAGTTGTTCGCTTAAAATCTGTAACGCTTCGTAAATCATGGTAATAATTGTCTGTTACGTTTTGGTGAAATCGTTCAACAAATCTTTACCTGAATTTTGGTTTTTTAGAGAGCGTCTTGCACGGTTTGCGGTTTTGGGTACCGTAGAAACTGTGTTTAGGAAGATCATTAACAAATAAAATAAAAGATATTAAGCTCTTCTATTTCAACAATTTAAGCAACATTGTTAGTAGGTTGTGCTTGTAAAGTGCTAGCTTTCAGTAAATAAATCCCTAAATTGATGCGATGGTTACCCCCTAATTTGAATTATTTTGTATTGGTTTTTAAAAAAGTTTTGTGTATATTAAGAAGCCAATTAGACCCATAAATTATCAATTGAAGTTTGTTATTTGGAAACATATCAAATAATCTATATATGTTGTTTTGTTTTAATTATTGTTATAATTTTGCACTTTAAATTTGAGTACAATGAACACAATTGAAATAGCTGGAAGATATTCTTCACTTGCAAATGATACCTGTTGTCTTTCGTGTGGAGGAGCAGTCGATAAAAGTGATGCAAAATTGAACGAGGTTTGCATCGATTTGGGAAGTGGCCGCGGAACTGATGTTTTACGTCTGGCCGAAGAAGTTGGTGAGGGCGGATTTGTGTACGGAATTGATGTCACCGAGGAGATGATTCGAAAAGCGACTTCGACAGCCGCCAAAATGGGTGTCGAAAATGTGAAATTCATTCAGGCTGATCTGGAAGAAATTCCGTTGCCCGACGAAACTGCCAACCTGATTGTCTCGAATTGCACGCTGAACCATGTAACCAACAAGCGCAAGGTTTGGGGCGAGATTTTCCGTATCCTGAAAAATGGCGGACGCTTTGTCATCAGCGATATCTATTCAAGCGAACCGGTACCTGAAGAATATGCCAACGACCCTGAGGCTGTTGCCGAATGTTGGGCTGGATCTGTTACCCGTTCAGAATACCTGAATATTATTAAAGGTGCCGGATTTCGTTACGTAAAAGTATTGGAAGAAAGTCAGCCTTACCCAAAAGGAAAAATTCACGTATCCAGTTTTACCATTACCGCCGAAAAAGATGAGTTTAGTTGTTGCGGGTAACTGGTAGAGACGCACGATCTTGCGTCTGGAGTCGTCCGGAGCGCAATTTTTTCAATGAAAGTTTGAAGGTAGTCATTAATGTTGAAGTTTAATTGATGAAGTTTCGTTCGTTTTGAATACCTTTATTCCTAATAGTTTAATCAACACCAAAATCAGTTTTATGAAGAGTTTAGTAAAAAAAGTAAAAAAAGGTCAGATTAAACAGGCACAATGTTGTGCTAAACAATCTCAGATTATTGCCGGATGCCACGATTAAGCGCCGGAAGCCTCCCCCGACCCCTTCAAAGGAGGGGAGAGGGGGAGGCTCATTTTTCATCGAAAGACACAGTTAAACCAAGTATAAATTTTTAATCAATGGCTCCAAAGCTTTCCCCCTTTGGGGGAACGGGAAGGGGGCTTCCGTTTGCCATGCAACTTTCCAAATATAACATCACCTCAAAAATTAAGGATTCTGACGATTGGTTTGTCATAAATGCATTATCAGGGCAGGCAGATATACTCGATCAGACAGCCTACAATCAACTTAAGGACATTTCGGTAGATAATCAGGAACTGATTGAAAATGGCTACATTGTTGATCTGGTTCAGGAGAAACGATTGTTTCGTGAGAAATACCTGAAATTTTTGGATGATCGCGAAAAGGACGAAGTTCAGATTTTTTTTGTGACCAACTACTCGTGCAACTTCGATTGTTCCTATTGTTATCAGGCTGGCTACGAAGCTTTACCCGTTGCTCTGTCGAAAGAAGTTACTGATTCGTTTTTTGATTATATTCTGAAAGAATTTTCAGGAAGGAGAAAATACATTACCATTTTTGGTGGCGAACCTTTCATGAATGCTCCACGCCACAAGGAAAATATCGAATATATTATTCAAAAAGCCGCAGAACATAAACTCGAAATTGCGGCTGTGACTAACGGTTATCATCTGGAAGAATACATTCCAATTCTCAAAAAGGGAATTATCCGCGAAATTCAGGTAACACTCGATGGGACCAGTGAAATACATAACCAACGGCGCTATCTGAAAGGCGGAGATCCAACTTTCGATCGCATTGTTCGTGGAGTTGATTTGTTAATTGAAAACAATATTCCGGTTAATCTCCGTATGGTGGTTGATAAACAAAATATTAATAATCTACCCGATTTGGCACAGTTTGCCATCAATAAAGGTTGGACTGCATCCCCACTGTTTAAAACCCAATTAGGTCGGAATTACGAGTTACACGAATGCCAGGCCAATCAGCAAAAGCTGTATTCGCGGCTCAATTTGTACGAAGATTTGTATGCGCTGCTGAAGACACATCCGCACATCGCCGAGTTTCACAAGCCTGCCTTTTCAGTCTCAAAGTTTTTGTTCGAACAGGGCGAGATGCCTGAGCCATTGTTCGATGCCTGCACCGGAACCAAAACCGAGTGGGCATTCGATTTCACCGGAAATGTGTATGCCTGCACCGCCACGGTGGGCAAGCACGGCGAAAGTCTGGGCACGTTTTATCCGGAAGTGAAGAAATACACCGAAGCGGTTGAGGAATGGCAGGAGCGCGATATTTTGTCGATTCCGAAGTGTCGCGACTGCAATTTGAGCCTGATTTGCGGCGGAGGCTGCGCTTCGATGGCCAAAAACTACAACGGCTCGCTGCACAGTCACGATTGCCGTCCGGTTACCGAGCTACTGGAATTGGGTATCGCGCACTATTTCAACGAATAAGATGGATTGCACCAATTGCACCTACGATAAAATTTGCCGGAAAACGGAAACCTGCAAAGCAACTTCTTTCGAACCGGAAGAGGCCATCAGAAAGTATGCCGCTGAACCCGAAATTGTGCAGGCGGCGGCCGAACTGGTTGATTTTGGACGCGCCGGAACCTTGTCGCGGCTTCAGGAGATTGTGGAGTTCTCGAAGAAAATGAACTACCGCCGCATTGGTTTGGCCTATTGCTACGGGATGGAAAAACAAGTCCAACAAATTGCCGGGATTATTCGTAGTAATGGATTGAATGTCAGGTCGGTTTCTTGTACGGTTGGTGGAATTCCGCAAAATGAAGTGAATCCGGAAAGTTCGTTTTGCACCGTTTCGTGCAATCCCATTGGGCAGGCGATGCAGATGAACAGCGAAAAGGTGGATTTGGTGCTGATGGTGGGGCTTTGTTTGGGGCACGACATTTTGTTTCAGCGCGAAGTGAAGGCCGACTGCACAACCCTGGTGGTGAAAGATCGGGTTCACAACCACGCGCCGTTGAAGGCATTGGAATTATAACCAATGTGTGGTTTTACCCCTCCAAACCTCCCCTATAAGGTGAGGCTTTGAAGTCCCCTTCAGGGGATTTAGGGGTTTTAATGATAGCGCTTCATAAAAGACTGAGTAAAAAACCAAAATATCAATAACCATGAAAGAGATAAATGCATCGGAATTTGAAAGCGAAGTAGTAAAAGGGGGCAATGTGGTGCTCGATTTTTACAGTACTGAATGTCCGCCTTGCGAAGCGCTTTTTCCCAAACTCGAATCGTTGGATCCGCTGTTTAAGGGTGAAGTCAAATTCATCAAAATCTTCCGGCAGGGAAACCGCGAACTGGCCGATCAACTTGGCGTAAAATCGTCGCCAACGTTGCTTTTTTATCAGGATGGAGAAGAAGTGACCAGCCGCCTTTCAGGAGGAATTAAACGGTCGGAGATTGTTCGCAACCTGAAAAGTGTGATCGGCAAAGAAAAGGTGAATGAGATTATCGCCAAGCAGAAACCGATTGTAACCGAGGTGGATGTGGCCATTCTGGGTGCTGGTCCGGGTGGACTGACAGCCGGTTTATACCTTTGCCAGGCCAAAATCAACACCGTTTTGGTTGACATCGCGTTGCCCGGCGGAAATGTTTCGACCACCCACGTGGTGTCGAATTACCCCGGATTTATTGATCCGCAGCCCGGATACATGCTTTCGCACAACATGTCGGAGCAAACCAAACGCTGCGGAACGACTTATAAGGTGGCGGTTGACGTGACGCACGTCGATTTGCAGAAAAAGGAAATCATGATAGACGGGCAGGAAACCATTCGCGCCAAACGAATCATCATTGCCACCGGAACTTCGCCCAACCGTATTGGCATTCCCGGCGAACTGGAGTACAAAGGACAGGGCATTTCGTATTGCGCCACCTGCGACGCCAAGTATTTTGTGGATCGGGAAGTGGTGGTGATTGGCGGTGGAAACTCAGCCATCGAGGAAGCCGATTTTATCTCGAAGTTCGCGTCGAAAATTACCATCGTTCACCAGTTCGACCAGTTGCAGGCCAACAAAACAGCGCAGGAAAAAGCATTTGCCAACCCGAAGATTTCATTCCTGCTTTCGCACGAACCACGCGCATTCCGCAAAGCTGGCGACAAAATGGAAGTGGAGGTGGAAGACCTGAAAACCAAGGAAAAGAAGACCCTGACATCGGACGGAATTTTCGTGTTTATTGGCCAGAAACCGAACCTCGAAATGTTTGGCAACCAGTTGGAACTCGACCAGTGGGGCTACATCAAAACCGATGAGGATAAGCGCACCAACATCGACGGCGTGTTTGCCGTGGGCGATGTAACCAGCAAAAAATACCGCCAGATTACTACTGCTATCGCCGACGGAACCATTGCCGCGATTGCGATTACTCGGGAAATAGGATAATTGGCAAGATTCGCAAGAATCTATTTCGATACTACTGCAACCCCTGATTCGAAAGCTGCTTTTCGGGTCAGGGGTTGTTTATTTTAGCGATCTGAAGCCAAATGCCCTGATTTTTTAAAAAATAATAACTGAATATATTGGATTTGTAGATCGGGCGGCGTAGATTTGAGAGAATTTATTCTGAAATAAATTGGCGGGTTTCCTCAAAAATAGATGGCAGATAAGAAAATCATATCAATAGCTGGAATTCTGATATGATGCGTCAGAGCGGGAAGGACATTGTAAAAAAAACAATTCTAGGAAAATTATAACTTTGTACAATGGAAGATCTAAAGAATAAAATAAAAGAATTAGCGGGGATTTACGCTTCTAATCTCAAAGAAAGAATTGAAGAGCGAAAAGAGGCAATGAAATCTGATGATAATTCTCATTATCTAATCTATAGAGTTTTAGGAATTACAACAGAAGAAGGAGAGCTAATCTATATTTATCAAAACACTGGGCGATTTCTGTACAAATATGCTGGTTCGTTTTTGGAAGAAGCCGCTACTCTGTGTCTAAATTACAAGTTCCAAGATGGGATTAAAACCAAAGTGGAAAATACATTAGGACAAAGACCTAATACATTCGAGATAGATTTTCTGAATGGGAGTGATGCTATTGAAGTTAAATGGCGAGATGCAACTACAGATGGAGATCATATTACCAAGGAGCACACTAGAGTTAAAGTTATAAAGGGACACGGTTACAAGCCTATTCGAGTGATGTTTTATTACCCTCAGAGAGCCCAAGCAATTAGAATACAAGAGACATTGAAAACTTTATATGCTGGTGTTGAAGGAGAATATTATGGAGGTGATGAAGCTTGGAACTTTTTAAAAGCTTATAGTGGAGTTGACTTAAAGGCTATTTTAACAGAAATTGCTAATGAAAGGACACCTGAAGATGGAAACCAATAAAATAATACATGGTGATTGTCAGGATAAGTTAAAGGAACTAAGAAATTGAATGTATTGACTTAGTTTATTTCGACCCACCTTTCTTTACTCAAAAAACACATTCTCTTAAAACCAGGGATAATACAAAAACTTACGAGTTTGAAGATAAATACAATTCTTTGAATGAATATTTGGAGCTCATTGAAAATGTATTAATCCAAAGCAAACGAGTTTTGAAAGATACCGGTAGTGTTTTTCTTCATTGCGATAAAACAGCTTCGCACAACATTCGAATTATTCTTGACAAGGTTTTTGGTCGTGATAATTTTCAGAGCGAGATTGTTTGGTCATATAAACGTTGGTCAAATTCAAAAAAAGGGTTATTAAATGCACACCAAATAATATTCTTTTACTCTAAGACAAGGGATTTTAAATTCAATACGATATATACCGACTACTCAGCAACAACAAATATTGACCGGATTTTACAAGAGCGAGAACGAGATGAAAATGGGAAGTCTGTATATAAAAAGGATGAAGATGGGAATGTTGTAATTGGTAAAGAAAAGAAAGGTGTTCCTTTATCAGATGTTTGGGATATACCATATCTTAATCCTAAAGCGAAAGAAAGAACAGGATATCCTACTCAAAAACCTGTGCTGCTGCTTAACCAGATTATTCGTATTGTGACCGATGAAGGAGATATTGTCATAGATCCATTTTGTGGTAGCGGTACAACTTGTGTTTCTGCAAAGCATTTAAAAAGAAATTATATTGGCATCGACAAGTCAAAGGATGCTGTAGATTTAGCAGAATCGAGACTTGATGAAATGGTAATTACAGAATCAGAGTTATTAAATAAAGGGACTGAAAGTTATCTTGAAAAAACAGAAAAGCAGCTTGCCATTCTTCAAAATATTAATGCCACTCCAGTTCAAAGAAATTCTGGTATTGACGGATTTCTAAAAGAACAAATTAATGGTGGACCTGTTCCAGTTAAAATTCAGGGAGATTATGAAACACTTGAAGATGCCATTGAAAAACTTGAAAAAGCATCATTTGGGAAAGGATATGACTACAAAATAGTAATTCAGACTAAAGAATCTGTTACCAGTAGACTATTTGGTTTTGAGTCTGACGTTGAAATTATCAAATCACTTGAACTACAAGCCAAAGAGCGAAGCAAAAAAAGCGCGAAGGCTCAACGCGCAGTATAGCAGCAAGAATTTCACCAAAAACAGATTAATTTCATTCAGATTTTTCTTCACCCTCTTGCACATCCAGTTTTATAAATTAACTTTGTATTTCAAAGTACTTTTTACATGAAAACAAATTCAGTTAATCCGAAGGAAGATATTCAGGCGATTCGCGAAATTATGGAGCGGTCGTCGAAGTTCATGTTGCTCGATAGTTGGGCGGGCTTTTTCGCCGGAACCTGCGCGCTGATTGGTGTCGCTGTGGCTTGGTTTGGCGTTCTGGATGCGGGAGCACTTTATTACGACGAGTTTTTGTGCAGCGTGGGTGGCTCACCAATCAACAGTGTGACCACTGGCTTGGGTGCTATTGCTTTGGTGGTTTTGCTGCTTGCCGGGCTGGCTGCTATCTGGTTTTCGTACGGGAAAGCGCAAAAGGCTGGGCAAAAATTCTGGACAAGCTCCACCAAACGGGTGCTGGCGCATTTGCTGATCCCCATCGTTTCGGGTGGAATATTTGTATTGATTTTGGTTTCGCGTAACCAAATTGATTTGGTCGCTTCGGCCATGCTCGTTTTCTACGGATTAGGTTTGGTGAATGCAGGCAAATTCACTTCGGGCGAGATTCATTACCTGGGAATGGCTGAAATCGCTGTCGGGCTTCTGGCTGGAATCTTTGCACCTTACGGACTCGTGTTCTGGGTGCTGGGTTTTGGCTTGCTGCACCTGGTTTATGGCGTGGTGATGTGGATGAGGTATGAAAGGTAGCATGGAGCAAGGAGCGAGGAGCATGGAGGAAAAAGTCGCAGTGTTCAGTCACGGTTGGCAATAAAGAGTTGCGAGTTGCATGTTGCGAGTTGCATGAAAACAAACCCGCATTCCGCATCTCGCAACCCGCAACAATAAATGGTAAATCGTGAATAGTCAAATCGTAAATAATAAACTCTGGTGAAAAATCCGATTGCAAATCTTCAGAAAGTGTTCGAAAGCCGCATCAGGCTTGGAATCATGTCGGCACTGATGGTGAACGACATGCTGGATTTCAATGCGCTGAAGGAACTGCTCGAACTAACCGACGGAAACCTGGCCAGTCACCTAAAAGCATTGGAACAGCAGGAAATTATCGTGGTTTCGAAGCAGTTTGTTGGCCGAAAACCCAGTACAACCTACACGGCAACCGCGCAGGGGAAGGATTTGTTTCGTCAGCATTTGGCGGCGCTGGAAGAACTAATAGGCAATCAATAATTTTTTTATTCGTAAACTTTGAAATGCAAAGTACTTTTAAATATTCAAAACTATGGAAACAAAAGGTATTCAACAATTCATGAACAGTTACAGTGTTAAGATGATTATCGTTTCGGGACTGGCAATTCTGCTGCTTATCCCGTCCTTCCTAATTCAGGATGTAATTCGCCAACGAATTGCCCTGAGCGAAAAGGTGAAAAACGAATTGTATGCCCAATGGGGTGGGAAACAGGTGGTAGCCGGTCCGGTGCTGAATGTGCCGTTTACAATTCAGGAAAAAACCGAAGTTAATCAGGGAATGACTGAGCGAAAAGGCATTGCTCATTTTTTGCCTGAAACACTCAAAACCGATGGTTCGCTGGCTCCTGAAAAACGCAAACGTGGTATTTACGAGGTGGTGGTTTATGAAGGAAGTATCAAGCTTAAAGGCTTATTTCTTCAGCCCGACGTATCACAACTGGATATTCCGAATGCACAATTCAATTGGGATGCGGCTTACTTTACTCTGGGAATTTCGGATATGCGGGGGATCAAAAATTTGCCGGAATTGGTTGTCAATGGTCAGAAATACAAGGTTGATCCCGGAGTTGCCGATACCGACATCTTCCAATCTGGAATTACGATTAAAGCCAATTCGATTGATTTGAAACAGCCGTTAAATTTTGAAATCAATTTGGTTTTAAATGGGTCAGAAGATCTGTCAGTTGAAGCTTTAGGGAAAACCTCGGAAGTTTCAATGAAATCGGACTGGGCGCAGCCAAGTTTTACCGGAGTTTTTCTTCCTTCTGATCGAAATATTACATCAAATGGCTTTACTGCGAACTGGATGGTAACTCATTTAAATCGCAATTTTCCACAGCAATGGGTCGACAAAAAATTTAATACTCACGAAGCCCTGTTAGGTGTTGAATTGCTGATTCCTATTGACCATTATCAGAAAGCTATGCGCTCGGTGAAATATGCAATACTGTTCATAGCCCTCAATTTTATCATTTTTATTTTCATCGAGATGAAAAGCAAGAACAGGATTCATCCCTTCCAATATTCATTGGTGGCATTTGCGCTGCTCATTTTTTATGCATTGCTGACTTCAATCAGCGAACAAGCCGGATTTAATTTAGCTTATCTGATCTCGGCTGTAGCTGTTACTTCCCTGATTTCGTGGTATTCCTATACAATTCTGAAGGATAGGCGTTCGGTAGTTTGGATAACTTTATTGCAAACAGGCCTGTATATTTTTCTGTTTACCATTTTGCAGCTTCAGGATTATGCGCTGTTGGCCGGAAGTATTGGTCTGTTTGTTATCCTGGCAATTATTATGCGTGCATCGCAGCAGATTAAATGGTATTCGGAAGGATAAGGTTTTGATTATCTATGTAAAAAACTCAGATCCCGGACTTCATTTCATTATAAAGGAAATGAGGCCGGAATTTTAATTTCTATATTTAACATCAATAATGAAATTAAATTTAAATTTACCGGTCACTTGTATTACCAATTTTTATTAAAAATAGTCTAATGCTGATTACTCAAATCGAAGTTTATCAATTTCCGGTCAAGCTAAAAAAGCCTTTTGTTATTTCGTTAGGATCGTTTGAATATGCCGAGAATGTGGTAGTTGTTATACGAACAGATGAAGGATTAAGTGGTTTTGGTGAATGTAGCCCGTTTATGCCCATCAACGGCGAAAGCATGGAAACCTGCTATGTCGTTGCCAATTACCTGGCCAAATCGTTGATTAATAAAGATCCGCGTAACATCGAAGCATGTTCTGAGCTGATGGATCGAACTATTTTTGGTAATTCGAGCATTAAAAGCGCTTTCGATATTGCACTATACGATATTGCCGCGCAGCAGGTCGGGTTGCCTTTGTATGCTTTTCTGGGTGGCAAGAACAATAAAATCCTGAAGACTGATTATACCGTGAGCCTGAATGATCCGGCTCAAATGGTGGCTGATGCACTGGAAATTAAAGAACGAGGTTTTCAGGTTATTAAAGTCAAACTGGGTGACGATCCGGGCAAAGATATTCAACGAATTCAGGCTATTCGGGAACAAATAGGAAGCGACATTCCATTGAGACTTGATGCCAATCAAGGGTGGAACGTCGATTCTGCAATTCGTGTTTTGACCGAATTGGCCGGTTACAATATCCAGTTTTGCGAGGAACCAATTCCGCGTTGGAACTATATGGAATTACCTCGAATCAGCAAAGCAAGCCCGGTGATGGTAATGGCCGATGAATCGTGTTGCGATCATCATGATGCCCAGCGGCTGATTGATTTGGATGCCGCTCCGTCATTTAACATCAAACTTGGGAAATCATCCGGAATATTCAAGGCGCAGAAGATTATAAATTTGGCTGAAAAGGCTAACTTGCAGTTACAAATCGGTGGGTTTCTCGAATCACGGATTGGGTTTACCGCATCGGCTCATTTGGCTTTAACGAGCGATAATGTTCGGTTTTGCGATTTCGATACGCCAATGATGTTCTGCGAAGATCCGGTTTCAGGAGGAATTCAATATGGTTTGAATGGTTTGGTTACGGTTCCTGAAACACCAGGGTTGGGAGCAAGTATCGATGCATGTTATTTGAAAGGATTAACAAGTTTTACGGTTAGATAAATTCAATTAATAACAACTTAAACTGTTGATTATGAATTCAGATCAAGAAATTTATCCGGTTGAAGTTTTTGATGGCAACGATTGGGATGCTTCGATGGTAAAAAGCCTTTTGGATAATGCCGAAATTGAAGCCTTTGTGAAAGATGAAAAAATGGGTGTTTTAGCGCCATGGAATGTGGCTGGCGGAGGCGCCGGTTCAGTAAAAATATTTGTCTCGAATGTCGATCTGGAAAAGGCCAAAGAGGTAATTGAGCAGTACGAAAAAGCAGAAGGACTAAAAGAATAAGATGGAGAATTTCGAACTCTCGGTTCAACGTTTCAATGAATTTGCTGAAGAATATGCCAGCCGGTTTGACAATGTAAGCGGTTATCTTGAACCGCTTGTGCATTTTTGTAGTTTGGTGAAATCGGATAATCCTCACATCCTGGAGCTGGCCTGTGGACCCGGAAATGTAACTAGCTTCCTCAAAAATCACTTTCCTGAAAGTCAAATCTTGGCTGTTGATCTTGCTCCTAAAATGATTGAAATAGCGAAGAATTTACTTCCTGAAGTTGATTTCATGGTGATGGATGTGCGCGATATTTCCACGATTCCAGATCGATTTGATGCGGTGATGTGTTCGTTTTGCCTGCCTTTTTTATCGAAAATGGATTCGGCTAAACTGATTGCCGATTGCGCCGAATGTTTGGTTTCTGGAGGCGTTTTGTACGTTAGTACCATGGAAGGAAACGAGGATCGTGCCGGATACGAAGCAACCAGTTTTTCGGGTGATGCCGAGGTTTATTTCAATTACCATCTGCAAACAGATTTGGAAGAGGCATTTGAGCATAGTGGATTCGAAATCAGGCAACTCAGGCTTCAGGATTATAATGAACTAGATGGTTCTATAACCACGGATATGATATTTATAGCGGTAAAACGATGAGCGATTTTTGGGAAGATAAGTTTCAGAAAATTGGGTTACTCTGGTCGTTCGAGCCAGCCGATTCAGCTATTTTTGCCCGTGATCTTTTTGTTGAAAAAGGATTTAAAAGCATCCTGATTCCTGGAGTCGGATACGGACGGAATGCAAAAACTTTTATTGACAATGGGTTTGAAGTGACCGGAATTGAAATTTCCGAAACGGCCATCAGGCTTGCCCGTGATAATGGTTTGGATTTTCGGATTTATCATGGTCCGGTTAAGCGAATGCCTTACGGAAAATCACTTTACGATGGAATTTTCTGTTACGCACTCTTGCATCTACTCAATCAAAACGATCGCCGCCAATTCCTGAAAAAATGTTTCGATCAGCTCCAGCCGGGCGGAATGATGGTTTTTATTGTGGCTTCGAAGGAAAATAAACTCTATGGAAATGGACGACCCGTTAGCATCGACCGTTTCCTGATCGATAAAGGTTTGACTGTTTTCTTTTATGACTCAGCGACCATTGAAAAAGAATTTTCGACTTATGGCTTGCTTGAATACTGCGAAATTGACGAGCCTGTCAAACACATGCCTAATGAAGAACCCATGAAATTTTGGCGGGTGGTTTGCCGGAAAAGTTGAGTGGTTTTTTACTCATCAGGTGACTCAAAGTCATCAGATGAGGATATCTCTGACAACAGAGACTGCTAATGACCACTTTCTACCCGATTACATTTACTTCCCGTTCCAAATCAACCCCAAATTTTTCCTGAACCGATTGTTTAATTTCTTCTGAAAGGTCATAGATTTCTTTTCCGGTGGCGTTTCCGTAGTTTACCAGCACCAAAGCCTGTTTTTCGTGCACTCCGGCATCGCCGCGTCGGAAACCTTTCCATCCACATTGTTCGATGAGCCAACCAGCAGCCAGCTTAGTTTGACTGTCAGGAGCAGGGTAGTGGGGCATATTCGGGTGAGTCGTTAACAGTTGCTCGGCCATCGAGGTTTCGACAATTGGATTTTTAAAGAAACTGCCAGCATTCCCATGTATTTTAGGATCGGGTAATTTCGATTCGCGAATGCCGATTACTGCTTTGCGGATGGTTCTTAGATTGATAGCTCCAAGTTTTTCAGCTTCCGTTTTCAGGTCGCCGTAATTCAGGATAAACTCCGGAAATTTATCGAGTTTAATACTAACGCTGGTAATGATGAAACGATCTTTCAACTGGTTTTTGAAGATGCTGTCGCGGTATGCGTATTGACAATCGGCTATATCTAACGTGTATTCGGTTTGCGATTCCAGATCGAACCCTGTAACCGATTCGATGCGGTTCTGAATTTCCATGCCATAAGCGCCAATGTTTTGTACTGCAGCAGCGCCAACCTTACCGGGAATGAGCGATAAATTTTCGATACCTCCCCACCAATTAAAAACGGCATATTCAACCAGATCGTCCCAAACAACACCAGCGCCCACTTCAAGCCAAATGTTGTTTCGGTCTTCATGGGCAATCTTTATCCCGGGAATGTTTGGGTTGATAATCAGCCCCTGAAAATCATTCACGAAAAGCAGGTTACTTCCTTCGCCCAAAATAAGGATCGGGAGATTTTGCCAATGGGTTGTGGTAGCTAAAAAGGCCTCCAGGTCTTCGGTTTCGGTAAATTCGAAATAGTAATTGGCTATAGCTTTGGTGCCGAATGTATGATGCTTTTGGAGCTGGTAATCGGAGTAGGAGCGAATCATTGGAATTATTTTTTTCGCAAATATAACAGAAGATCGCCCTTTTTCGTTTACCTTGGCGATACGAACCAATAGAAATTCGCTTTGAAGAAAATTTCACTCAGTGTAATCAACGATTTGGTTACCGATAACCGCGTTCACAAAGTAGCCGTCAGTCTGAAAAAAATGGGTTTTGAGCCTGTTCTGATTGGTCGTTTATTACCCGAAAGTCATCCTGTGGAGCGCGATTATCAGACTCACAGGATGAAACTCTTGTTTCGGAAAAGTGCAATGTTTTACCTCGAATACAATATTCGCTTATTTTTATATCTCCTGAAATCTGAAATTGATGTTTTTGTGGCGAATGATCTGGATACACTTCCGGCGAATTATTTGGCCTCACGAATAAAGCACAAGCCGCTGATTTACGACAGCCACGAGTATTTTACTGAAGTTCCTGAATTGATTGGAAGGCCGGTTGTAAAAGCGATTTGGTTGAGGCTCGAAAAACTTCTGGTTCCGAAAGTTGATGCTGCTTACACCGTTTGCGATTCGATTGCTGAGGTTTATCGTGATTTGTATAAAGTCGATTTTAAGGTAGTTCGCAATCTTCCGGTTTGTTCCATGTTTGAAGAACCAAAACATCAAGAAAAAGCGCCTGATCAGCCGAAAATAATTCTTTATCAGGGAGCGCTAAATTTGGGGCGTGGCGTTGGGGCGGCGATCCGCTCTATTCCCTATCTGGATGGCGTCGAACTTTGGTTGGTAGGCGATGGCGACCAAACCAGCGAATTAAAACAATTGGTTATTGAAATGAAACTGGAATCGAAAGTGAAATTTCTGGGGCGTTTGCCGCTTCATAAGTTGCGAGAAGTGACCCTTCAGGCTGATTTGGGAATTTCGTTGGAAGAAGATTTGGGTTTGAATTACCGCTTTGCTTTACCCAATAAATTGTTCGATTACATTCAGGCAGGAGTGCCGGTATTGGTTTCGAATCTTCCGGAAATGATGCAAATTGTAGAACATTATCGGATTGGCATCATTGCTGAAACTCACCAGCGAAAGGTGTTAGCCGAATTGATGAGGGATGCGCTTTTTGATGAGGAGAAACGCCTGGTTTGGAAACAAAACCTTCAGAAAGCCGCAAAGGAGCTGTGCTGGGAAAATGAAGAGAAAATTTTGAAAAGTGTTTACGAACGTTTTCTCTAAACTTTAGGCACTCTAAACTCTAGCTCACTTTAGGCACTTTTCACCCTTGATTTTCTTTGCGGGTAAGTACCGTTTCATATATTTTATGGTCGTCGACAGTGATGATCCGAGCCGGAAATTTCCGGATTAGCGGGTAGTCGTGCGTGGCAATTACAACAGTTTTGCCTTGATCGTTCAGGTCTTTAAAGATTTGCATTAACTCAATTGATGTATGTGGGTCGAGATTTCCGGTAGGCTCGTCAGCCAAAATAATTTCAGGATTATTCAGGATCGCTCTCGCAATGGTCACGCGTTGTTGCTCTCCGCCTGAAAGTTGGTGCGGCATCGATTTTAATTTTTGCGTCATACCCACCATCGAGAGAACTTCGTTTACACGTTCGGCTATTTCCCATTCGTTTTTCCAATCGGTTGCTTTCAGTACAAAGGTCAGGTTATCGTAAACATTGCGATCGGTAAGCAATCGGAAATCCTGAAATACGACACCTAATTTGCGCCGCAAAAAAGGGATATCGCGGGTTTTAATTTCCGCTAAATTGAACCCAGCTACTTTACCTTCACCTTTTTCGAGGGGTAATTCTGCATTCAAAGTTTTAATCAGGCTCGATTTTCCGGTTCCTACTTTCCCAATGAGGTAAACAAATTCGCCTGTTTTAATTTCCAGATTAATATCTGTAAGTACCACATGATCACGCTGAATAATGTCGGCGTTAATGAGCTCAATGATGTTTTCTTCTGACATTGGAAATTCAAATTGGTATGTATGCAAAACTAATTTTTTATCTGTTAATGCCGAGCACTAATTTTTATTTTGGTGTTTAGTCAGAGGTATTTTTATGCCTGCTGTAATGGTTGGGCCAACTTCTACTGACCAGCCTATCCTGAGTAATGTTAGTTTATAAGGCATAATACCAATGCCAAATTCTTTTCTGAATTTAGTAAAAACAGTGGTATTTAATATTCCATTATCTGCTAACAGGCCAAATCCAGTCCACAAATAAGCATATTGGTGAACAGATACATTGATACCAAAAGTATTGGCCAAATATTCAGAATTAAGTCCTTTTTCCAGAGAGGTGTAAAGCCCCAATCGCTTAAGTATTATATTATTGGCCGAAAAGTTAACCTTAATTGCATCATATGTTGATTTTGGCACATATCCAGCGGTAATGTCTAAGTTAGGATGTAAATCAGACGATTTTACGAAAAAAGAGTTTGTAGAATTATTTTTTGTTAGACCGAATGATGATAGAGATGCTATTAACAGAATAGTAAATAAGAATGTTGATTTTTTCATGTTTTGTTTTTTGTATTTTGGGTTGCTAAATATAGCTGAGTTTTAATTAGAAAAACATTAGCCATTAAATTTCATCCTATCAGATACTAATTCCTTCGATAAAAGAGTTTTTATTTATGAATAGAGAGGAAGATTCTGAAAAGTGAAAATAGGAATACTTAATTTTACCGAAGCAACTTTTTATCGTAATCTTTGTCATTATAAAAGATGGTACAATTTGTGTATCCCCCGAACCTGAATAAATAATCAGATAACCCATGAAGACAACCCGATTCGTATTCATTCTGTTTCTGCTGGCATACTCACCAATTTTGATAACAGCCCAGCAAACGGTCTATTATCAGTCAGTCAGTCAGAAAATACAAGAGGCAAAAGAATTGTATTTAGCCCGAAATTACGTTTCTGCTATTAATCAGTTTGATCAGATAGCATCATCGTCCGGAGAAAATTCTGATGTCCGGGCCGAAGCTATGTTTTACAAAGCTTTATGTGGACTGAAACTCGACAACGGAAATGCTGAAGAACAAATTGCTGAATTTTTAAAAGAGTTTCCTGAAAGTTCGTTCCGAAATAGGGCATTGTTCGAACAGGCTATTTACCAATTCGACAAAAAGAAATATCCGGCAGTTTTGAAAACCCTTGAAAGTATTGATAAATCGGAAATTTCGAAAGATGAACTGGCCCATTTCTATTACATGAAAGGGTATGCCAATTTCGAAAAAGAAAAATTCGATGCCGCGTTGACTGCTTTTTCTGAAATTAAAGACGGAAACTCGCTTTACGCAGCTCCATCACAATATTACTTTGGACATATTCATTACCTGAAGGGGAATTACGAAACAGCTCTTCAAGAATTTCTGAAGCTGAAAAAGAATCCGGTTTTCGAGAAAGTGATACCGTTTTACATCAGCCAGATTTATTATAAACAGGCTAAATACCGTGAGGTGGTTGATTATACCGCTCCGTTGATTAACAAAGTGCCTGCTGATCAACAACTAGAACTCGCACGTCTTTTGGGTGATTCGTATTTCCATTTGCGCGAATTTAAAAATGCCATTCAGTTTTTGGAATTTTACCTTTCGGATAAAAATAACAAAGGACGCGAAGAAAATTACATGCTTGGCTATTGCTATTACCTGAATAGTCAGGAAGCAAAGGCAATTCCGTATCTTGAGATTGCCTGCAAAGGAAAAGATGAACTGGCTCAAAATGCCTATTACCATTTGGCTGATTGTTATGTGACAACCAACGATAAAAACAAAGCACGACAGGCTTTTGAAGCCGCTTCAGAACTCGATTTTGATCCAAAGATCAAAGAAGATGCGCTGTTTAATTATGCCAAAATTACCTACGAATTGTCGTATTCACCGTTTAACGAGACCATCAAGGCATTCGATAAGTACATTACTTCGTACCCGAATGCTGAGCGAAACGATGTGGCCTACGATTACCTGGTTAAAGTTTACATGAGTACCAGCAATTACCGTGATGCGATGGCTTCCATCGAAAACATCAAGGTGAAAAATCAGTCGGTAAAAAAGGCCTATCAACGGGTTGCATATTACAGGGCGCTGGAATGCTTCAATAACCTGGATTACAATGGGGCATTGGAAAACTTCAATAAATCGATCGATGCTGGCGATTTCAATAAAAATTACCATTCACTTGCCCTTTTCTGGAAAGCTGAGGCCTTGTTTCGGTTAAACGATTTCAATAAGGCGATCACGGGTTATAATGCATTTATGAAATCGCCGGGTGCGATTGTACTTCCTGAATATAAAACGGCACATTATAATTTGGCCTATGCCTATTTTCAGGTGAAGGATTATTCCGCCGCCAGTGATTATTTCAGGAAATACCTGAATCTGGAAGATGATTTGCGAAGCGAAAAAGTGGCCGATGCCAATAATCGTTTGGGCGATTGCAATTTCCTAAATCGTGATTATAGTCAGGCTATTTCGAATTACGACAAAGCATTGAGGTTGAATGTGTACGATGCGGATTATTCGCTTTATCAGAAAGCTTTCTGTCTGGGTTTGCAGCGAGATAATCAGGGTAAAATCAATGCTTTGAATTCGTTGATACAAATCTATCCGAATTCTTCCTATCAGGATGATGCTCTATTTGAACTTGGACGCACCTACGAGCGCATCAATCAGCCGCAAATGGCCACGACTTATTACAAACAATTAATCACAAAATATCCGCAGAGCAATTTGCAGAACAAAGCTTTGGTTCAACTCGGATTGGTTTCGTACAATGCTAACGATTTCAAGGGCGCAGTAAATTATTACAAACAGGTGGTCGACCAATCGCCAAATAGTCCCGAAACACAGTCGGCTTTAGCCGGAATGAAAAATAGCTACGTTGAGATGAACGATGTTGACTCGTACTTTGCTTATACCAATAAACTAGGCAATGGCGTTCAGGTTTCAGTAAATGAGCAGGATTCGTTATCGTACCAGGCAGCCGAAAAGTTATATATGGCTGGGGATAAAAAAGCCAGGGCGCAATTCGAACGGTACCTCAATCAATTTCCCAATGGAGGTTTTGTATTGAATTCGCATTTCTACCTGGCTCAATTGCTTTATGCCGATGGTGAATTTGATAAAGCATTGGCAGAATATGAGATGGTAATTGCTCAACCCGATAACTATTTCACTGAAGGAGCTCTTTCGAAAGCTGCCGGGCTACATTATAATGACCAGAATTACGTGCAAGCGCTTGCGTATTTCGAACGGCTGGCCAAAATCTCAAATTCAGGAAATAATTTACCCGATGCGCTGACCGGAATTATGCGCTGTCAGTTCAATCTAGCTAAATATCCGGACTGCATCACGACTGCCAATCAGATTTTAGCTCTCGAAAAAGTTTCGGATATTTTGAAGCGTGAAACCAATTACAAGCTGGGATTATCATACTATAACTCCGGAAATGCCGACAAAGCCTTTCCGATTTTAAGTAAACTATCGACTGATACCAATTCTGCTGAAGGCGCTGAATCGAAGTTTTTAGTTGCTGAAATATTGTTTGAAAAGCAGAAGTTGAAAGAGTCAGAAAAAGAGATTATGGATTTCATCGATAAAAATTCGCCTCATCAATTCTGGCTGGCCAAAAGCTTTCTGTTGCTTTCGGATATTTACCTGAAAAATGGCGATGAATTTCAGGCAAAACACACGCTAAAAAGTATCGAAGAAAACTATCCGGAGAAAGAAGATGGAATTCTCGAAGCAACACGCCAAAAATTACAGGTGATTGAAGCAGATGAAGCCAGTCAAACCAAGAACCAGAGCAAGCCGCTCGAAATCAATATTTCCGGAGGAAAGAAATAAAATAAAACAGATAGAAAGCCTCTCCCCAGCCCTCTCCAAAGGAGAGGGAGTTTAGGCTTGAAGATTTGAAAATTATTCTTTGAAAAAACACCTTTAAAACTTGCACTGCGCCAAGCCCTCCCTTTGGGGGAGGGTTTGGGTGGGGCTGAAAAATTAAAACATGAAAAAGCAACAATATTTAGCCGTAAGCCTGTTGGCATTGGGTTTGTTAATGGGAGCCGGTAATGCAATGGCGCAAAAAGATTCGTTGAAGCTGAAACAGGAAGTTGAAGTTGTGAAAGCTTATCAACCCAGCATTTTGGATGCGCAAAAAATCAACGATATTCCACAAATCAAACCGGAACAAACAGAAGCTCCTACTTTCGATTATTCAATTTTCAGTAAACCTGTTTTCTCAACTTTCGATCCTACTCCGGTGGCGGCAGCAAAAATGGTTGGCGATCCAAAGGAACCAATGGGTTTGGGATTGCTAAAATTGGGTTTTGGAAATTACCTGACTCCATATGGTGAGTTATTTTTTAATGCTCAACCTACAAAAAAATCGAATTTTGGAATGCATTTCAGTCATCTTTCTTCTTCCGGAAAAGTTAAACTTCTGAACGAAGATTTGGTTAAAGCTCCCGAATCGGAAAATACGGCTGAAATATTTGGTAAAAAGTTTTTCCGGAAATCAACTTTATCCGGAAGCCTGGCTTTCGACCGTAAAGCATTTACGTATTACGGATATGCAGGAGATCGGTTGTCGGACGCGTTGAAAGAGGAAATGATACCGCATTATCAGGATAAACAGTATTTCTCGAAGGGTAGCGCAACCGTCCATTTGAAAAGCGAAACCCTTTCAACCGCCGAGTTGAACTACGATTTTGGGGCTAAATATCACTATTTCATAAGCAAAACCGGACAGACCGAACATGAGGTGGTTTTGTCGGGCGATGTCAGTAAAAACATTGACAATGCGTTAGGCCTTCTTTCAGCCTCACTAACTGTTTATAAAGCCGACAGTATCATGAATCGATTTTACAGCGAATTTGGTAAAAAGCAGCAAACCATACTTCGGGCAAATCCGTCAGTCATGTGGTCGACCGAAAACGCTAGTCTGCAACTTGGTTTGAATACGGCAATGATACTAGATATTGATACAGATGCAGATTTTAAGATTTGGCCAAAAGTAAAGGCCGAATGGTCGCCAGTTCCGCAAGTTCTGACCTTGTTTGCGGGTGTTGATGGGCATTTGCAACACAATACCTATTCTTCCATTGCAGCCGAAAATCCGTATGCAGATCCTTACCATGACGTGGCCAATACCAATTATAAATACATCGTTTCAGGAGGATTTAAAGGTAAATTAACCTCAAAAACCAATTATGTGGCCGAAGCTTCCTGGTCGGCAATCGAGAAGCAGCATTTTTACATCACTCAAGGATCTCAAATTTATAATCAATCCTCAACATACAGGAGACTCAATAATACATTCGACTGGGTTTATGATGATGTCAACATATTGAGACTCTCCGCTGAAGTCATGCATTCAGTTTCCGATAACTTTTCGGTTCATTTGTTGGGAAACTACTATTCTTATGATCTAAAGACGCAACAAAAAGCATGGCAAATGCCCAATTTTGATATTACAATTTCGGGCATTTATAAGCCTATGGAACAATTGAAATTCACTACAGATATATTTGTGATAGGGAGTCGGTCAGCTCTTATTCGTGATTTTTCAAATTTATCGCTCTTTTCATCGGCAATTATTTCTGACAATGAAATTCAATTGGACCCAATTATTGACCTAAACGTTGGTGCCGAATACCAATTTTCTCCAAAGCTGAACTTCTTTGCAAAGCTCAATAATTTTGGTTTTCAGAAATACGAGCAATGGCTTGGCTACACCAATAAAGGATTAAATTGGATGGCCGGAATTAGCTATTCGTTCTAGCGATAGTTCTTGTTTTTATGTCATTTCAAAATCCCTTTTGCAAACGATTAATATTATTGTAATTTGTTGATTTTCAGAAATTAAAATGTTTATTAAATGTTAAAAAGTTTAACGTTTTGTAACCCTCTTTTGCCTTCGGATTTAAGTACATTTTTACTATATTTGCAGCTTAGTTGTTGAAGGTAATTTATTGTGAAGAATTTATTGAAAATCAAATATCTGGTTTTATTACCCAATCCGGCAACTTTCGAAAAAAACAGAGAAAGATTTGTTCTCTGTAACTGGGTTTAGTTCATCATTTTAGGGCTAAATGGGTATTAAATGTGGGATAATTAAATATTTTGATCGATGAGAGAAATTGAAGAAACCCAGGATTGGGGAATCCAGAATGATAATGGTGGTTATGATGCCGATAGTATTCAGGTACTCGAAGGTTTAGAGGCAGTTCGGAAACGTCCGGCCATGTACATTGGCGATGTGAACGAAAAAGGCTTGCACCACCTGGTATATGAAGTCGTTGACAACTCAATTGATGAGGCTTTAGCTGGATATTGTAAAAATATTGATGTTTTCATTAATGAAGACAATTCGATAACGGTAGTTGATGATGGTCGTGGTATCCCAACCGAACTTCATACCAAAGAAAATCGTTCGGCGCTCGAAGTGGTAATGACTGTTTTGCACGCCGGTGGAAAATTTGACAAAGGAAGTTACAAGGTTTCCGGAGGTTTGCATGGAGTAGGGGTTTCGTGCGTAAATGCACTTTCTATTCACTTAACAGTTCAGGTTCACCGCGATGGCAAAATCTGGCAACAGGAATACAGCAAGGGAAAACCTTTGTACAGTGTGAAAGAAGTTGGCGAAACGGATCGTACCGGAACTACAGTTACGTTTAAACCCGATGATTCTATCTTTCTGGTTACAGAATATAAATTTGAAATCATCGCTGCCCGTATGCGCGAGTTGGCATTCCTGAATGCGGGATTGCAACTAAACATCACAGATAAACGTGTGAAGATTGATGGTGATGAAAAAAGTCAGTATAAACACGATGAGTTTTACTCAAAAGAAGGATTAAAAGAGTTTGTTGAGTATCTGGACAATACCCGCGAGCGCCTCATTGAAGAAACCATCCACATTACAGCTGAGAAAGCTGGTGTTCCAGTCGAAATAGCTCTTCATTACAATACTTCGTTTACCGAAAATATTCATTCGTACGTAAACAATATCAATACTATTGAAGGTGGAACGCACCTAACGGGATTCCGTCGCGGATTAACGCGTACGTTGAAAGCTTATGCCGAAAACAGCGGGATGCTTGCCAAAATGAAATTCGAGATCAATGGTGACGACTTTCGTGAAGGATTAACTGCTGTGGTTTCTGTAAAAGTTGCTGAACCTCAGTTTGAAGGACAGACCAAAACAAAATTGGGAAACTCCGAAATTAGTTTGCCAGTCGATCAGGCTGTGAGTGAAATGCTGGCCAATTATCTGGAAGAAAATCCACGGTCAGCACGTGCAATCGTAAATAAAGTTATCCTTGCCGCACAGGCTCGTCATGCAGCCCGAAAAGCAAGGGAATTGGTTCAGCGCAAGAATGTTCTTTCAGGAGCTGGGTTGCCAGGTAAACTTGCCGACTGCTCCGAAAAAGATGCTTCACTTTGCGAATTGTTTTTGGTCGAAGGAGACTCAGCAGGGGGTACAGCCAAGCAGGGACGTAACCGACATTTTCAGGCCATTTTGCCTCTCCGCGGAAAGATTCTGAATGTGGAGAAAGCAATGGCACATCGGGTGTATGATAGCGAAGAAATCAGGAATATATATACTGCGCTGGGAATTACCATCGGAACTGATGACGATACATTGGCGATTAATCTTGAAAAGCTGAGATATCATAAGGTTGTAATTATGACCGATGCCGACGTGGATGGTAGCCATATCGCCACTTTGATTATGACTTTCTTTTTCCGTTTCATGCAAGAACTGATACAACGTGGTCACGTTTATATTGCAACTCCTCCACTTTATTTAGTAAAGAAAGGAAAGCGCGAAGAATACTGCTGGACCGAACAACAACGCCTTCGTTTAATTGAAGAATGGGGTGAAGGAAAAGAAGCCGGAATACATGTACAGCGCTATAAAGGTCTTGGAGAAATGAACGCCGAACAGTTGTGGACAACTACAATGAATCCTGAATTTCGGACTTTGCGTCAGGTAACCATTGAGAATGCTGCTGAGGCGGATCATATTTTCAGTATGCTGATGGGCGATGAGGTTCCGCCACGGCGCCAGTTTATTGAAGATCATGCCGTGTACGCAAACATCGACGTTTAAAAAAACATAGAAAAGAGTCATTGGTCATTGGGAAAACTTTCAAATGACTAATGACTCTTTTCAATTTCTTTCCTTAACTATGAATATTTGTGTCTTTTCTTCGTCCAGTAATGCCATTGCTGATGTGTATGTGAATGATGCCATTGATTTGGCTCGTCTTATTGGCCAATCGGGCTATTGTTTGATCAATGGTGGATCGAATGTAGGAACAATGGATGTTATCACCCGTGAAGCCGGAAAACATGGAGCAAAGACGATTGGTATTATTCCGGAAAAGCTTCGGGATTTTAATCTGGCTTCTGTTCATGCACACGAAATAATTGTATCAGGAGACATGATGGAGCGAAAGGAGCGGATGCGCCAACTTGCTGATTCTTTTATTGCATTGGCTGGTGGATTTGGCACCTTGGAAGAGATTCTTGAAGTAATAACACTAAAACAATTGGGTTATCACCATAAAGCCATTGTCTTTATCAATACCAACGGTTTCTACGATGATCTGTTTCGTCAGTTTGAAAAATCGTATGAAGAAAAATTCGCTAAGGAAAGTTACCGCAAGCTTTATTTTATAGCCAAAAATGCCGCTGAAGCAATGGATTATATTCAGAATTACAAACCTGAGGAAACCGTTAACAAATGGTTTGAAGTTCCGAAACGTTAGTCGATGGGTAGTTGAAAATAGAAGATAGATCCTTCCCCGGCTTTTGAATCTACATGCAGATTTCCTCCAAGTAGTTCGATCAGATTCTTTGATATCGCCAATCCAAGGCCGGTTCCTCCAAAGTTTACTCCCTGGTCATGTTCGGCCTGCATAAACCGTTCGAAGATGGTGGATTGTTGATCAGCTGGAATTCCTATCCCAGTGTCAGAAACACTATAATATATAGCTTCTCCTTCCTTTTTTACGTTTAGAGTAATCGAACCTTCAGGGGTGAATTTAATTGCATTTCCAATCAAGTTGTCTAGTATTTGACGAAGTCTGATCTCATCAGTTATGATGATTTGATTCGGTTCAATATTGTTAATTGTCAAGAATCTAATCTTTCTATCATTTCTGGTAGCAATCGTTTCTATGTAATGATTACTTACTTCATTTAAAAATTTGTTCAGATTTAGAGGCTTCTTCCGGATTGATAATAAATTGGCTTCGATCTTCGAAATATCAATAATGTCGTTTATCAAATTCAATAATATTTCGCCGTTTTTTCTGATTAGTTTAACGAATAGAACCTTGTCCAGTTCATCCTGACTTTCATCTTCCAATAATTCAGAGAAGCCAAGAATGGCATTCATAGGCGTTCTTATTTCGTGCGACATATTAGCTAAGAATGCTGATTTTAACCGATCAGATTCGGTAGCTTTTTTCTGTTCTTCAATAAGCCGATTTTCAATTTCTTTTCGCGACAATACCATTTCGTTTGCTGCCAATCCTGCACGCTTAAACTCGTCGAAATAAAGGTCAGCGGTTTTTATTTGATTAAAGTTTGTTTGCAACGAAAAGAAAAAATTAAAGAATCGTTCAAAATCAGACTTGTATTTTGAATTGAAGTGATAGATAATTAGTACTTCAAAAAATAAGAGTATAAAAAATATGATTAATATTATAATGATGCTATTTCGCTGATCCTTATGAAGTAATTCTTGTTGCTGTATTATACTTTTGTCAATTTCATCAAGATAGAAGCCGGCGCCAATTAACCAATTATAATCATTAAAAGAACGAACGAAAGAGCATTTTTCGGAAAAACTTGTTTCGTTTATCTTATTCCATTTATAATAGAAATATCCACCTTCCAGATTCTTTTTTGCTACATCAAGTTGCTGAATAAATGTCTGATGACGAGGATCACCAGGATTTGTAAGCATATTCAAATTGCCTTTATAAACGGATCCATCCATAACAATGGGAGTGCCATTCATGTTATTCATGAAAATATATCCACCATGTCTGAAACGGACAGAACTAATCTTTTGTGCGATTTCTTCTATGAATTTAGGGAAATAGTCGTTGAGATACTGCTTCGAACCAAAGTACCAGTTGAAATGCTTGAATTTTTTGACAAATGTTATTTTCTTTAGGTGGGCAGTAACTTCATCGTTTTTAGGTTTGATGTCATATTCCACAAATCCCTCATCCTTTAAGTTCAAAAGATTTATCTCATTACGGATAACAGTTGACCCGTTAGAGTCTCTAAACAGGCGCATATCTTTGTCGGTAAATTCAGGTTTTCTTGGATAATAGACACCAGTTCCGTCCATGGTGGAAATAAATACCTCCTCATATTCCATATCAAACCGAAGAGATGAAATTGTAGCAACGATAAGGGCTTTTATCTCTTCTTCTGATTTTTTTCCAACGTATTTTTGATAAATCGATTCTGCAGTATTATAAGCTTGGTTAACATTTCGCTTAACCTTATTATTGATATTCTTTTTGAAAAACTCGTTTTGAATCCTGATGTATTCAAATTCGTTATTTACAATTTCTTTGATGTAAATTTTCTGATTTTCAATATATTCGGTATTCTTTTGTTTGCTTATTTTATTAAAGTAAAGGGTTTGCTGAAAAATCATAACTCCTCCGATAATCACTGTTGTAGCAACGGTAATTATGATTAGCGTACGGCTGAGGTATGTTGAAATGTTAGAGGAGATTGCTAATTTTTTAAAAAACAGACCAAGCATCCTTCATATAGTTTTTGGTGGTTGTAAATATATACAGAATTGATCTTCTGGCAAGCAATTGTGTTTAAATAGATTTGTTGATTTAAGTGGATTGGCTATTAATATCCTATCTATTTTTCGATTCTCCATAAATATATAGCGCGTTGTTAAAATCTGTTAAACAATTTAAATGAATTGAAATTGGTAAAACACATGTACTCGCAATGCGTTATCTTTAGTATCCAAAATAAAAAAGTCAGAAATTTCTAACAACAAAACGTAAAAGAGATGAAAAATTTGAAAACCGGATTATTTACATTGTTGGTGGCACTAGTTGGCGGATTTGTTGCTTTATGGGCCTATACACGTTATTTCGATGATCCAAAAGTATTGACGGTACAACAGGAACAGTCAATGCGATATGCTAGTTTGCCAACCACCAATGGGAGCGAATTGCCTGATTTAACTTTCGCTGCTGAAAATTCAGTTCATGCCGTTGTTCATATAAAAGTTACTCAAAAGGGTGGTTCGTATTCCTCAAATAATATTTTCGATTATTTTTTCGGTGATGGTAGTTCTCGTTCTCAACAAATGCCGATAAGGCAGGGTGCTGGCTCTGGTGTAATCATTTCACCAGATGGATACATTGTAACAAATAATCATGTGATCGACGATGCGGATGAAATCTCAGTAGTTTTAAACGATAAGCGTGAATTTAAAGCTAAGTTGATTGGTGCTGATCCATCAACCGACGTTGCATTGATTAAAATTGAGGCTTCCAACTTGGTAACACTTAAATTTAGCAACTCTGATAATCTTAAGTTAGGTGAGTGGGTTTTAGCTGTAGGAAATCCGTTTAATCTGACTTCAACAGTAACCGCTGGGATTGTAAGTGCCAAAAGCAGGGATATTGGAATAAATCCAGATCAGATGCGAATTGAGTCGTTTATTCAGACTGATGCCGCAGTGAATCCAGGGAATAGTGGTGGAGCATTGGTAAATACGCATGGTGAGCTTGTTGGAATTAATACTGCTATTGCCTCGCAAACAGGATCTTATAGTGGTTATTCTTTTGCAATTCCATCTAATATTGTTCAGAAAGTGGTGGCCGACTTAAAGCAATATGGCGACGTTCAACGAGCATTATTAAATGTAAATATTGGCGATGTCAATGCCGACGTAGCCAAAAAATATAATTTAGACAAAATTGAAGGAGTTTTTATTGGTAGGGTAATACCGGGTGGAGCTGCCGAGATTGCTGGAATAAAAGATAACGATGTCATTATCAGTGTCGATAATGTGAATGTAAATTCTACAGCAGAACTTCAGGAACAAATAAGTAAGCATCGTCCTGGAGATAAAGTAGTAGTTGAAATAAAAAGGGACAATAAAAAGAAACAATTTAACGTAACGCTCCGTAACAAGCACGGAGATACAGATATTGTGAAAGGTGATAGCAATCCGGATAATATTTTTGGTGCGAAATTTGATGCAGTTTCTGACCGCGACAAAGAGGAACTGGGAATTCGTTATGGGGTTAAAATCTCTGAACTTGGGAGTGGTAAATTTAAAGATGCCGGAATTAAAAAGGGTTTTATCATAACACAAGTGAACAAAACAGCTGTTTCTGAAGTTGAGGATTTAAAACGTATTATTAAAAATTCAAGGGGTGGAATATTAGTTGAAGGAATATATCCAAATGGAGAAGTCGCTTACTATGTTTTTGGGAATGACTTTAAATAAAACAAAGCTATTGGTTATGAAATTGTAAACAATAACCGAACAAAAAAAACCATTTGAATTATTGACCTCAAAAGCCTATATTTGCACGCTATTTTTTTGAAGGGTATATGAGACAATTAAAGATTACAAAATCGATCACTAACCGTGAGAGTGCTTCCTTAGATAAGTATTTACAAGAAATTGGTAAAGAAGAACTTATTACCGTTGAGGAAGAAGTGGAGTTGGCGCAACGGATTAAAAAGGGTGATCAGGCGGCACTTGAGAAATTAACACGAGCCAATCTGCGTTTCGTTGTTTCTGTGGCCAAACAGTACCAGAATCAAGGGTTAAGTTTACCCGACCTTATTAATGAGGGTAATCTGGGATTGATTAAAGCTGCTGAAAAGTTTGATGAAACCAGAGGTTTCAAGTTTATCTCCTATGCTGTATGGTGGATTCGTCAATCCATTCTGCAAGCTTTAGCTGAGCAGTCGAGAATTGTCAGGTTGCCATTGAATCAGGTTGGCTCGTTGAATAAGATCAATAAAGCTTTCTCGAAATTTGAACAGGAAAATGAGCGCAAGCCGTCTCCTGAAGAGCTTGCTGATGCCTTGGAATTGCCTGCGGATAAAGTTGCCGATACCCTTCGTGTTTCAGGCCGTCACATTTCTGTAGATGCTCCTTTTGTTGAAGGTGAGGATAACAGCCTTCTGGATGTTCTGATCAACAATGATTCTCCAAATGCCGACAAAGCATTAATGATGGAATCATTGGCCAAAGAGATTGAACGGGCTTTAGCTACACTTACCGAACGCGAAAGTGACATCATCCGGATGTTTTTTGGAATTGGATGTCAGGAAATGACTCTCGAAGAAATTGGAGAACGTTTTGGATTAACACGCGAACGTGTTCGACAGATTAAAGAAAAGGCGATTCGACGGTTACGTCACACTTCAAGAAGTAAATTGCTTAAAACGTATCTTGGATAATAAAATATGAAAACCGCTCAAAAGGCGGTTTTTTTTATTTCTATTTATCTCTAATTTGATAAGGTCAATATAAGTAAAAAGCCGACCCTCTGGCCGGCTTTTCATACCACAAACAAGATCAACCAATCAAACAATAATTGGTCAATAAAAACCTAGCTATTCACATAGCTAATCACGCATTTTTATGATTTTGCTTTCTCTATTAAGAAAGTTATCAGTCATATTTTATTCCTTTTAGAAGTTTACGACCCTTTTATTATCGGATCAATACTTACAATCAAATAAGCGTCTGAATGACGTTTACTTTCATGTTTATTGCAAAGAAACTATATTTTTTATCATTTCATAAAATATTCATTCATAAAAAAGATGAATATTTCAATCATTTCACATTTATTAACTTCCTGATTGATTTTGAAGTTTATTTCTTCAGTTTTATAACTTCACTCCCGGCTAAAAGGAAAGCTCCGGTACCATAAACCTCCCAACTGTCAGCCGAGAAATTCTTTTTGGGATCAGCACCAATTGGCTGACACCAACCTACGTGCCCATCAGATTGGATAAGTGAATTCATTCCTTTCCATGCTTTCTGTACTACCTGAAGATATTTATCCTTACTCAACAATCCATTATTGATTCCCCACGCAAGAGCAAAAGTGTAAAATCCGGAGCCACTGGCTTCACCACCTGGGTATGAGGCAGGGTCAAGTAAGCTGGCTCTCCAAAGCCCGTCTTCTTGTTGAAGGCTGGCGACTTTTTCAGCCATTTCTTTGTACACTTGTTCGTAAAACGAACGTTCTTTGTAGTCTTTGGGGAGTTCGTTCAGGAGTAAAGCTAATCCGCCCATCACCCAACCATTTCCTCTCGACCAAAATATCTTTTTCCCATTGGCTTCGTGGCGATCCGAAGCATCACCCTTAATTACATAGCCTAAATCCCGGGCAAAAAGATGCTCTTCTTTATCGTAAAGCAGGTTGTAAGTCTCGTGGAACAACTCATCGCTTTTCTCCATGTATTTTTTGTCGCCGGTTGTCATCGATAATTTAACTAAGGCAGGTGGTGCCATAAAGAGCGCGTCGCACCACCACCATGTAATTTTTTCAATTCCTTTAACAGGGAATGGTGTTACCAGAAATTTATCCATGTTTTCAATAAATGGCTGGATCATTGACCTGTCTTTTTTGATGCGGAACATATCAATATAGGTCTGGCAAATCGCGATATCATCGGCATGTTGAAGACGTGGTCCGGGTTTCCAGTGGTTAGCTTCGCCCATTTTGTTCATGGCATCCAGCAGTTTGGTGTCGCCAGTAGTTTGATATGCTGCAGAAACCCCAGCGTAAAAAGCGCCATTGGTCCAGTCCCACAATTCGTGTTTCGGGTTAGCAAATTGCCACATAGCGGCTTTAATCATTGCTTTTTTTATTTCTTTAGGCTTAAAACATTTATCGGCCTGATTTTTTGAGAAAACTGACATGCCAACAAGCACAAATGCAAGTACAAGAGAAAGTGTTTTTTTCATATTAGATTTATTTAAGTTTAGTTTTTGCAATCGATTGTACAAACATACAAATTCATTTTGTATTGCTGTAAGGTTTCCGAAAATAGTAACTTCAAAAATCTTTTCAGTTATAAATTGAAAAGATTTTTGTTACTAATCCGAATCTCTGATATTTTAGTTTTGTCAACATTTAATATTAATTAAAAGTAAACTCAGAAAAACTGCAATTAAAAAACTTGTTTTCCTATCAGATTATAATTATAATTGCACCAGTTAAAATAATGAAATGAGCAAAGCGATCAAACATTACGGCCATCATCATGTGATTCTATCATTAGGTAGGCAGTAATTGTTTTGATGTTTTTCAAAAAGATATTAACCCAATAAGAAGGCTTACCAATATGGTAGGCCTTTTTTGTTTAAACTAAAATACGAAATGGAAGGACTTTTAAAAATTGCCGTACAAACCAAAGGAAGGCTCAACGAAGACTCGATACGGTTGATTGATGAAGCAGGAATTAAACTTCCCCTTAGTTCCCGGAAGCTAATCTCGACTGCTACCAATTTCCCGATGGAAGCGTTATTCCTGCGCGACGATGATATTCCGCAGGCTGTTGCAATGGGAGTTGCCGATATTGGTGTCGTTGGTGAAAATGAAATGCTCGAAAAGAAGGAAAATGTGGTTGTTGCAAAACGCCTCGGATTCAGTAAATGCAGACTTTCTTTGGCTATTCCAAAGGATGATGTTTACAATGGAGTTGAGTATTTCAACGGCAAAAAGATTGCTACTTCATATCCTGAAATTCTGAAAGGTTTCTTTACTGAAAAAAATATAACTGCCGAAATCCATGTGATCAACGGTTCTGTCGAAATTGCTCCCGGAATCGGATTGGCCGATGCTATTTTCGACATTGTAAGTTCAGGAAGCACTTTGGTAAGCAACCGTTTGAAAGAAGTTGAAGTGGTTATAAAATCGGAAGCAGTTTTAATTGCAAACCCTAATCTTTCAGAAGCGAAACAAAATATTCTGAACGAATTGATCTTTCGTATGGAATCTGTTCAGCGTGCCGAAAAGAAAAAATACATTTTGCTGAATGCGCCAAACGATAAATTGGCTGAAATCGAATCGTATCTTCCCGGAATGAAAAGTCCAACCGTGATGCCATTGGCAGAAGAAGGCTGGAGCTCGGTTCATTCTGTAATCGATGAAAAAGATTTTTGGGAAATAATCGGCAAACTTAAAAGTGCCGGGGCTACTGGCATTTTGGTCATTCCTATCGAAAAAATGATTTTTTAAACCACTAAATGAAACTCAGACAAATTCTATATTTTGTTATTCCGTGTTTCATCTGGGGATCAACCTGGTTTGCCATCAAATTTCAATTGGGTCAAGTCGATCCGTTGGTTTCGGTGGCGTACCGTTTCCTGATTGCAGGATTGCTGTTGATGGTTTTCAGCCTCATCCGGAAGCTAAATTTGCGATTTACCTTGCGCGAACACTTGCTGATGCTCCTTCAGGGAATGATTTTGTTTGGGTTTAACTACTGGCTGGTTTATCTGGCCGAAACGAATTTGGCCAGCGGAATAGTTGCCATTATTTTTTCGTTTTCCATTTTCACCAATATCTTTTTCAACTATTTGCTCCTGAATGGAAAAATCAGGAAAGAAGTAATGGCAGGCGCTGTTCTTGGAATTGGTGGCACATTCCTGATTTTTAATCATGAATTAGGGAGTGCTGAGCAGATTTCAATCGGGTATCAAGCGTTGTTGTTTTGCTTCGGGTCAATTGTTTTGGCATCGTTGGGTAACATTCTTTCCAAATACAATCAGTCCCGAAAGTTACCTGTTATTCAGACTAATGCTTTTGGAATGACTTATGGAAGTCTCACAATGATGCTGATGGTTCCTCTTTCAGGAAGAAGTTTTTCGTTTGATGTGTCATTTCCATATATTGCCTCGCTGTTTTACCTGGCGATTTTTGGTTCAATAGTCGCATTTACATTATACCTGAAGTTGGTAGGCGATATTGGCCCTGATCGTGCCGGATACACCACCTTGGTGGCTCCTGTAATTGCATTGATAATCTCTTCGTTTTTCGAAAATTACCAATGGGGAATGGTTGCCGTATTTGGAGTTATCCTGTTATTTGCCGGAAATATTTTGGCTCTGAAAATGAAGCCACTAAAAACAACTAGAGAATGAAAACTTATATTAATCCACAACGAATGAGATGGGAGGAGATGCTGAAACGTCCGTTGTTCAGCGTCACCGAATTGCGCGATCAGGTGCAGGTCATATTAACCGAAATCAGGACCAGTGGAATACATGCTTTGCGGAAATACACCGAAAAATTTGATGGTGTGTTCATCAGTACTTTGGCTGTTTCTCCTGAAGAAGTTGAAGAAGCATGCAATTTAGTTGATTCAAACCTTAAGGAAGCAATTACTATCGCTGCCGGAAATATCCAAAAATTTCACGAATCGCAGGTGCCTCAAACCAAACGGATTGAAACAACTTCAGGAGTAACTTGCTGGCAAAAGGCAGTGGCCATCGATAAAGTTGGACTGTATGTTCCAGGCGGATCGGCTCCGCTATTTTCAACCGTGTTGATGCTTGCCATTCCGGCTAAGATTGCCGGTTGCAAAGAAATTGTATTGTGTACGCCTCCCGATAAAGATGGGAAAATTAATCCAGCCATTTTGTTTGCAGCTCAATTGGTTGGGGTTACCAAAATATTTAAACTCGGTGGAGTTCAGGCGATAGGAGCAATGGCTTATGGAATTGATTGTGTTCCAAAAGTGAATAAGATTTTCGGTCCCGGAAACCAATATGTAATGGCTGCCAAGCAATTGGTGAGTATTAGCGACGTTGCCATTGATATGCCTGCCGGTCCTTCAGAAGTTGCTGTAATGGCTGATACTACTGCCAATCCGGCTTTCATCGCTGCCGATTTGCTTTCTCAGGCAGAGCACGGCCCCGATAGCCAGGTGGTATTGGTGACTAACGATCATTCGCTGATTGAAAAAGTTGTTCTTGAATTGACCAGTCAACTTAATCAATTGCCACGCCAGTCAATTGCAGAAAAAGCGCTGGCGAACAGTCAGTCCGTGGTTTTGGACAAGGTTGAAGACATGATTGATCTGATTAATGGATATGCGCCTGAACATTTAATCATTGCCATGGAAAATTATGCTGAAGTGGCTGAACAAATTACGAATGCAGGTTCAGTCTTCCTCGGAAATTACACCCCTGAAAGTGCTGGTGATTATGCTTCAGGAACCAACCATACCTTGCCAACTAACGGTTGGGCACGTTCGTTCAGCGGCGTAAATCTCGACAGTTACATCAAGAAAATTACCTTTCAGGAAATTACTCCGGAAGGAATTCAACGGCTTGGACCAGTCATTGAGACCATGGCTGCCGCCGAGCTACTCGATGCTCACAAAAATGCGGTGACACTGCGATTGAACGAATTAAATGATAAAAAATAACCACAATAGACACATAGGACACAATAGAAATATTTAAACTATGTGTTCTATGTGCCTATGTGGTTCAAAAAATAAATACATGAATTTAGACAAATTACTTCGCAACAACATAAAGGCGCTAAAACCTTATTCATCCGCCCGCGACGAGTTTTCGGGTGAGGCTGAGGTTTTTCTTGATGCCAACGAAAACCCGTTCAACGCGCCATACAACCGTTATCCCGATCCGCTGCAATGGGCTGTTAAAAAGAAAATAGCAGAATTAAAAAGCATTGCTCCTGAAAAGATTTTTCTGGGCAACGGTAGCGACGAACCGATCGATATTATTTTCCGTGCATTTTGTGAGCCAGGAGTTGATAACATGGTTTCGATCGATCCAACTTATGGCATGTACCAGGTTGCTGCCGACATCAACAATGTTGAAGTCCGCAAGGTAAAACTCAATGAAGACTTTGGGTTCAGTGCGCAAAAGTTGTTGGATGCTTCCAACCTTTATACCAAAGCCATTTTCGTTTGTTCTCCCAACAATCCAACCGCTAATCTGTTGGATAAAGTCGAAATCGTTAAACTTCTGACTGAGTTTGATGGTTTGGTTGTAGTTGACGAAGCTTACATCGATTTTTCTCCGGAGCGCAGTTTGTTGCCCGAATTGGACAACTACGAAAACCTGATCATTTTGCAGACCTTCTCGAAGGCATGGGGAATGGCCGGAATCCGCCTCGGAATGGCTTTTGCACAGCCTGAAATCATTCGTGTTTTTAACAAGGTCAAATATCCATACAACATCAATATCCTGACACAACAAAAAGCCTTGGAGTTGTTGGATAATTCTCAGGAAAAAGAAGAATGGGTGAAAACGATTGTGGATGAACGGTCTAAAATGGTGAAAAAGTTATTTAAATTGTCCTTTGTGCAGGTTGTATATCCATCGGATGCCAACTTTATACTGGTTAAAATGCACGATGCACGTGGCATTTACGAGTACCTGACTGAGCAAAAAATCATTGTTCGCGACCGTTCAAAAATTGCACTTTGTGACGATTGTCTGCGCATTACAATTGGCTCGCCGAAAGAAAATAAGAAGCTTAGAAAAGCGCTGAAAGAGCTGATTTGAAATAAGAAACAACGAATAAGAAACAAGAAACAACGAAGTTGCCGTTCAACATTTCTTATTTTTTGTTCGATATTCGATATTTAAATTTTACGACATGGAAGAAAGACGGTTTGACCTTGAAGATCGCTTGATTGATTTTGCTTTACGGATTGATGAAATTGTTGAATCTTTACCGAATACAAAACTTGGTAATCACATCGGGAACCAATTAATTCGTTGTGGAACTGCACCAGCATTGAACTATGGCGAGGCGCAATCAGCAGAATCTACGAATGATTTCATTCATAAATTGAAAATAATATTGAAAAAACCTCTCTTAAAACCTGAGAGAATGACAGATATTATTCAAGAGAACAATGAATTAATTGCCATTTTTCTGAAAAGTATAGAAACAGCAAAAAAGAAAAAATAAGAAACACCAAATAAGGAATAAGGAACTTCGAAGTGCTCGTTTTACATTTCTTATTTCTTGTTCGATATTCGATATTTATATATTATGAAAAAAGCCCTTTTTATCGACCGCGACGGAACACTGATTTTCGAGACAGAAGATGAACAGATTGATTCACTCGAAAAACTGGAATATTTGCCAAAAGTATTCAGGAATATGCATTTTATTGCCAAAAACCTGTCGTACGAATTAGTGATGGTGACCAATCAGGATGGTTTAGGAACAGCGAGTTTTCCAGAGGAAACATTCTGGCCGGTTCACAACAAGATTCTCAACGCCTTTAAAAAGGAGGGTGTTGTTTTCGACGACATTTTGATCGACCGTCACTTTCCGGCGGATAACGCACCAACCCGCAAACCAGGGACTGGCATGATGGGAAAATACATGGATGGTAGTTACGATCTGGCTAATAGTTTCGTAATTGGTGACCGATTGACAGATATACAACTTGCGAAGAACCTTGGAGCAAAAGGAATTCTGATTAACGATGGCTCGTTGGCAAATGAACTTCAGGAAAAGGGATTGGCCGAATTTTGTGCCTTGATTACAACCGATTGGGATGAGATTTATTCCAAAGTTGCAGCTCCTGATCGTACTGCGGTAGTTATCCGGAGCACCAAAGAAACCAAAATCAGGGTTGAACTGAATCTGGACGGAACAGGTAAAGGAAATATTCACACCGGACTTGGATTTTTTGATCACATGCTCGATCAGATTGCCCGCCATTCAGGAGTTGATTTAAAAATTCAAGTGGACGGCGACCTGAATGTTGACGAACATCATACCATTGAAGATACTGGTCTTGCCCTTGGCGAAGCTTTTAAACTGGCTTTAGGCGACAAACGTGGCGTTGAACGCTATGGCTATTGCCTGCCAATGGACGATTGTCTGGCTCAGGTAGCCATCGATTTTGGTGGTCGTCCGTGGATTGTTTGGAATGCCGAATTCAAGCGCGAAAAAGTGGGCGACACGCCAACAGAAATGTTCTTTCATTTCTTCAAATCATTTTCTGATACTGCTTTGGCAAACCTGAACATTCAGGCTGAAGGAACCAACGAACACCATAAAATTGAAGGCATTTTCAAAGCATTGGCTCGTGCTGTAAAGATGGCCATCCGGAAAGATGTGTTTAACTTCGAATTACCAACAACCAAGGGAACACTATAATCACAAAGGAACAAAGGGTTTTCACGAAGGACACGAAGTAGATATCCAACAACAGAAATATGGATCGCGAAGAAATTTTCAAGAAAGTACTCGATTGTGCTTTCGAAGTGCACACGAACCTGGGACCTGGGTTGCTTGAAAGTGTTTATGAAGAATGTCTTTTTATCGAATTGCAGATGGTCGGTCTGAATGTTGAAAAACAAAAGCATCTTCCTCTGATTTATAAAGGGTTGAAATTGGGAAGCCACTTACGATTGGATATTTTGGTGGAAAATAAGATTATTGTAGAATTGAAGGCAGTTGAAGAATTAACAGATGTTCATTTGGCTCAGACCTTGACATATCTGAAATTATCAGGGTGCAAACTTGGACTTTTAGTGAACTTCAATGTAACACATTTAAAGAACGGAATTAAACGAGTTATTTTATAGCACGCAGGATACATGGGAACATGAAGGATATAAAAGAAAACATTGTGTCCTTTGTGGAAAACCTTTGAGTCCTTTGTGTTTAAACCAACAAATATGACAATAGATACAAGTAAATCAACCGCAATTCTGCTCATTCACTGTCCCGATCAGCAGGGGCTTCTGGCATTGGTAACTGAGTTTATTAATACCAATAATGGGAATATTTTGTATCTCGATCAGCATGTAGATCGTGAAGAAAAACTGTTTTACATGCGTGTAGAGTGGGATTTAGCGAATTTCAATATCCCGAAAAATAAAATAGCCGACTATTTTGCAACGCTTATTGGTCAGAAAAATCAAATGACCTTTGAACTCCATTTTTCGGAAGAAAAGCCTCGAATGGCCATCTTTGTCTCGAAGATGTCGCATTGCCTGTTCGATCTTCTGGCCCGATATACTTCAGGAGAATGGAACGTGGAAATTCCTGTGATCATCAGCAATCATCCGGATATGGCCGATGTAGCCCGGAGGTTCGATATTGAATATCACGTTTTCCCGGTGACAAAAGACAATAAAGAAGAACTGGAAGCTCAGGAAATTGCTTTGATGGAAAAGCATAAAATCGATTTTATTGTGTTGGCACGATACATGCAAATCATCAGCGACGAATTTATTACCCATTTTCCTAACCGGATTATTAACATTCATCACTCGTTTTTGCCGGCATTTGTTGGTGCAAAACCTTATCACGCTGCATACAAACGCGGAGTAAAAATTATTGGTGCAACAAGCCATTATGTAACAACAGAACTTGATGCTGGCCCAATTATTAAGCAGGAAGTTGCTCATGTTAGCCACAAAGACATGGTTGACGACCTGATTGCAAAAGGCCGTGATCTGGAAAAAATCGTTCTTTCAAAGGCCGTGAACAAGCACATCGAACGAAAAATTTTGGTTTACAACAATCGAACAGTTGTCTTTAGTTAAATATTATGCCATGAAAAAAATTATTCTACTACTCATGATTGGATTAAGTTATTCAGGAGCCTTTGCTCAATCACCAGCAAAGGAAATTCCTGCTGATTACGCCTACATCGTTAAAGTTGGGCAGCAAATTCCTGATTTCAGTATGATCACAACTGATGGGAAAACTGTTCAAACAGCCGATTTGAAAGGCAAAGTGGTGATGCTTCAGTTTACTGCCAGTTGGTGTGGAGTATGCCGGAAGGAGATGCCGCACATCGAAGCCGATATCTGGAGAAAATACAAGGACAATCCAAATTTTGCTTTGTTCGGAATTGATCTGGATGAACCAGTTGAAAAAGTAAAGACATTTGCCAAGCAGATTCCTGTCACTTACCCGTTGGCGCTTGACCCGAAAGGTGGTATCTTTTATCAGTTTGCTGAAAAAGGTGCTGGTGTTACCCGAAATGTGATTGTTGATAAAACTGGTAAAATTGTTTTTATGACAAGGTTGTATAAAGAAGAGGAGTTTCAGGAAATGAAGAAAGTAATTGCTGAGCTTCTAAAATAGAATTGTAGCGCGTAGCAGAATCGAACTGCCATCTCCGGATTGAGAAACCGGTTTCCTAACCGTTAGAAGAACGCGCCGGATTTGAATTTCTTCAGATAAAGGTACAACAACAAAGCTATTGTTGTCATCGAATTGATCAGAAAAATATAGAATAACAATATGAATATTGTCATTATTAAATACAACGCGGGAAACATCGAATCTGTCAACAATGCCTTGCAGCGACTTGGCGTGAATGCTGAAATCACAGGTGACCACGAAAAGATTAAGACCGCCGATAAAGTGATTTTTCCGGGAGTGGGAGAGGCCAGTACTACAATGGCTTACCTGAAGAAAGAAGGTCTGGATAAACTGATTCCTGAGCTGAAACAACCAGTTCTTGGAATTTGCCTGGGGTTGCAATTGATGTGTAGCCATTCGGAAGAAGGCAATACGCCATGTTTGGGTATTTTCGATGAGCAAGTCAAACGGTTTATTCCAGAATCAGGGATGGAATTCGTCACCAAGGTTCCGCACATGGGTTGGAATACTATCACCGATCTGAAAAGTGACATTTTCGATCCATCGCTCGAGAACCAATTTGTCTATTTTGTCCATTCGTATTATGCCGCAGTGGGTGAACATACCGCTGCCGTATGTAATTACATCAATCCTTTCAGCGCTGCCTTGCACCGCGATAATTTTTATGCCACACAGTTTCATCCTGAAAAAAGCGGAACTGTAGGAGCGAGGATTTTGGAGAATTTTTTGAAAATCAAGTAACAAAGTACCAAAGCGGCAAAGTACCAAAGCAAAAGACAAAGAATGAAGACATATACTGAATTATTTGTATGGCAGAAATCGATGGAGATTGTCACAGTCATTTATAGAGAAACTCGTAATTTCCCTAAAGAAGAGGTTTATGGACTAACAAGTCAAATACGTCGCTGTGCAGTCTCAATTCCTTCAAATATTGCTGAAGGTTTTGGTCGAAAATCGCAACAAGATTTTATTCGCTTTTTGAAAATTTCAATGGGTTCCTTATTTGAATTGCAAACACAATTAAGGATTGCCAGGAATCTTGAATACATTGAAGAAGGCAAGTTTAATACTGTATTTGAAGAAACCAGAGAAATTGAGAGGATGCTTTCAGCATTTATCCAATCAATAACTGATAAATAATATTGAGATACTTTGGTACTTAGGTGCCTTGTCTCTCTGTAACTTAAGTTTGAATCTAAAATGATTACAATTATACCTGCCATTGATTTAATCGATGCGAAATGCGTTCGTTTGTCGCAAGGCGATTACAACCAGAAAACTGTTTACAACGAGAATCCGCTCGAAGTAGCTAAAATGTTTGAGGATGCCGGAATCACCCGTTTGCACCTGGTAGATCTGGATGGCGCAAAAGCCAAGCACATTGTCAATTATAAAGTGCTTGAATTGATTGCCTCGAAAACGAATCTGATCATCGACTTTGGCGGCGGATTGAAATCGGACGAAGATTTGCGCATTGCGTTCGAATGCGGTGCAAAAATGGTTACCGGCGGAAGTATTGCGGTAAAAGATCGTGAGACTTTCCTGCATTGGATTGAAACTTACGGTGCAGAGAAAATTATTCTCGGAGCCGATGCAAAAGACAAAATGATCGCCGTGAGTGGCTGGCAGGAAGTTTCAGAATTATCCATTCTCGATTTCATTGAAAGTTATACCAGCAAAGGCATTCGGCAGGTTATTTCAACCGACATTGCCCGCGACGGCATGTTAACTGGTCCAAGCATCGATTTGTATAAAGAAATCAGGAACAAATTTCCAAGCCTTGGACTCATTGCCAGCGGCGGCATCGCCACCATGAAAGATATTTATGAGCTCGACGAATTGGGTATTCCTGGAGTAATTACCGGCAAAGCGATTTACGAAAATCGGATTAGCTTGGAAGAGATTAGCAAATTTATTCTGACGAAATGAAACACAAAGAACGCAAAGGAAAAAGCACAAAGGACACAATGAAATAATCTTGGTGTCCTTCGTGAAAAACTTAGTACCCATTGTGGTTAAACAAACGATCATGTTAGCAAAACGAATTATACCATGCCTGGATATTAAAGACGGTCAGACTGTTAAAGGCATCAATTTTGTGAATATTAAAAGCGTGGGCGACCCGGTTGAACTGGGCGCTATGTATGCCGAGCAGGGAGCCGACGAACTGGTTTTTCTCGACATTACCGCCACACACGAAGGCCGCAAAACCTTTGTTGAACTGGTCAGGCGAATTGCCCGCGAAATAAACATCCCGTTTACCGTTGGTGGCGGAATCAGCGAGTTGAAAGATGCCGAGGATTTATTGAGTGCCGGAGCCGATAAAATCAGTATCAACTCATCAGCAGTTCGCAATCCGAAATTGATCGACGATCTGGCGCTGAATTTTGGTAGCCAGTTTGTGGTTTTAGCCATCGATGCCCGGGGTGAAAATGATTATTGGACGGTGACAGTGAATGGCGGCCGCATTCCGACAGACAAAGAACTGTTCTCATGGGCCAAAGAAGGCGAAAGTCGCGGTGCGGGCGAAATCCTGTTTACCTCGATGAACCACGATGGAACCAAGGCTGGTTTTGCCAACAAGCAACTGGCTAAAATGGCCGATATGTTGCGGATTCCAATCATCGCTTCCGGAGGAGCCGGAAACATGGACCATTTTGTGGATGTGTTTACAGAAGGGAAAGCCGACGCAGGATTGGCGGCAAGCATTTTTCACTACAAGGAAATTGCCATACCTGATTTAAAAAGTTATTTAAGGTCGAAGGGAATTGTTGTTCGGTAAAACTCTGCTTATCTTTGAATATTAAATACTTTAATTCATTTATGCTGCCTGAAGATCTCCATTTATTCGAATCAGTTAAATATGTTCTGGATTCGGCTTTCCGAAATATTTATCGGGTTGCCAATACAAACATTGTTGCGGCTTATTGGGAGATTGGCCGTCTGATTGTTGATGATGAGCAGAAAGGTGCTACCAGAGCCGACTATGGCAAGCAGATTCTGAAAGAACTTTCGGAGAAACTTACCTCAGAATATGGCCGGGGCTATTCGGTAACCAACCTTAAATATTTCAGACAGTTTTTTCTTGTATTTCCTGATCTTTTTGTTCCCAATCTATTGTCGGATAATAATGTACAAATTCGCCAGACACTGTCTGACCAATTGAGCTGGTCGCATTATTCGCTGCTGATGAGGGTTGAAAATCAAAATGCCCGTGAATTTTACAAGAAGGAATCTGCCATTCAAAACTGGAGTGTACGTGCGCTCGACAGGCAAATCAGCACGATGTATTATGAGCGGATTATTTCGAGCCGGGATCAACGTCAGGTGAAAGAAGAAGCTGAACAGAGCATCCGACTATTGGTTGAATCGCCGCGCGATTTTATTAAAGATCCTTATATTCTGGAATTCCTGAAGTTGAAACCTGAAGTTTCTTATCTGGAGAAAACACTCGAAAGTGCGTTGATCGAAAACCTACATTCGTTTATTCTGGAACTTGGACGTGGGTTTGCTTTTGTTTCGCGCCAATATCATTTGAATGTCGATGCCGACCATTATTATATAGATCTGGTTTTCTACAATTATATCCTGAAGTGTTTTGTGCTGATTGATTTAAAAGTTGGCAAACTTACACATCAGGATGTGGGGCAGATGGATATGTACGTGAGGCTATTTGAAGAGAAAGTGCGTCAGCCCGACGACAATCCAACTATAGGCATTATTTTGTGTTCGCAGCAAAGCGAGTCGGTGGTTAAATATTCGGTTTTGGCCGAAAGTAAACAACTATTCTCATCAAAATATAAGCTTTATCTTCCTACTGAAGACGAACTTAAAACCGAGCTGGAGCGAGACCGAATTCATATTGAAAACCAGCTTCAGGAACAATTTGTAAAATATCAAACTAAAAAATAAAATGGAAAATACACAATTAGATTTCACTAAGCTGAACGGCCTGATCCCGGCTGTTATTCAGGATAATACAACCAACGTGGTGCTGATGTTAGGTTTTATGAACGAAGAAGCTGTGGCCAAAACAGAAGAAACCGGTCAGGTTACGTTTTTTAGCCGTACCAAAAACCGGTTGTGGACCAAAGGCGAAGAATCAGGCAATTTTCTGAATGTAGTTTCTATTGCAGCCGATTGCGATAATGATACGCTTTTGATCAAGGTAAATCCGGTTGGGCCAGTTTGCCATACCGGCGACGACACTTGCTGGGGCGAAACGAACGAAGAAAGCGACATTCAGTTTCTGGAATATCTTCAGGATTTTATTGACCAACGGAAACAGGAAATGCCAGATGGTTCGTACACCACTTCGCTGTTTCAGAAGGGAACACGCAAAATTGCCCAGAAAGTGGGAGAGGAAGCTGTTGAAACCATTATTGGAGCGATGGCTGATGACGATGAAAATTTTATTTACGAAGGTGCCGATTTGCTGTATCATCTCATTGTTTTGCTGTCGCATAAAGGTTACCGGATTGAAGATTTGGCTCGCGAATTGAAGAAACGGCACAAATAATTGCCGGTCAAACGAATAATTCAAGCCTGAGAAAACGGAGGATTCAGTAAAGAAAGTCCTCCGTTTTTGCATTTTAATGCACCTAAATTGTTAAAATAGTAGTATTTACATAAACTTAACCTCCAACAAGCCGTAAAACCAATTTTGATTGGATTATTCGGCTATCTTTGCGCCTTCATTTTTGGAACCTATGCAGAAGATTAGAAACATTGCGATTATTGCCCACGTTGACCACGGGAAGACCACATTGGTCGACAAGATGATTTACTATTGTAACATCATGAAAGAACACGAGAAGAAACAAGAGTTGATTCTCGACAACAACGATTTGGAACGCGAGAGAGGAATTACCATTCTTGCGAAGAACGTATCTGTAATTTACAAGGATATTAAAATCAATATCATAGATACTCCTGGTCACGCCGACTTTGGTGGTGAAGTTGAGCGGGTACTGAACATGGCCGATGGTGTTTTGTTGCTTGTGGATGCTTTTGAAGGCACCATGCCACAAACCCGGTTTGTATTGTCAAAAGCTTTGGCTTTAGGCCTGAAACCGATTGTTGTGGTGAATAAAGTTGACAAACCAAACTGTCGTCCTGAAGAAGTTCACGAACAGGTTTTCGACCTGATGTACAGTTTGAATGCAACTGAAGACCAGTTAAGTTTTCCTACCGTTTACGGATCGGCCAAACAAGGTTGGATGTCAGACGACTGGAAAGTGCCGACTGACAACATTGAGGCTTTGTTGAATTCAATTATTGAATTTATACCTGGTCCGGTTGATAATCCGGGAACACCGCAGGTGTTGATTACTTCATTGGACTACTCTTCATACGTTGGTCGTATTGCCATTGGTCGTATTCACCGTGGAGAGATCAAAGAAGGAATGAACGTTTCGCTTGTAAAACGAGATGGTTCAATTAAAAAAACAAAAGTAAAAGAACTTCATACGTTTACCGGATTGGGTCGTCAGAAAGTTGACCAGATGATTTCGGGCGACATTTGTGCAATGGTCGGAATTGAAGGTTTCGATATTGGCGATACCGTTTGCGACTGGGAAAACCCGGAACCCCTGGAACCAATTGCTGTAGATGAGCCAACCATGAGTATGACTTTCATGATTAACAACTCACCTTTCTACGGAAAAGAAGGTAAATATGTGACTTCGCGCCACTTGAAAGACCGTCTGGAAAAGGAATTGGAAAAGAACCTCGCATTGCGCGTTATGCCTACTGATTCTGCTGATTCGTATATTGTTTATGGACGTGGTGTGCTGCATTTATCTGTATTGATTGAAACCATGCGACGCGAAGGATACGAACTGCAGGTTGGCCAGCCACAGGTTTTGTACAAAGAAATTGATGGCGAAAAGTGTGAGCCAATTGAAGAAATGCATGTGGATGTGCCTGAGGAATATTCAGGTAAAGTAGTTGAAATGGCTTCGCAGCGTAAAGGCGAAATGCAAACCATGGAGCGCAAAGGCGATCGCATTCATCTCGAATTCATTATTCCATCTCGTGGAATCATTGGTATGCGTACCAATATGCTTACTGCTACTGCCGGAGAAGCTGTTATGAACCATCGTTTTATTGAATATCAGCCTTACAAAGGGCCGATTGATATCCGGAACAACGGATCATTGGTTGCTCTTGAAACCGGAACTGCATTTGCTTATTCAATCAGTAAACTTTCGGATCGAGGATCTTTCTTTATTGATCCGGCCCAGGAAATATACGAAGGACAAGTAATTGGAGAAAATACCCGCGCTGACGATTTGACCATCAATGTGACCAAACCCAAAAAGTTAACCAATATGCGTGCTTCGGGTACTGATGAAAAAATGAGGTTGATTACCCCAATTCGATTCAGTTTGGAAGAAGCTTTGGAATACATCAAAAGCGACGAATTGGTTGAGGTTACACCATTGTCTATTCGGATGCGGAAAATCTTTTTGAAAGAACATGATCGTAAAAGATTGGCAAAGAACAGCTAATTTATTAACGACTTTCATATAGAATATTTTGAGACCCCTGATCGGTAATTTACTGATCAGGGGTTCTTGTTTTTTTTGAAATCTTCCCATATTGTTTCCGAATCAGATAAAATTAAAGGGTCAGTTTGTTTAACAACATAAGTGATTATAAATTAAGCACCAAGCATATCCTTTCGGCATTTTTTTTCGTATGTTATTATTGATAATTCAACTTACTTAAAACCTGCGATTATGAATGTCATATCAACTTGCCTTACCGGAACTGCAACTATTCTGACGTGCAGAAAAATCGCTCAATCATTTAGCGAGAACATCTACGAACTCTCCTCTGTCCGGCGAAATTGGTCGCCTGATTATGCCAAAAACCTGAAGGGTAGAATTGATGCAATCATGAACCACTATTTCACGCATGAATCGTTGTCCGGCCATTTGGAAATGCATGGTCAGTTTTATGAACTGATGATTGCTGCATTGAAAGATGTAAGCGTGTTTCGAGCCGAACTAAAAGTTGATTTTAAAACTGATAAAGCTTTTCTGAATGAAACTTTTGATACACTTGGATATGTTGATTATTTCAGTGATGCCAAGAATGGAGATCTTTTCAGCTTGTACAAGATGATGTCTACCTTCAAACGAAACATGACTCCAGGATTACAACAGATCATCCTTGCAAGAGGCATCGACAAAAATCTGTTGAATCGCTTAATGAATTACAAAGAAAAATTGGTTGATCTGAAGAATTGCTTTGATATCTCTCATGGAAAAGACCAATTGGCTGATGATTTGAAACAGGAATTAAATGTTGTTTATTCAGAAGTAAAAGACATCTGCCGCATTGCCAATGTTTACTATGAATTTGATCCGGTGCAGCGCGAGAAATTTACGTTCTACCGGGTAATGATTAATTTGAAGAAATCAGCTTTGGAACCGGCATAATTAAACCTGAATGTAACCTGCCGGATGAAATTATGGGCATTGTTGGTTGCTAACAACCGGCAATGCCCATTTTATATTTTATTCCGGAATCAGCGAATTATTCCTGATCGTCATCCGTTTCTTCTTCCTCGATTTCATCTTCCTCTTCTTCGTCAGCCGAATAAACTACCTCTTCGTCCAGATCTTCATCTTCAAAGACAGGTTTTTTTGTCACCTGAGCCAATGGTTTCAGGTTCGACGGAATTGGCTTGTTCACATTGTCCTCGAAATAGGGGAATACATCAACGATATTGCAAATAGCCAGTGAAGTGGTTTGGTAAGGAACCAAAATGTACGAAAGTCCTTCTTCCAGGCGTTGCAGAGCCTGTTTGATGTCGTCTGCAGCAACTAGAAAATAATTATTGATTTTCTTCTCTTTACCCGCTTTCTCGTCGATGGTGACAATGCCGATTTTAGCCTTATACCACCATTCTCCGTTTTCGTGTGGATATATTTCAACGATATTCGATTTTTTAATGTTATCGACAATAAATTCACCCCGAACCATCGTTGACACATTCTGAATGATACGTGTTTCAGCATCAGTAAACGTGACCGCGTCAACCAGATATACTTCGCTTACTTTACGCTCGCGGCCATCATCGTCTATTTTTACATATTTTACTTTGCACTCGAACCAGGTTTGCATACTTTAATTTTAAATTTTTCGATCTGCAAAGATATTTTCTCAGACCGGATTTCCATCGGGAAACAAGAATAGTTTCGCACATTTTCAATCATTTTTTGGACAGGAAAGTTATTCAGGCTATTGATAAGATATGTTTTTTACGCCTGAAATGTTTTGAGTTTTCACCTTGGTTTTAAACAATGAAACAAGTTCTGTCTCAGAAATAGATGTTTGCGGCTTAAACTGATCCGATTCCAGATAGCTCAGGATGCTGCTGTAAAACTGTCGGCCTTCAGGTTTATCCTGAATTTTAGCGAGATCGGCCATACAAACCAACACTTTCCCTTTTCCAACAGCAAATTCGAAAACTAGCCCAAGTTTATGGTTGCGTTCAATATTATCGACTACCTGAACGATTGGGCGATAGCTGGCTTCTGTTTTATCCAGAATAAATGGCCGGCTGTTTTTTACGATCGACCACCATTGCCAATTTGAATAAAACTCGGTTGGAAAATCTTTGAAAAGTGGATGTTCCGGATTGGTTAATATTGACAATGTCCCAGGAGATACAGGTTTCTTAGCCCATTCTGAGATTCCTTTAAACATCCGGTAATTCCAGTAGTCCGGAGTAAATAAACCACCAACAGTCAAATCCTTAACGGTTTCATGATCGGGAATCAGCAGAACGGTCTGCCCATTTTCAAGTGATCTCAATGTTTTTTTATCCAACTCACTCGAAATCATTACGCCGGAAGGTACTGTAGTATTTGGTTTCTCGGGATAAACCCACAGCGAATAGGTGTTTTTATAGGCTGTACCGGGTAAACTTATCGTCAGTGAAAGTTTTTGTGCTGATTGGATGGTTTTGAGATCAATGTTTAACTTACTTACATCAGTTAGTTTGCCTTGCGAAATAGTAGTTGTTACTTCATTTTGATCAATTATTTCGCCTTGTGAATTCTTCAGCTCCCATTTTACCGTTTGATTTTTCAATTCAATTGCTGAATAGTTGGCAACCTGAATTTGGCCGGTTAAAGTCTCGGCATTGGTCCAGCAATATTTTTCCATCAGGAAAAGTGGAACTACCTGATTGCAAAATTCACGAAAAGCTTCCGGTGTAATCAGTCCTTTGCTATCCATAAACGCATCGAGCAGGCCAACCAATGCAGTTCCCTGCCCCGGGAAATCCTGAAGGTCGAGCAATTGGAATCCACCAAATCCGGGAGTTCGAAGCGCGATTTCAATGTCAGCACGATAGCAAATGGCACTCAGCGCTCCCGATGCTTTGAAAAAATCAAGTGCCTGATCGCTCAGATGATTTTGTTCCAGTCGTTTGCGGAAGATTTCAAGATTCCAGGGCTTGAGCACACCTGTATATTTTTTCAGTTCATCGTAGTTAGGGTAAATCTGGTATTGAGCAATTTCGTGACCGATAACCGGAACTGTCGATTTGGAAATTGCATTCTGATAATTAGTAGTGGTTGAAGGATATTCGCCATTAATAATTCCGCCCTGATAAGCGTCGGCAAACGAAAATGAAGCTCTGACATGCGATGAAAAAGTGCTGTCTTTTTCTGCTCCGACCCGGCAGGTAACCAGGTAATCTTCACCTTCAACCTGTCCTTTCCAGCCCAGGTAGTTGTTTGATCCGAACGAAAAAAGATGGCGTTCGTCAGTTTGTCTGAAATGCTTTACAAAATCCTGCATCACAGTCAAATCTCCGGATAATTCGTTTCCAAGCGAAAACATGACAAAAGATGCGCTATTGCCATAGGTTTCTGAGATGTGGTCTCCTTCTTTCAGCAGAAAATCATTCAACTCATTATTTTTTTGATCCATTCCGCCCCAGTATGGCAATTCGGGCGACAAGTAAATTCCTTCGATATCAGCAGCTTTAAAAGCTGCCATTGGCGGTGTCCAGGTATGAAAACGATAGTGGTTTATTCCATAGGTTTTTGCAATCTTGAAGACTCGAATCCAACTTTCGGTATCCATAGGCGGATGACCGGTTAACGGAAAAACGCAGGCGTCATGTTTTCCGCGCAAAAAGGTTTTAGTTCCGTTTATTGCAAATTGTGTTCCATCTGTTTTGAATTGGCGCAAACCAAAATCAACCTGACAATTGTCGATGACTCCGTTATTTTCAAGAGAAATACTTAATTTGTATAAAGTCGGTGAAAATTCAGACCAAAAGGCTGCATCGTTCCCAAATTCGTAATTGAGATCAACCGAATTTTCGCCTTGGGTCAATTTTACCTGAAATGATTTCGATTTAAGATTTTTTGGCGAATCGCAATTCCATGTACTTGCAGCGATTTGTATGTTTGCCTCTTTCAATTGTTCGTCAGGATTTACAATCAGAAGCTTGATAATTGCTTTTTTATTTTCAGTGTCCGGATAAATTTGGACATTTTGGAGGTGAGTAACCGATGATGCTTCGAGCTGAAATTCGCCAATAATCCCGTTCCAGTTGGTTTGGGTATGTTCTGTCATCGCGTGGGCGCCATAAACACCCTTGGGCAAGGCATTGGGGCCATTGTCAACCAGAATGGTGATTCGATGATTTCCGGGCAAAAGTGCAGCCGATAAGTCATATTCCTGAGGAGTTAGCAAGTTGTTGTTTGATCCGATCCATGTTTCATCAACCCAAATCTGTGTCGGCTTGGTGCGTTCCATTTTCAGTCGGATAGATTTACCTTTCCAGTCTTCAGGAATTGAAACAGTCTTTTGATACCACGCCATTCCATCATACATCAATTCGCGCGACAAACGCATGGTTTCCTGCCTGTTTTTATTCGGGATGCCTTTGTGGTTTTCGTCCATTGTTCCTGGAAGTTGCACCGAATCGGGGAGGATATGAGCAAACCATTTTTCCTGAATTCCAATTCCTGAAGAATCCATGGCAAATTGCCATATCCCGTTTAAATCAAGTGTCTTTCTGGAAGGTTTGTATTTGGCTTCCTGACAGGAAAAAAGGAAAAGTATTAAACTCAGGATGGCCGTAACTCGTTGAATCATTTGGTTAGTTTTTGATTATTCGAACACAATATAATGAAAAATAGACGGACAAGTTGGATTTCTCACTTACTGAAACCGTTTGAAAGTGTGACAAAAATGATTTTGCATAGAGCGGGCAAAAAAAAGGCAACCAACTATTTCGTTGATTGCCTTTTCAGTGTGTATTTCATGGGTTATGCCAATATCTTGTCAGCAATGGCATTTGCAAGATCAACGTACCTGCTAAAATGATCGGGTTTCATGGCACCTTTTTCTTCCAACGGTTGGCCAACTACTTCCCATTTAATTTCTTCGGCGAATTTTTCAAGGTTTTTAACCCCGCCTCCGTTCCAGCTAAACGAACCAAAAATACCAAGCAGGTGGTCTTTTATTCCCATATGCTTGATAGTAGTCAGTAAAGTTTCAACTGTTGGAAACATTGCATTGTTGTAGGCTGCACTACCTAAAATCAGTGCTTTATACTTGAAAATATCACTTATAATGAATGACGGATGGGTTTTGGAAGAGTCGTAGACCCGAATATTTTTAATACCTCTTACGGCGAGCTGGCGAGCAATAATTTCGGCCATTTTAGCAGTATTGCCATACATTGAACCATAAACGATAACTGCTCCCGGTTCGGTCTGGTACGTGCTTAATTTTTCGTATTTATCCAGTATGAAATCAATGTGCGAGCGCCAGATCATACCATGCGTGGCAGCTATCATTTTAATTTCGTACTTGGCAATTTTTTTCAAGGCACGCTGGGTGTGGGCACAATATTTACCTACAATGTTCGAAAAATACCTGACAATTTCTTCATCGTATTGCGTATAATCCAGTTCATCGTCAAAAATTCCACCATCCAGCGTTCCGTAGCTTCCACAGGCATCGCCAGTAAAGAGAATTTTATTGGTCGATTCGAAGGTCACCATGGTTTCAGGCCAGTGTACCATAGGGATTGTGGTAAACTGTAAATTGGTTTTACCCAGCGACAATTCTGAATCGTCATATACCTCAATGTTTTGCTGAGTCACCTGATAAAAATTCTGGGCCATTTCAAAGGTCTTTTTATTTCCAACAAGTGTAATGTTCGGATACTTTGAAATAACGGCTTTCAACGCTCCGGAATGATCGGGTTCCATGTGGTTGATGATGAGGTAATCCACCGGGCGGCCTTCAGTCAGGACTTCAATCTGATCGAGATAATCGTCGATATACGAACGTTCGACGGTATCGATCAACGCAATTTTTTCGTCAACAATGAGATACGAATTGTATGAAACTCCTTTTGGAATGGGCCAGATGTTCTCAAAAAGGTGGGTTTTACGATCATTAAACCCTACGTAATAAATATTCTCGGCTAAATTAACCCTATGCATATTGAAATATTTAGACTTGTTTTATTGTACAGCGAAAATAAACAATTTAAGGCAAACAGAACAGGTCTGTTTTTTTATCGGTCAGGAATTAAGGAAAAGTTGATAAATAATGTAGACAGAATTTACACTGAACTAAATAATAAATAATAATAGGGATGTTTTTTATTTTAAAATACTGATTATTAGTGAGATTTGTTCTTTCTTATACACTTAACTTTTAACCTGAAGTTAGGTACTTTAAATGAAATGATTATTTTTATCGGAAAAACCTGATTGAATTATGGATTTTGTCCAAAAAAATGAACTTATGTTATTTCCCCGATTAAATAAATGGATAGTTATTGCTTTTATTATTGCTGTTGTTGGAGGTGGATTTCGCGGATACCAGTTGTATAAGTATATTTTTTATCCAAACATTAACACTCCCGGAAGTATTATTATTCCACTAAATGCTACTTATGAGCAAGTTCTGGATAGCTTGAAAAAACATGAAATTATTCAGGATTACAAAGCTTTTAACTGGGTGGCCAAACGCAAAAAATACGCAAAATCGATCAAGCCTGGTAAATACCTTTTAGATAAAGGCCTGAATACCAATGAGATTTTGAATATGTTAAGATCCGGGAATCAGCAACCGGTTCAGGTAACTTTTAATAACCTTCGATTTATTACGGAGTTGGCTGGTGCAGTTGCCAAATATATTCAGCCCGATTCTCTTGAGTTACTCCAAAAATTTACGGATCCCGCCACTTTCGAAAAATACGGATTTACCGAGAGTACTTTCCATTGTATGTTTATTCCAAATACCTACGAATTTTACTGGACAACTACTGCTGATCAGTTTTTAGAACGTATGTCGATGGAATACAAACGCTTTTGGAATGAAGAACGAAGAAATAAAGCTTCGGAGCTCGGTCTAACTCCTGAAGAAGTAATGACAGTGGCGTCAATCGTCCAGGAGGAAAGTAATAAAAAAGACGAAAAACCGATTATTGCAGGGTTGTACTTGAACCGGATTAAGCGTGGAATGCCTTTGCAGGCTGACCCAACAGTGAAATATGCTTTAGGTAATTTCCACATTAAACGTGTGTTAAACAGTCACCTGGCAATCGATTCGCCTTACAATACCTATAAATACCCAGGATTACCTCCGGGTCCAATTAATTTTCCGGAAATATCAAGTATCGAATCGGTTCTTAATGCTGCAAAAACACAATACATCTACATGTGTGCCCGCGAGGACTTTTCAGGATATCACAATTTCGCGAAAACACTTTCGGCTCATAACGAGAATGCCCGCAAATACCGCGAAGCGCTCAATGCTCATGAGATCATGCAGTAATTTTGTGGCATTGATCCTACAAACAAAGCTGCCGGAAAAGTTGAATCAATTCAATCTTCCGGCAGCTTTGTTTGTGGTCTGACTTTGCTGTGCTAGTCAAATATGTCTCTCATTTTATCGAATAAATTTTTGTCCGACTGATCAGGCCCGTCGCTGAAACTTGGCATCGACTGAAGCTTTTCAAGCGCTTTCTTTTCTTCTGAATTGAGTTTTTTTGGTATCCATACATGAACCCGTACCAGTAAATCGCCTTTCCCGTAACCATTCACGTCAGGAAGCCCTTTCCCGCGCAAGCGAAGAATTTTTTCAGGCTGAGTGCCGGCTTCAATTTTTACTTTCACTTTACTGTCAACAGTCGGAATTTCTTTTGCAGTACCCAAGGTTATCTCAGGGAAAGTCACAAAAAGGTCATAAACAAGGTTGTTTCCGTCGCGAACCAATTCCGGGTGTTCTTCTTCCTGAATAACAACAAACAGATCACCGTTAACACCACCCCGGCGTCCGGCATTTCCTTTTCCTGAAACATTTAGTTGCATTCCCTCACCCACACCAGCTGGTATCCTGATGCTGATTACTTCTTCTTCGCGAACAACTCCTTCGCCCTGACAATGTGTACATTTGTTGGTAATAATCTGTCCTTCACCGTTGCATGTTGGACAAGTGGCTGTGGTTTGCATTTGCCCCAGCAAAGTGTTCTGAATACGGGTTACATGACCCGATCCTTTACACGTTGAACAATTGGTGTAGGATGATCCGCCTTGCGCTCCTGTTCCCTTGCAATGACTACAGGGAACATATTTTTTCACCTTTATTTTTTTCTCAACTCCGTTTAAGACTTCGAGTAAGGTAAGTGAAACCTTTACGCGAAGATCGGATCCACGGTGTTGACGTGGCCCACGGCTGCGCGAACCGCCACCAAACCCGCCAAACCCGCCAAACCCACCGCCACCAAAGACATCGCCAAACATCGAGAAAATATCGTCCATCGACATGTCGTGTCCACCAAAACCAGCGTTTCCGCCCATTCCTGCATGACCGAACTGATCGTATTTCTGACGTTTTTCAGGACTGCTTAAAATTTCGTAGGCTTCAGCTGCTTCCTTGAATTTTTCCTCGGCTTCTTTATTGCCTGGATTTTTGTCAGGATGAAACTGAATTGCTTTTTGCCGATAGGCCTTTTTTATTTCATCAGCAGTCGCATTTTTGCTGACACCAAGAATCTCGTAAAAATCGCGTTTTGTCATTTTATCAAATATATATGGCTTACTCGCCAATAACTACTTTTGAGTGACGTATCACTTTGTCGTTCAAATAGTAACCCTTCTGAACAACATCAATAATTTTCCCTTTTAGCTCTTCCGAAGGCGCTGGAAATGTTGTGATTGCTTCGTGTAAATCGGTATCAAAAGCTTGATCTTTTCCTTCAATTTCCTTCACACCGTTTTGCTTCAAAAAATCCTGAAATTTGTTGAAAATCAACATGACTCCATCTTTTAAATGGCTATTCTCTTCAGCTTGGTCTAACGTTTGAATGGCCCGATCAAAATCATCAATAACCGGAAGTATGCCAACCAGAACACTTTCGCTGGCAGTTTTTAACAGTTCCATACGTTCTTTCAAGGTGCGTTTCCGGTAATTGTCAAATTCGGCCTGCAATCGAATATGCTTGTCTTTTAGTTCAAGTAATTCAGCTTCAGCTTTTTCCAATTGTTCTTCAACCTTGTTTTTTTTGTGAGTTTTATCTTTTTTAGTCTCTTTTTTGGTTTGACCTTCCTGTTGTTCCATAGAATCAGGAGCTTCGATTTCCAGTTCTTCGTTAGCTTTTTCTTTATCCGTTGTCATTATTCCTGAATTTTTAAAATTTTGATTTCGAAACTGCAAATATACTGCCAATGGTTTACAATTGACAAATTGGCATTTTAAATAATTGATAACTGACAGGAGGGACGCGATGCATTCAGATGATACAAAAAAGGCAGCCCGTTTTACGAACTGCCTTTTCAAAATATGGGCGTTTTCTTCTATTTCATCAGATCATTTAATGCTTGCTCAAGTGCCGGGCCACGCAGGTTTCTGCCAACAATTATTCCATCTCCATCAATTAAAAAGCTTGACGGAATACTGCGAACTCCATAGATTCCTGCAAACTTTGCATTCCAACCCTGTAAATCACTCACATGGTTTCCCCAGCTGAGTTTGTCCGCAGTTATGGCTTGTTCCCAAGCGGCCTTCTCTTTGTCGAGAGAAACACTGTAAACAGTGAATCCTTTGCCATTCTTGAATTTAGTGTCTTTAAATTTTTCGTAAGTCGCTACAACGTTTGGATTTTCACGACGGCAAGGTCCACACCACGACGCCCAAAAATCAATCAACACAACTTTCCCTTGAAGTGATGAGAGTTTAAGTTCTTTCCCATCTAATGTTTTCTCACTGATTTCAGGAGCTTTGTTTCCAATGTTCAGTCCGATAGTTACTTCGTCTCCGGTATTCTTTGTTTTATTTGGGTTTGCTAATCCTGTCAGGGTGAATAGTACAACAAAAGCCAATGTTACTTTAAGTCTCATAATTTGTGTCCTTGTTAATGGTTTAATACCTCTTTACGTTCACAAAAATAATAATTCAGGAATAGGTTTGTTGAGGTGTGCTTCTTTGTTTGGAAATATTAACAGGAATAGAATCGCAAAAAGTCAATTGTCATTAGGAAAAAGTTTAAAAGTGACTTTCCAAATGACTGATGACATTTTTCCAGATGTTTAAGATTCGATGCGGGAAATTCTTGCGCCAATGGCATTCAAACGTTCGTCAATATTTTCGTAACCGCGGTCGATTTGTTCGATATTCGATATTTTGCTGACTCCCTGAGCTGAAAGTGCAGCAATAAGCAATGCAACTCCTGCACGAATGTCAGGCGAACTCATTTTGGTTGCCCGGAGTTGGTATTTGTGGTCGAGCCCGATAACTGTTGCACGGTGCGGGTCACAAAGAATAATCTGTGCGCCCATGTCGATTAGTTTATCGACAAAAAACAAACGGCTTTCGAACATCTTTTGGTGAATCAATACGCTGCCTTTTGCTTGTGTGGCAATTACTAAAAAGATGCTGAGCAAATCGGGCGTCAGACCAGGCCAGGGAGCATCGGCGATATTCATGATTGAGCCATCCATGAACGTTTCAATTTCGTAGTGGTCCTGAGCCGGAATAAACAAATCGTCATTACGCTCTTCCAGAATAATTCCCATTCGCTTAAATTGCTCCGGAATAATTCCCAAGTGCTGAATCCCTGCATTCTTGATGGTTATCTCAGAATTTGTCATGGCAGCCAGGCCAATAAAACTGCCCACTTCAATCATGTCAGGCAGAATTTTATGTGTGCAGCCTTTCAGTGAACTAACTCCTTTTACAGTAAGCAGGTTCGAGCCAATTCCCTCGATAATTGCTCCCATCGAAACCAACATTTTACAGAGTTGCTGCAAATAGGGCTCGCAGGCGGCGTTGTATATCGTTGTTGTTCCTTCGGCCATCGAAGCGGCCATTACAATGTTGGCAGTTCCGGTAACCGATGCTTCATCGAGTAGCATATAGGTGCCTTTTAGCTTCGATGCTTCAACGCTGTAAAAAAGTTCGTCGGGATTGTAATTGAAAGTGGCTCCAAGTTTTTGCAGACCGATAAAATGGGTATCCAACCGCCGCCTTCCGATTTTGTCGCCGCCAGGTTGCGGAATGTAACCAATTCCGAAGCGTGAGAGAAGTGGACCTAAAATCATGATCGACCCACGAAGACTGGATGCCTGACGGGCAAAAGTTTCGGTTTTCAGGTAATCGAGCTTAATTTCGTCGGCCTGAAAGGTATAATTCCCTTTACTGGTACGTTCGGTTTTTACACCAAGCTGGGTTAAAATTTCGATCAGTTTGATGACGTCACTGATTTCAGGAATATTGTTGATTTTAACTTCTTCAGAAGTTAGCAAAACAGCACAAATTACCTGAAGCGCTTCATTTTTTGCACCTTGCGGGTGTAAATCACCATGTAGCTGAGCGCCGCCTTCAATTTTAAATGTTGCCATCTCAAAAGTAAATACGGTGTTTTCTGAATCTATTTTGAAACTGATCGGTTTAATGTTGAGCCACAAACAATCCGGTGATTAAATCTGAATCTCCAAACGCTTTGCGCTATTGTTGCTTTTTGCGGTTGTCGTTTTTCTGAAATTTTCGTCCGGGATTGTTGTTTACCGGCATTGGCTTTTTCTGGTTCCGGAACAAGATGTCTTTAGTTTCAGTAAGCGTTATGTCGTTGCACTTAATTTTGCCCTTCGACATTTCTTCGATATCAGCCAGAATTTTATCGTCGGTAACCGAATCCTTGTTCCACATCACATAACTTTTCTTCATATGATTGGCAATCAGCTTGATCAGTAAATCCCGTTCCTTTTCGTCTTCGTAAACTGACGCCTTTTCAATTAAGGTTTCAATCGTTTTTCCGTAGTGACGATATTTGATTTTATTATTATCATAAGGAATCCTAAGTGGCGGAGTATTAAAGAATTCAGGCGAAGGCGGGGTATACGGATAATCAATGTCTAACTGGAAATTAGTCATGATGGCCAAATGATCCCAAAGCTTGTGCTTAAAATCGTTGATGTCGCGAAGGTATGGATACATCATACCCATAATGTCAATAATAGTTCGGGCGGCTCTGTTTCTCTCATTGCGATCTTCAATGGTCATGATGTGATTGACCATATTTTGTAAGTTTCTTCCGTACTCAGGTAGAGCCAACTTACTACGACTTGAATTATAATCCATGTAAATAAATAATGTTTTTCTTAAAATCAGGCTGTTATCTCAAAAAGGAAATCGGTACAGATAATCAGGATAAAGAAGAATTCGATGCAAATTAAGCAAAAATTTCTTTGTCATTACTCATTAATCATTAGAAAAAAGTCATTGGTCATTAGAAAAGAGGAAAATCAGTCGGAAAAAGTCAATAGTCGTTAGTAAAGAGGGAAAAATGGTTTCCAAATGACCTTTTCTAATGACTTTTTCCTAAGTTATAATCCGAAGTTTAGCGAATTTTAGCAAAAGTTGTTTTTTTCCTGTGTTCTGAAAAAATACGGTTGCCTGAATGTCGGGTGATTTGCCTTCCATTTGCAACACTTTTCCACGTCCAAATCGCTGATGCTCGACCAACATCCCGGCCTGAATTTCTTCAGGATTACTGTATTCAAAAGCGTCAGTTTCCTTTTTGGCTTCGCGCAGTTTGGATAATTTCCGAAACATGTCGGGTTGACTTGTGGCCGAAGCTCGCAGTCCCGGCGCCATGGCACTTTGTGGTTTGGGCTTTGGTGTGGCAAACGTAATTTCCTGATTGTCGTTATAGAAAACCTGATCTTTATCCACTGGTTGGTCAAGATATTGGGAATCAATTTCGTCGATAAACCGACTTTTGTTGCAGAATTCAAGTTTCCCCCATTTGTACCGCTGACGGGCATAACTCAGGTAAACATGTTGTTCAGCCCGGGTCAGCGCCACATAAAACAAACGACGTTCTTCCTCAAAATCTTCCGCTGTTTTTTGCCCGTTCTGGTTCGACGGGAAAAGATTTTCTTCGATTCCGACAATAAAAACATTTTTGAATTCCAAACCTTTAGCTGAGTGTATGGTCATCATAGTCACACGATCAGTATCTTCCGGCTTGTCGCTGTCCTGGTCGGTCAATAGCGCCACATCTTCCATGTAGTTGTTCAGTTGTCCCGGAGTTCCTTCTTCGCGGGCCGAAATCGAAAATTCCTGAATACCATTGAGCAATTCCTGAATGTTTTCGAAACGGCTTACACCTTCCGGAGTCTGATCTTTGTACAGATCTTTCATGATTTCGGAGCCGGTAGCAATTTCACTGGCCAGTTCAAACGCATTGTGCGTTTCCAGTTTTTCCCTGAAAACTTCAATCAGGCGGGTAAACTCGTTTATTTTAGCGGCCGTTCCTTTGTTGAATTCGCTGAGCAAAAGTGGGATGTTGGAGGCAAACTCCCAGATGCAAATGTTGTTTTGTGCTGCAAACTGTTCGAGTTTGGTCAGACTGGTTTGCCCGATTCCGCGTGCAGGGTAGTTGATGATCCGTTTAAATGCTTCATTGTCTTTCGGATTAATAACTAACCTGAAATAGCTGAGCAAATCTTTGATTTCCTTGCGCTGATAAAACGAAAGACCGCCATAGATTTTATACGGAATGTTTCGTTTGCGGAGCGATTCCTCAAAAATACGAGATTGCGCATTGGTGCGGTACAGAATGGCATAATCAGAAAACTGATAATGTTCGCGCATCCGGGTGTCACCAATTTCATTGGCAACCAGGTAGCCTTCTTCGTTATCGGTAATGGCGCTCATTACTTTAATCAGTGTGCCCTTTTCCTTTTCTGAAAATACATTTTTCTGAATCTGCCGCTTGTTTTTGGCAATAACGCTGTTGGCAGCATCAACAATATTTTGAGTCGACCGGTAGTTTTGTTCCAGTTTAAAAACCTTATGGTTGGGGTAATCTTTCTGAAAGTTCAGAATATTCTCGATGCGGGCACCGCGGAACGAATAAATACTTTGCGCATCGTCGCCAACCACACAAATGTTATTGTGAGTTGCAGCCAGCTTTTTAATGATCATGTATTGCGAATGATTCGTATCCTGATACTCGTCAACCAGAATGTATTCGAAAATTCGCTGATATTTGGCCAGAATTTCAGGATGGTTCCTGAGCAAAGCATTTGTTTTCAGCAGTAAATCATCAAAGTCCATCGCGCCAGCCAGAAAACAGCGTTTGGCGTATTCTTTATAAATTACGCCAATTAATGGCATTCTGATACTTTGATCGTATTCGGCAGTTTCTGGTAAAGTTGAGTAAACTTCAGAAGAAACCAGGTTGTTTTTTGCCGCTGAAATCCGCGATGCGACAACATTGGGTTTGTATGTTTTATCATCGAGGCTCATGTCCTTGATGATACTTTTAATCAGGTTTTTTGAGTCGGCCGAATCGTAAATCGTAAAGGTTGAAGGATATCCAATGAGTTCGGCTTCGGTTCTCAATATGCGCGAAAATATGGAGTGAAAAGTTCCCATCCATAAATGTCGCGATGTATTTTGACCAACCATGCTTGCAATACGGTCTTTCATTTCCCGGGCGGCCTTGTTGGTGAAAGTCAGCGCTAAAATGGATCCGGGTTTGACTCCGTTCTTTAAAAGATGGGTGATCCGGTAGGTTAGAACCCTTGTTTTTCCAGATCCTGCGCCGGCAATAATCAATGAAGCGCCATGTATGTTTTCAACGGCAAGCCTCTGTGTTTCATTCAATCCTTCTAAATAATTCTGCACTGTTTTTTATCTTCTAAATGGTCATCAAAAGTAAAACTGTTTTTCCTGTTTTCAGGGCTGCAAGGTAAAGACTTTTCAACAATATTGGAACTTTGGAAATGCCGCGAAGACTCAAAGACAAGAAGAAGCACAATGGATTTAAGTACCGGATATGATAGTCTTGGTGCCTTTGTAGCGTAAAAATGCCTGGCGGTCTTTGTGGTTAAGTCGTTGCACCCAGAAAAATTCAATGGTCACAAAAGATAAATCGATTTTTAGCGTTAATATTGTGGACTGTTAAAAAAACGACCAATGAATTTCACTAAAATACTTGTTGGGTTTCTCTTTTTTGCTTGTTTTATTTTGGCCTCTGAGGTCGGTATCTCACAAATTACTTCAACTGCCGATGCTGTTGTGCCCACTGAATATTTGAGTGGGGTACAGGATAATATTCATGTTTTTTGTGGCGGAAAAGGCGAATTAAACGCAATGCTGATAGCCAGCTACCCGCAAGGCGAGAACGGAAATTTTGAATGGCTGAAATATAACTCGTCAACAGGAATATTCGATTCCTATTCAAACGATCAATCGGGAAATCAAACTTCAACAATTTCGAATTTAACTGACGGTTGTTATCGTGTTAATCTGACTGCCACTTCAGGAGCAAAAACCTACACGGCCTGGGTGTTTAATAATTATCTGGACGTCAAGGCCGAAATCACTTTGTCTGATTGTAATTCATTTACTTTGAATGGTGCATTTGATGCGCCTGCCATTGCTTATGTTGATTTGTCGACCGGGCAACCCAAAGAAATGAATAAACAAATTAAAGTTGAATGGTCGACTGACGCAGGCGTGGTTAGCCGCGTATTGACTTCTCAGGTTTTTGATCCTCCAACCAAAAATACAAACTATACCTTAGAGGTTACCGACCGGTTTGGATGTAATGGAAAAGCCGGAGTTGAATACTATTCGATAGTCACTAAAGCGTTGTTTACGTATAAGTTGGAAGACCAGGGGAAGGGTAGCAATTCAGAAGAAATTGAAGCTCCTGCGACCTATACATTTACCAATACTTCTGAAAATGGTGACCCGGGTAAATATGAATGGTATTTTTATAAGAGTACACAGCAGATCAATGACGAAAAAGATGCCGGCACTTTTAAGGACAGTATTCAGGATATTATTTACAGTGACAATCCGGTTTATACCTATGAAAAAACCGGCGCTTACAAAGTAAAACTGGTTTCGAAGAAAATTTCAGAGTCGACTACCTGTACTGATTATTTTTACATGAAAGACTATATCGAAATTGATTCTTCGTTTATTGATGCGCCCAATGTATTCACTCCTAATGGTGATGGGGCTAACGATGAGTTTGTCGTGAAGTTTTTTTCGATGAAGACGGTTAAGTTTACGATTTTTAATCGCTGGGGAAAGATTCTCCATGTGTGGAAAAGCAACAATATACAAGGGTTCTATAACACAAAAGCATCAGTTCCCCAGTCGGTATGGAACGGAAAAGTTGGAGGGAATATGGCAACTCCGGGAGTTTATTTTTATGTTGTAGAAGGAGAGGGGCGCGATGGCAAAAAGCGTAAAGCCAATGGATTCTTTCATTTGTTTAGAGACAAATAGAACCCCAATATGAGTCATTCAATAAAAAGCATTTTAAAGGACTTTTTGCTGATCTTCAAAATCAGAAACCGGTTTTACCCATCAACACAAATTTCGCAACGACAACTTTTTCTATCTTATCAGGATGGCGTAAGGAACAAAACTCTGCCCAGATTGAAAGATACCGGATTTCGGGTCTTTTCTCAATTAGAGGAGGACGGTTTGCTACTTTTCATCTTTTCGGTGGTCGGAATGGAGAACAAGACTTTCGTAGAATTTGGCTCCGACGATGGTGTTAACAGCAATAGCGCGAACCTGATTTTTAATTTTGGCTGGCACGGATTGTTTATCGACGGAAATCCCAAAAGCATAGCTAGGGGCCGGAAATTCTTTGCAAAATATCCCCATCCGTGGATGTATCAGCCCAAATTTGTCTGTGCAATGATCAAGCGCGAGAACATCAATCAACTTATTTTGGATGCCGGAATTTCAGGAGAAATTGGACTTCTCTCCATCGATTTGGATGGAAACGACTATTGGGTTTGGGAAGCGCTTGAGGTCGTTCAGCCTAAAGTGGTAATCATTGAAACTCACAATGAATTCGGGTTTGAAGATATAGTTGTTCCTTACGATCCTGATTATTTTTATCCGGGAAAGCATCCGGTTTATCATGGAGCTTCACCCATTGCCATGACTAAATTGGCCAAACAAAAAGGGTATCGTTTGGTTGGTGCGAATGATCTTGGCTTTAATTTCATTTTCATTAAAAATGGAATAGCCGACGAATTAATTCCTGAAGTCAGCGTTGAATCTGTATTGCAGCATCCATCGGTTGCTGAAGGAATGGCTAAGTTCCAGGAAATTAAAGACTGGGAGTACGAGCGGAATAGAATTCAATAGCACAATCCTTGAAAACAAATCGATCCAATCAGCTTATATTCATAGCATTTGTATTGGTAACGGTGCTTCACCACTTTTTTTGCTATCTGGGGCATTATGGCTTTGACGACATGGAATATGCCCGTGCTGCCGCCCGATTGGCCAATGGCGAGTTCGACGCAGGCAACCATTACTCTTTCCGGCTAACATTGGTTGGGTTAACCGCCTTGTCGTATAAATTATTCGGAATTAATGATTGGGCATCAGCTCTGCCTCCTTTGATATTCTTCATTGGCACTTTGGCGTTGGTCTACCGCATCCTGAAAGATGAAAGTGGACCAATCTTGGCAATAGGCCTGGCTTTGTTTTCACTCAACAACTGGACGTTCTTTTATTCGGACAAGTTGATGCCAGATGTTGCCGTTACCTTTTTCGCATTTTTGTTCTGTTATGTGATTTATTCATACAAGTATTTACCTCGAAAAATGCCAGAGCAGGCCTATTCATTACTCGCTGCATTGGCCTTGTTCATGTGTTTTAACTCCAAGGAAACAGTTGTTTTACTTGGGCCGTTGGTTGTTTGGTTAATGGTTACCGATATCGTTCAAAAGCGGTCCGGAAGATTCTGGCTTCAATTTGTTGGCTTTAGTTTGGTCATGTTAGCAGCTTATCTGGTCGTTTGCCAAGTGGCTTTTGGGAATGCCATAACCCGGTTTAATGCCATTGTTGCCAATAGTTATTTAAACTCCTGTAGTTACGATCAGCAACCATTTTCAGAAACTTTGAAGCGAATTACTTTTGGATTGGCAGAGTTGTTTTTAACTCAAGACATGCTTCTTGGCTTTCTGGTTGTTTTGCTGGCTTTCTTTTTCGTTCCGGTGAGGCAATTGCTGAAATTATCCGACCGGAAGTCGTTTTTTATAGTGAGTTCTGTTGTTTTGGTGTTTTCGGCGAACTTCATGAGCATTTCGGTAACGTCATACATTCCGATGTGTCCCGACCCCCGGCATTATTTGTTTATCGTTCCCGTTGTTGCAGTTGCAGCTGCTTTTATCCTGAACGATTACTTGCGAGTATTCCGGTTCAGAATAGGATTTTTTGTTTTCGTTTTAATCGCCTTTGGCTTTTCTCTTTTCTTGAAAAGTGAGACAGGATTTCATCTGTATCTTCCGGTTTTGGTCGCAATAGGTTGTTTCGTATTCCTGAGAAATCACATGCATGCGCAAAGGATTTTTGCGATCTTATTATTCGGTGCTTTGCTTTTTCAGCCAGCCGATATGTTCATTTATGCGAGGAATGTCAATTACAGAAAGCAAAAGGAAATTGTTCAACGGGAACTGATTGACAAGAATCAGCCTTGTGTGGTAATTACCGATGAGGTTCAGAAACGGCTTGGAAATTATTATTCAGGGTTTTCTCTTGAAGCTACATGTCAGTTCATCAACTATGCCGAGGCTGATACTTTTCATTTTCAGAAGAATGTAAAAAAAATGCTGCTGAACAACTGGTACACGCGCTATCTGAGTGGAATGGACGATCAGGACATGCCTTATTATGCGACAATAGCTAAAAATCCGGTATTTATGGATGAGAAACTAAACCTATCCATTTTTGAATTGAATAAAATCGATCAGCGGAAACGGATTTTCTCTTCAGAAAATGATTTTGAAACTGCGAAACCGAATTGGGCAGATTCTGCGAACAAAAGCAAGGAACAGGCGTATTCCGGATCTTTTTCTGAAAAAATTGGCGAGTTTTCGGTAAGTTGTACAATTGCCCTTGATTCTTTGCTGCCTGACTCAACTAGTCAATTGGTCATTTCGTCTAAGCTTAAAATTTTTGCAATTAATAGCTCAGAGTGTAACCTGGTAATTTCGATGGATTCTGACGGGAAACAATATTTTTGGAAGGGTTATGATTTGAGTAAGTATGTGAAATCGAAGACTAGTTGGTGGACAGCTTCATTGAATGAGATCGTTGGCAGGCCTGAAATCAAGAAAAACTCAATGCTGAGAATTTATGTCTGGAATAACAAAAAGAACGAAATTTATATCGATGATTTTAAGGTTGAGTTGTTCTCTGTTGCGAATTAAAACCTGATACTAATTCTGAATTAAATATAAAAAACCCGGGTGGCATTCCCGGGTTTTCGTTTTAGCGTAGATAGATTTTGATTGCTATTCTTCCTTTTCTTCGGCTGCGTAGGCTGCAAGTAGTTCGTCCTGTACTTCCTGCGGAACCTTTTCGTATGCGGCAAATTTCATATTGAAAACACCACGGCCTCCGGTCAGCGAACTCAGCGAAGTCGAGTATTTATTCATTTCTTTCAGCGGAACACGGGCAGTAATTTTTTCGTAGCCTTTTTCGCTGCCCATTCCCATGATCAGTGCACGTCGGCCTTGTAGGTCGCTCATTACATCGCCCATCCGGTCGGCCTGAACCCAAACATCCATATCGTAAATTGGCTCCAGAATTTTAGGTCCTGCATTTTTAAACGCCATGCTAAACGCATTACGGCCTGCCAAACGGAACGAAATTTCGTTCGAGTCAACCGGGTGCATTTTGCCATCGTAAATGTAAACGCGAATGTCGCGTGCATATGAACCTGTAAGTGGGCCTTCTTCCATTTTTTCCATGATTCCTTTCAAGATGGCAGGTAAGAAACGGGCATCAATCGAACCACCAACAATACAGTTGTGGAATACCAGTTTTCCACCCCATGGAAGTGGAGTTTCCTGTGTGTCGCGAACCGAGACTTTCATCTCTTTTCCACCATAAATAAACATGTTTTTTGGTGCGCTGCCTTCTTCAAAAGGCTCAATAATCATATGAACTTCTCCAAACTGGCCTGAACCACCTGATTGTTTTTTGTGGCGGTAATCGGCCTGAGCAAATTTGGTAATGGTTTCGCGGTATGGAATCTTTGGAGTTTTAAATTCGATGTCAATTTTATGAATGTGGTCGAAGTACCATTTCAATGTATTGAGGTGGTATTCTCCTTGACCTTCAACGATTAATTGTTTAAGCTCCTTCGAGTAATTTACAATATAGGTTGGATCTTCTTCCTTTACCTTGTGCAGAATTTCGCCTACCTTTTCATCGTCAGTTTCAGAAACAGCTTTCACGGCAACCCTGAATTTTGGTTCAGGAAATACAATAGGTGCAAATTTCAGGTCAAGTTCTTTGTCGCAAAGTGTTTGGTTGAATTTGGTATCTTTTAATTTCACAGCGCAACCGATATCGCCAGCCACCAATTCAGTAACAGGGTAGCGTGTTTTCCCGGCGGTTACAAAAAGCTGCGAGATCCGTTCTTTTCCATTGTTAAACGTGTTGTACAGGTCTTTCCCTTCAGTTACTTTTCCTGACAATACTTTGAAATAGGTAACTTCGCCAACGTGCGGTTCCAGTGCAGTTTTAAATACGAATAATGAAGTTGGGCTTGTTTCGCTCAAAACTACTGGTTTGCCCTGAATAATTTCACGCATTGGTACCTGGGATGGAGATGGAGCTATGTTACAAACGAATTCCAATAAACGTCCAACTCCCATATTTTTTTTGGCTGAAACACAGAAAACCGGAAATAAATCCCGTTTTACCATTCCAATCCGTATTCCTTTTCTCATGTCATCTTCTGACAATGACCCTTGTTCGAAGTACAATTCCATTAAGGTTTCTTCGTTTTCAGCGGCCATTTCAATCAACTCGTTGTGCAATTCATCTGCACGTTCTTTTTCTGAAGCTGGGATATCCAAAACTTCAGGTTTGCCACCATCGGGACCATATTTGTACATTTTCATTTTCAGTACGTCGATGATGGAATTAAATCCAATACCAGTTTCAACCGGATATTGAACTACAGTTACTTTGTTCCCGAATTTGTTTTTCAGGTTGTCTACATCCTGATCGTAATTCGCATTCTCATTATCAAGATGGTTCAATACAAAAATTAATTTACTGTTTGCTGCTTCGGCATGGCGGAATGCCGATTCGGTTCCGGCACCAATTCCTGTGGACGCGTCAACAACCATCAGGGCAAGCGGTGCAACCTGAAGAGAAGAAACTACGCCACCGCTAAAATCGTCCATTCCGGGAGTATCCAGAATATTGATTTTTTTGCCGTTGACTTCGGTGTACATGAGCGATGAAAATACGGAGTTGCCGTATTCCTGCTCGATGAGATGGTAGTCGGATACCGTATTTTACTTCCAACGTCACCTCTGCGGTTAATTACTCCACCCTCGAAAAGCATAGCTTCAGCAAGGGTGGTTTTCCCACTGCCAGCATTACCAATTAGTGTAATGTTGCGAACCTCTTCTGTTTTATAGACTTTCATACGTTAAATAATTAGTTTTTTAATGGTCGAATGAAACTCACATGTCGACTTTTTTGTCGGTGCCCTTATATTCTTGCAAACATGTTTGTTTCATATTTAGATAGTTATATTGGTTTTTTACTCATTCATTATCAGCTTTCTGATGCTCTAAATCAGAGAGACGACCAAAATTAGTAATAATTACTTAACAATCAAGATGCGGCTAGATTACCTGAATTTGTTAATGAAAATACGAATTCAGCTGAAAATTAAAGGTTAAGGAAATCAATGAATTGAGCTTTTTAAGGATTATTAACTTTTAATGTAAGTGTCATTTAATTAGCGATATGCGACATTTATATGTTATTGAATAGTTTTTGCATGTTCCGAAAATTGTACTTTAGGGAAGGGTTTGGATTTCATTTTAAATATGCATTTTAGTGTTATGGTAACCAGTATGTTGTATGATAATTGGATTTTATGAATATTATGTTTTTATTTTGAATAAATAGTGATTTAAATTTTACAGATCAATTGTTCGTTAATCTGTTTGTCTGCAACGAAAGCTTCTATCCGTCTTTCCAAATTTCCTTCCAAAAATTAGATATAGAAATTAGAAGATTCATATAATTCTACTATTTTTGAGCATCAATGATTCGCCATGCCTAAATTTCCCTTCTTTAAACAATATGATGCAATGGATTGCGGACCTTCGTGTATCCGCATGATTGCTGCATTTTACGGGAAAAGTTATTCTCTCCAAAAGCTTCGTCAATTGGCACACATCACCCGCGAAGGAGTTTCGCTGTTGGGATTAAGCGAGGCTGCCGAAGCGATAGGGTTTCGAACCATTGGTGCCCGAATTACTTTCGAGCAATTATTAGAAGCGCCAAAGCCCTGTGTCGTTCATTGGGATCAGGAACATTTTGTAGTTGTTTATAAATTCCGGAAGGGAAAAGTTCAGGTGGCCGATCCTGCATTTGGCTTGGTTGAATATTCAGAGACTGAGTTTAAAAAGCATTGGCTGGCAACGGTTCGCCAAGGCGAATTAAAAGGCATTTGCCTCATGTTCGATCCAACTCCCAAATTTTTCGAACTTGAAGGTGAAACCATCAACAGGGGTAATTTTAGTTTCCTGCTGAAATATCTGAAGCCACATCGAAAATTGGTTACACAGCTTATTTTAGGATTTATAGTCGGAAGTTTAATTCAACTGATATTTCCGTTTTTAACACAGAGTATTGTCGATGTCGGTATCAATACGCAGGATATTAATTTTATATACCTGATTTTGGCTGCCCAGATGATGCTTTTCCTGAGCCGGATGACTGTCGATTTTATCCGTTCGTGGATTTTGCTGCACATCAGTACGCGCCTTAATATTAGCATTATCTCCGATTTCCTGATCAAGCTGATGAAGCTGCCGATCGGGTTTTTCGACACCAAAATGATTGGCGATCTGCTTCAGCGAATAGGCGATCATCGGCGCATCGAACGGTTTTTGACTTCCCAATCACTCAATGTCATTTTTTCTGTTTTCAACATTGTTATATTCAGCATTGTGCTTGTCATGTATAATCTGAGCATATTCCTGATATTCCTGTTTGGTTCGGCTTTATATATTGCATGGGTATTTTTATTCCTGAAGAAGCGCCGTGAACTCGATTTTAGACAGTTTACTCAACTGGCCGACAATCAAAGCAAGTTGATTCAGTTGATCAACGGAATGCAGGAAATCAAGCTGAATAATTACGAGCGCCAGAAACGGTGGGAGTGGGAGCGTATTCAGGCGCGACTTTTCAAGGTAAATATTAAGAGTTTGTCGTTACAGCAATACCAGCAGGCCGGTTCGGTTTTCATCAACGAGACCAAAAATATTTTCATAACTGTTTTAGCTGCCACATCGGTGGTTCATGGCAACATGACATTGGGTATGATGCTGGCTGTACAATATATAATCGGGCAGATGAATAGCCCCCTCGATCAAATGGTCGAATTTATGCAGGTGTCGCAGGATGCCAAGATCAGTTTGGAACGCCTGAGCGAAATTCATACACAGAAGGACGAAGAACAAGATCAGGCTGGTAAATTATCATCTTTGCCATCAAAAGCTGATGTTTCAATTTCTGATTTGGTATTTCAATACGAAGGGCCACATTCTCCCAAGGTTCTGAATCATATTAATTTGATCATTCCACAAGGGAAAGTGACAGCTATTGTCGGAACCAGTGGAAGTGGTAAAACAACTCTGGTAAAACTGCTGTTGGGATTTTATCCGCCGGTTTCAGGCAGTATAAAAGTTGGCGAAGCCGATTTATCTCTTTATAAGCAACATTGGTGGCGCAGTAAATGTGGCGCTGTGATGCAGGATGGGTTTATTTTCTCGGACACCATTGCCAATAACATTGCTTTGGCCGATGATGAAATCAACAAGGAAATGCTCGCTTACGCCGTTCGAATGGCGAATATTCAGGAATTTATTGAATCGTTGCCTTTAAATTACAACACGAAAGTTGGTCCGGAAGGAGTTGGTCTAAGTCAGGGGCAGAAGCAGCGCATATTAATCGCCCGTGCTATTTATAAAAATCCTGAATTTATTTTCTTTGATGAAGCGACCAACGCTTTGGATGCCAATAATGAGAAAGTGATATTGGAAAACCTGAATGAATTCTTTTCAGGTAAAACAGTTGTAGTTGTGGCTCATCGGTTGAGTACGGTAAAGAACGCGCATCAGATTGTGGTTCTCGAAAAAGGAGAAATCCTTGAAATTGGTAATCATGAAGAATTAACCGCCAAACAAGGCGCCTATTATAATTTGGTAAAGAATCAGCTTGAATTGGGAAACTGATAGTTGGCGGTGGCCAGTCCCAGTTCGCAGTAACCCCTACTGAACACTGAGACTGAACACTGAGACTGAACACTAAAGAAGATGGATAAAAAAAAGGAACCAATAGAAATTGAACTTCGAAGCGACGAATTTCAGGAGATTGTGCAGCAATCGCCCCGTTGGATGATTCGTTCCGGGATTTCACTGATATTGGGTGTGGTTCTTCTTTTGTTGGTTGGAAGCTATTTCTTTCGGTATCCTGATGTAATTAATGCTGATATTGTTGTGCTTTCTGAGAATCCGCCGGCGTACCTTGCAGCCCGAACCACAGCACGGATTGATTCGATGCTCGTTACCGATCAGCAGCTGGTTTCAGAAAATCAGGTTATTGCCATTCTTGAAAGTACAGCCAAGTTCGAAGATGCATTGAAGCTAAAAGATATGCTTTCAGGTATGGAGCCATTTATGCTTTCATTTGATACGCTGGCATCGGTCCATCCCGGAGTTGATCTACAGTTGGGCGACATTCAATCCGATTATTCAAGCTTTGTCAGGTTATACAATGATTATTTCACCTTTCTCAGGCTGAAGTTGCATCCCAAAAAGATTAAAGCCCTTCGGCAGCAGATCGCCATGAATAAGATATACTACGATCGGCTTTGGGCGCAGAAGAAAGATATGGAAGCTGATTTCCGGATTGTAAATACGCAGTTTAAACGTGACTCACTATTGCAGTTAAAAGGAGTACTTTCTGATCTCGATCTGGAAAAGAGTAAAGGATTGCTGATTCAGAAAAAATACAATCTGAATGGTTCACGAACAAAACTTGCCGAAACACAAAGTGCAATCATTAAATTGGAGCAGGACGTTGTGGATGCTGAAATGGAATTTGCCGATCAACAGAAAAAGGCACAGAATACCTTAATTGAAGCGATGAATGTGCTGAAAAGTCGTCTGGCTTATTGGGAGCAAACTTTTACAATTAAAAGCCCAATTTCGGGCAAGGTGAGTTTTGCCAACTTCTGGAGTAAAAACCAACAGGTAAAAAAAGACGAAATGGTATTTTCAGTCATTCCGGAGAAACAATCACAGATAATTGGGCGAATCAGTTTGCCGGTTAAAGGTGCCGGAAAAGTTGCTGTTGGCCAAAGAGTCAACATTAGGTTCGAAAATTTCCCTTATATGGAATATGGATTTATAAGAGCTACTGTTAAAAGCATTTCGTTGATGCCTAACAATGAAAATTACGTGGTCGAAGTGGAAATGCCACAGGACTTGAAAACGAATTACGATATTCCTCTAAAATTTAGTCAGGAGATGAAAGGATCAGCCGAAATAATTACCGAAGATTTAAGGCTTATCCAACGCTTTTTTAATCCGGTAAAATCTCACTTAAAACATCGGATTCCTCAGTCATAATAAGCCCTCTGGTCAACAGTCATCTTGAGTGTGTTAAGAATAATGGGAAAAAGATGATTTTTTTATTGGTTTTTATTGGGTTTTCTATTGACAATTAGTACTTTTGCGAGCCGTTTTAAAGGGAAAATCCCTTGAAGCGGACTGTAAAGTGTTGTTATTGTGGAAAATTGCAATACCTTTGCAGACCAATTTTTTACGTAAGTAATTTTTAAATTAAGAGTAGCTATATGCCAACGATTCAGCAATTAGTTAGAAAAGGTAGACAAAGTAATGCGGAGAAAAGTAAATCTCCGGCATTGGATTCTTGCCCACAGAGAAGAGGAGTATGTGTTCGCGTTTATACCACAACTCCAAAGAAACCAAACTCAGCTATGCGTAAAGTAGCTCGTGTTCGTTTAACAAATGGCAAGGAAGTGAACGCTTACATTCCAGGAGAAGGACACAATCTTCAGGAACACTCTATTGTATTGGTACGCGGTGGTAGGGTTAAAGACCTTCCAGGTGTTCGTTACCATTTAATTCGTGGTGCTCTCGACACAGCAGGTGTTGAAGGTCGTACTCAAAGACGGTCGAAATACGGTACCAAAAGACCAAAAGTGAAAAAATAATTTTTCGCAGGTTATTTTAATTTAATGACGTTCTAGCTTAGTGGTTTGAGTTGAGTAAAGAGGCCTGATAGCCGATTGAAGCATACAAATTACAGCTAATTTAAGTAACACTAAAGCATTATTGTAATGAGAAAATCGAAACCAAAGAAGAGGATCATTCTGCCCGATCCAAAGTTCAATGACACATTGGTTACCCGTTTCGTAAACGACTTAATGTACGACGGGAAAAAGTCAATCGCTTACCAAATCTTTTATGATGCGATGGACATCGTAAGCGTAAAAGTGAAAGATTCTGAAGTAAGTCCGCTGGACGTATTCAAAAAAGCACTCGAAAAAATTACCCCTCACGTAGAAGTAAAAAGCCGCCGCGTTGGTGGAGCTACTTTCCAGGTTCCTATGGAAATCCGTCCTGAAAGAAAAACTTCTATTTCAGTAAAAAATATGATTTTATATTCCCGCAAACGTTCAGGCCGTTCAATGGCTGAAAAACTTGCTGGTGAAATTGTTGCAGCCTATAACGAAGAAGGTGGAGCTTTCAAGAAGAAAGAAGATACACACCGTATGGCTGAAGCAAATCGCGCGTTTGCACATTTCCGTTTTTAGTATTTAGAAGTTTAGATAGATCGTTTTAGTTTAGATAGATATTGGTTTAAAATGGCAAAAGATTTAAATTATACCAGAAACATCGGCATCATGGCACACATTGATGCCGGCAAAACGACCACCTCGGAGCGTATCCTGTATTATACAGGTATCACTCACCGAATTGGCGAAGTTCATGATGGTGCTGCCACTATGGACTGGATGGAACAGGAGCAGGAACGTGGTATTACCATTACTTCTGCTGCTACTACAACATTCTGGAAATATCAGGATACAGAGCACAAAATTAACATCATTGATACACCCGGACACGTTGACTTCACTGTTGAAGTAGAACGTTCGTTGCGTGTTTTAGACGGTGCTGTTGCATTGTTTTGTGCGGTAGGTGGAGTTGAGGCTCAATCAGAAACTGTTTGGCGTCAGGCTGAAAAATATGGTGTTCCACGTATCGGATTCGTCAATAAAATGGACCGTTCAGGTGCCGACTTCTATAACGTAGTTGCCGAAGTAAGAGAAAAATTGGGAGCCAATCCGGTTCCAATCACACTCCCTATCGGATCTGAAGAAACCTTTGAAGGCGTGATCGATTTGATTGAGATGAAAGCCATCCGTTGGAAAGATGATGCAACATTAGGAACTACTTATTATACAGAAGATATCCCAGCCAATATGGTTGAGATATCGAATGATTACCGTGCTAAGCTGGTTGAAGCAGTTGCTGAACACGATGACGTATTGCTCGAACAATTCTTCGAAGATCCGGAATCAATCACTGTTGAGCAGATGTTGACAGTTATCCGCAAAGCAACCATTAGTATGTCAATCATCCCAATGATGTGCGGTTCTGCTTTCAAGAATAAAGGTGTTCAGCATTTGTTGGATGCTGTTTGTGCTTTTCTTCCAAGTCCAATGGATAAGGGGGAAATCGTTGGTACTGAATATGGCGAAGAAGTTGAAATCATTCGTCATGCCGATGTTAACGAACCACTTGCTGCGCTTGCGTTTAAAATTGCTACCGACCCTTATGTTGGTCGTTTGTGCTTCATTCGTGTGTATTCAGGAAAAATTACCGCAGGCGACTCGGTTTTCAATTCCAGAACTGGTAAAAAAGAACGTATTTCACGTATTTACCAGATGCACTCAAACAAGCAGAACCCGATTGATGTAATTGAGGCTGGTGATATTTGTGCTGCTGTTGGATTTAAAGATATCCGTACAGGTGATACTTTATCTGATTTGGATAATCCGGTTGTACTTGAAAGTATGGATTTCCCTGAACCAGTTATCGGTATCGCTATTGAGCCTAAAACTCAAAAAGATTTGGATAAACTGAACCAGGGTTTATATAAACTTGCTGAAGAAGATCCAACATTTAAAGTAAATACTGATCCTGATTCAGGACAGACAGTTATCCGTGGTATGGGTGAGCTTCACCTTGAAATCATTGTTGACCGTTTACGTCGTGAATTTAAGGTTGAATGTAACCAGGGTGCTCCTCAGGTTGCCTATAAAGAATGTATCACCAAATCGGTTGAAATTCGCGAAGTATTCAAGAAACAATCGGGTGGTCGTGGTAAATTCGCTGATATTATTGTTCGCGTTGAACCAGCCGATGAAGGCAAAACCGGACTTCAGTTCGTTGATGCTGTAAAAGGTGGTAACATTCCACGCGAATATATCCCTTCAGTTGCAAAAGGTTTCGAATCAGCATTGGCAAACGGTCCATTGGCCGGATTTACTGTTGACAGCCTTAAAGTAACCCTTCTCGACGGTAGTTTCCACGCTGTTGACTCGGATTCTTTATCGTTCGAAATTTGTGCCCGTCAGGCATTCAAAACAGCCGCAGGAAAAGCTGGTCCAAGGTTACTTGAGCCAATCATGAAATGCGAGATTGTAACTCCTGAAGAATATATGGGTGACATCATCGGTGACTTGAATCGTCGTCGTGGTCAAATTGAAGGTATGGAAGAAAAATCGGGTGCCCGTGTTATCAAGGCATTGGTTCCACTTTCAGAATTGTTCGGATATGTGACTGTACTTCGTACATTGTCATCAGGCCGTGCAACTTCATCAATGGAATTTGCAAAATATGTTGAGTTACCAAAATTACTCGCTACTAAGGTTCTTGAAGACCTAAAAGGAAGAACAGACTTATTATAATTATAAACTGTATTATTATTTCTCACTATGAGTCAAAAGATCAGAATTAAGCTGAAATCGTATGATCACAACTTGGTAGACAAGTCGGCTGAAAAGATCGTAAAAACAGTTAAAACTACAGGTGCAGTTGTAAGTGGACCAATTCCACTTCCAACTCACAAACGTATTTTCACTGTATTACGCTCAACCTTTGTTAACAAAAAATCAAGGGAACAATTCGAGCTGTCATCTTACAAACGTTTGATCGACATTTACAGTTCAACAGCAAAAACAATCGACGCCTTAATGAAGCTTGAATTACCAAGTGGCGTTGAAGTAGAAATTAAAGTTTGATAACCTGTAAAAACAAAGAAAAATGGCAGGATTAATCGGTAAAAAAATCGGAATGACTTCCGTATTCAGTGTTGAGGGGAAAAACATCCCATGCACTGTGATTCAAGCCGGACCTTGTGTTGTTACACAAGTGAAATCGGTGGCTACTGATGGCTATGATTCAATTCAGTTAGGGTTTGCTGACAAAAAAGAAAAGCATACCAATAAAGCTGAACTGGGTCATTTCAAAAAAGCTGGAACAGAGCCTAAAAAGAAACTTATTGAGTTCAAAGAACTTGTAGGTGAGTTTAAACTTGGTGATGTCGTTACTGTTGATTCAATCGATGAAGAAGGTTGGGTTGATGTTCAGGGTGTAACTAAAGGTAAAGGATTTCAGGGCGTTGTAAAACGTCACGGATTTGGTGGTGTGGGTGATTCTACTCACGGTCAGCACAACCGTTTGAGAGCTCCTGGTTCTGTTGGTGCATCTTCTTATCCATCACGCGTTTTCCCTGGAATGCGCATGGCTGGTAATGATGGCAATGACAATGTTACTATTCAGAACCTTAAAGTTTTGAAAGTGATTCCAGAGTCAAATTTATTGGTTGTTAAAGGATCAGTTCCTGGATGTAAAGGTTCAACCGTAATTATTTATCAGTAATGGAAATAAAAGTATTAAACACCGCAGGACAAGAGACCGGAAGAACTGTTACATTAGATGAACAAATTTTCGGTATTGAGCCAAGTGACCACGCCATTTATTTGGATGTGAAACAAATTTTGGCTAATAAAAGACAAGGAACCCACAGTGCAAAAGAACGTGGAGAAGTATCCGGAAGTACCCGGAAACTCAAAAAACAAAAAGGTACCGGTACCGCAAGAGCAGGCAGTGTAAAATCTCCTGTATTCCGTGGTGGAGGTCGCGTTTTTGGTCCACGTCCAAGAACTTATGATTTCAAATTAAATAAGAAAGTTAAGTCTCTTGCACGTAAATCAGCATTGACATATAAAGCTCTGGAAGAATCAATTTTGGTAATCGAAGATTTCGCTTTCGAAACTCCGAAAACACGCGAAATGGTGCAAATCAGTAATAATCTGAAAATTAATGATAAAAAGTCACTATTCGTTTTACCGGAAGAAAATAAAAATATATATTTGTCCTCCAGAAATTTACAGGCAGTTTCTGTTGTAACTGCTTCAGAATTAAATACTTACCAGATACTTAACGCTAAAAAAGTTGTAGTTCTGGAAAGTTCTGTAAGTAAAATTGAAGAATTGTTTAAGATTTAAAAGGCTGAAAATGGAAATTTTAATTAAACCGATCGTTACCGAAAAGATTACAGGTCAGGCCGAAAGTCTTAACCGCTACGGTTTTATTGTAAATCGGAACGCAAATAAATTACAGATCAAAAAAGCCATTGAAGGTTTATACAATGTTTCAGTGACTTCTGTAAATACTTTGATTCATGGAGGTAAAAGAAAGTCTCGTTTTACCAAGGCCGGTGTCATTTCAGGCAGTACCGGAATGAGCAAAAAAGCTATTGTTACAATAGCAAAAGGAGAATCTATTGATTTTTATAGTAATATTTAATTAAAAAAATGGCAGTAAGAAAATTAAATCCAGTTACTCCAGGTCAAAGGCATAAGATTGCCGGAACCTTTGAGTCCATTACTGCATCAACACCTGAAAAATCATTGTTGAAGCCAATGACGAGTTCCGGCGGTAGAAATGCCGGCGGTCGCATGACAATGAGGAATATAGGTGGTGGCCACAAACGCAAATACCGTTTTATCGATTTTAAAAGAGATAAAGATGGTATTGCTGCTGTTGTTGAGTCTATTCAGTATGATCCAAACCGCACAGCCCGTATCGCTCTTCTGGTATATCCTGATGGAGAGAAACGGTACATGCTTGCTCCCAACGGTTTAGTTGTTGGGCAGAAAGTTGAAACTGGCAGTGGGATCGCACCAGAAGTAGGCAATACATTGCCACTAGCTGAAATTCCTCTTGGAACTTTGGTTCACAACATTGAACTTCATCCAAGTCAGGGTGGTGTGATGGCGCGTAGTGCCGGTACGTATGCTCAGTTAACTTCGAGAGAAGGAAAGTACGCTATCGTGAAATTGCCTTCGGGCGAAGCAAGAATGGTTCTCGTAACTTGTCGTGCTACAGTAGGAATTGTTGGAAACTCCGACCACAACCTCGAACGTTCAGGAAAAGCTGGCCGCTCAAGATGGTTAGGTAGAAGACCTCGCGTTAGAGGTGTAGCGATGAACCCGGTAGATCACCCAATGGGTGGTGGAGAAGGTCGCTCTTCTGGTGGACATCCACGTTCACGTAAGGGCTTATTAGCTAAAGGCTTCAAAACCCGTGCTAAGAAGAAAGCTTCTAACAGGTATATTGTAGAAAAACGCAAGAAATAATTAAAAGGAGAAGAATATGAGTCGTTCATTAAAGAAAGGTCCTTTTATCGATTTCAAGCTCGAACGCAGAGTTCTGGCTATGAATGAAACGAACAAAAAGGCGGTAATCAAAACATGGGCCAGAGCATCTGTAATTTCTCCTGACTTTGTAGGGCAAACCATCGCAGTTCATAACGGAAATAAATTCATTCCTGTTTATGTGACTGAAAACATGGTTGGTCATAAATTCGGCGAATTTGCACCTACAAGAACATTCAGGGGCCATTCAAAAGGTAAAAAATAAGGCCTAAGCTTAATTATTAAAAGAATTCACGATGGGTGCTAGAAAAAGAAATAGTGCAAACGAACTAAAGGAAGCTAAGAAACAGCAGTATTTCGCTGTTTTGAAGAATTGTCCTACTTCACCGCGCAAAATGAGGCTTGTTGCCGATATGGTTCGCGGAATGGAAGTGAACAGAGCTCTTGATGTACTAAAGTTTTCCTCAAAAGAATCTTCACGCCGACTTGAAAAATTAGTTATGTCAGCTATCGCTAACTGGCAAGCTAAAAACGAAGGAAGCAGATTGGAAGAAAGTAATTTGGTAGTGAAAACTATTTCTGTTGATTCAGGAAGAATATTGAAAAGATTAATGCCTGCTCCGCAGGGACGTGCACACAGGATCAAGAAAAGATCAAATCATGTGACCGTTAGTCTTGGTAGTTTAATCGAAGAAAAAGTAACAGAATAAATAATAATACATGGGACAAAAAGTTAATCCAATCGCTAATCGTTTAGGAATCATCAAAGGATGGGATTCCAATTGGTTCGGTGGAAACAACTATGGCGATAAGCTCGTGGAAGATTTTAAAATCAGGGAATATTTGAATGCCCGTTTGGCTAAAGCAAGTATTTCTAAGATTATTATTGAACGCACACTGAAGCTTATTACTATCACTGTTCACACCTCAAGGCCCGGTATTATTATTGGCAAGGGTGGTCAGGAAGTTGATAAACTGAAAGAAGAACTGAAGAAGATCACTAACAAGGAAGTTCAGATCAACATTTTTGAAATTAAACGTCCGGAATTAGATGCCAAAATTGTAGCTGTTAACATTGCACGTCAGATTGAAGGTAAGATTGCTTACCGTCGTGCGACAAAAATGGCTATCGCTTCAACCATGAGAATGGGAGCACAGGGTATCAAAGTTCAGGTTTCAGGCCGCTTAAACGGCGCTGAAATGGCACGTTCAGAAATGTACAAAGATGGTCGTACTCCATTGCACACTCTGAGAGCTGATATAGATTATGCACTGGCAGAAGCCCTTACTAAAACCGGTTTACTCGGTGTTAAAGTATGGATCTGTAAAGGTGAGATTTATGGAAAGCGTGACCTTTCACCAAACGTTGGACAAAAGCCTGAAGGAAGACGTCCAAACGAAGGTGCACCAAAAGGTGGCGGATTTAAGAAAAAAAGAAAATAATTTGTAAACCTTTCAGAAGTAAAGAAGGATGTTACAACCGAAAAAGACAAAATTCAGAAGAGTACAAAAGGGAAAAATGAAGGGACTGGCTCAACGCGGCAACCAGTTAGCATTTGGATCTTTTGGAATTAAATCGTTGGAAGAGACGTGGCTTACCGGACGCCAGATTGAGGCTGCCCGTGTTGCCGTTACGCGTCACATGCAACGTCAGGGTCAAATTTGGATCCGTGTATTCCCCGATAAACCTATTACTAAAAAACCTGCAGAGGTACGTATGGGTAAAGGAAAAGGTGCTCCGGAAGCATTCGTTGCTCCGATTACACCAGGTAGAATATTGATTGAAGCAGATGGAGTTCCTTATGAGGTTGCAAAGGAAGCACTTCGTTTAGCTGCTCAAAAGCTACCGGTAACTACTAAGTTCATGGTTAGACGTGATTATGTTGAATCTGAAATCGCTGAATAATGAAGACATCAGAAATTAGAGAATTATCGAAAGCTGAAATTCTTGAAAGAATTCAGACCGATCAGGACTCCTTAACACGGATGAAAATGAACCATGCAATTTCTCAACTCGAAAACCCAAAAGTGATCGTAGAAGTGAGAAGAAATATTGCACGTCTAAAAACCATTCTACGTCAAAGGGAAATTAACGCAAAACAGAGTTAGTAATGGAAGAAAGAAATCTAAGGAAGGAGCGTATTGGAGTTGTTGTGAGTAACAAAATGGAATGTACGATCGTTGTGGCTGAACACCGCAAAGAAAAACATCCTATTTATGGAAAATTCGTCAACAAAACTTCGAAGTTTTACGCCCACGATGAAAAGAACAGCTGCAACATCGGCGATACTGTAAAGATCATGGAAACACGACCTATCAGTAAACAGAAATGTTGGAGATTAGTGGAAATCATAGAAAGAGCTAAGTAATCATGATACAACAGGAATCAAGATGTACCGTTGCCGATAATAGTGGGGCCAAAGAAGTGCTCGTAATCCGCGTATTAGGCGGAACCCGCAAGCGCTATGCCACACTGGGCGATACCATTGTAGTAACAGTAAAAAGTGCTATAGCGGGAAGTGACATGAAAAAAGGTGCCGTGTCGAAAGCAATAATTGTTCGTACGACCAAAGAAGTTCGTCGTCAAGATGGATCATACATCCGTTTCGATGATAACGCTGTAGTTTTGCTGAATAATGCTGGTGAAATGCGCGGAACTCGTATATTCGGACCCGTAGCAAGAGAACTTCGTGATCAAAATATGAAGATCATTTCACTTGCTCCTGAAGTACTTTAATGCATAAAATCAGAGAAATGCAGACAAAATTACACATAAAAAAAGGCGACTCTGTTATTGTAATTGCTGGCAATTACAAAGGACGGGAAGGCAAAGTGCTCGAAGTAATCAGAGCAACCGAGAAAGCTATTGTGGAAGGTGTTAATATGGTTAAAAAACACACAAAACCCAATGCGGCACATCCGCAGGGTGGTATTGTGGAGAAGGAAGCACCTATTCACATTTCTAACCTTATGAATAAAGACCCAAAAACTGGGAAACCAACTCGTATTGGAAGGAAGCTGGATGATAAAGGCAAATTAGTTCGTTATTCAAAAAAATCAGGAGAGGAGATTAAGTAATGGCTTACGTACCAACACTTAAGAAAAAATACTTAGACGAAGTTGTACCTGCGTTAGTGAAGGATTTTTCCTACAAAAACGTAATGCAGGCACCTAAGTTAGATAAGATTGTCATCAATCAGGGCGTTGGAGCTGCTATCGCTGATAAAAAGTTAATCGAAGTCGCTACCGACGAGATTACAAACATCACCGGTCAGAAGGCAGTCCAAACCAAATCTAAGAAGGACATTTCTAACTTCAAATTAAGGAAAAAAATGCCAATCGGGGTTCGTGTTACCCTACGCAGAGAGCGCATGTATGAGTTCCTTGATCGTTTAATCAGTGTATCTCTTCCCCGCATCCGCGATTTCAAAGGAATTGAAGGCAAAATGGATGGCCGTGGTAATTATACTTTAGGTATCCCTGAGCAAATTATCTTCCCTGAAATTGTAATGGACAAAGTTACCCGTATCAACGGAATGAATATTACTTTCGTAACTACGGCTGTGTCAGACGAAGAAGGCTATGCCTTGTTGAAAGAGTTAGGTTTACCGTTTAAAAATGCTAAAAAGATTTAAGATATGGCTAAGGAATCAATGAAAGCCCGGGAAGTAAAAAGGGCAGCACTTGTTGAAAAATATGCCGAAAAAAGAGCCAAGCTTAAAGCTGAAGGTGATTCAGTCGGTCTTCAAAAGTTACCTAAGAACTCTTCCCGTATTCGTATGCATAACAGATGCAAACTAACCGGTCGTCCGAAAGGATATATGCGTCAGTTCGGAATCAGTAGAATCAATTTCAGAGAAATGGCTTCTTATGGTTTAATTCCGGGTGTTAAAAAAGCAAGTTGGTAATATCTAATTAAGAAGTAATGAGCAAAATTACAGATCCAATAGCAGATTATCTGACACGAATCAGAAATGCTCAAAAGGCAAAACATCGTGTGGTTGATATCCCTGCATCCAATATCAAGAAAGAAATTACCAAAATTTTGAAAGATAAAGGATATATCCTCAACTATAAGTTCGAGGATGAAGTGAACTTTCAGGGCAACATTAAAATTGCATTGAAATATAACCCAGAGACGAAGATTCCGGCTATTAAGGCAATTAAAAGAATCAGTAAACCTGGTTTACGGAAATATTGCCATATCGATAGCATTCCACGCGTACTTAACGGTTTGGGAATTGCAGTAATTTCGACCTCTAAAGGCGTAATCACCGACAAAGAAGCTCGGGAATTAGGCGTTGGTGGTGAAGTCTTATGTTACGTTTATTAATCTAGGAGGAATAAGAATGTCAAGGATAGGTAAACTACCCATTGAAATACCAGCTGGTGTAAAATTTACGGTAAGCGATACAAATTTGGTTACAGTAAAAGGTCCGCTGGGCGAACTAACACAACAGGTTGATCCGGATATTACTTTCGAATTGGAAGGTAATACATTAACGGTAAATCGTCCTTCCGATGAGAAAAAACATCGTGCCATTCATGGCCTTTATCGTTCACTGGTCAACAACATGGTTGTAGGTGTATCAAAAGGCTACGAAGTAAAACTTGAATTGGTTGGTGTTGGTTATCGTGCTGAAAACGACGGTCAGATTCTCGATTTGGTTTTAGGTTATTCACATCATACTTATCTGCAACTTCCTGCTGAAGTTCAGGTAGAAGCTAAGAGTGATAAACGTAGTAACCCAATTGTAACCTTGAAAAGCTGTGATAAACAACTGATTGGTCACATTGCAGCCAAAATCAGATCCTTCCGGAAACCTGAACCTTACAAAGGAAAAGGTGTTAAATTTGTTGGTGAAATTCTTAGGCGCAAGGCCGGTAAATCAGCTGGTGCTAAATAGTAAAATTTAAAAACCATGGCTTTAACGAAGCAAGAAAGAAGATATAGGATTAAGAAGAGAATCCGGAAAATTGTTTCCGGAACTGCTGAAAGACCTCGTTTGAATGTATTCAGAAGCAACAAGCAAATTTATGCTCAGTTGATTGACGATTTATCAGGAAAAACTTTGTTGGCAGTTTCCTCGCTTAATAAAGATTTCGTAGGTACCGAGGGTACCAAAACCGAAATGGCTGCGATTATTGGTAAAGCAGTTGCTGAAAAAGCATTAGCTGCCGGAATTTCTGCAGTTGTATTTGATCGTAATGGTTATTTGTATCACGGAAGAGTTAAACAATTAGCTGACGCTGCCCGTGAAGGTGGCCTTAAATTTTAATAGTTATGACAGGAGATATCAGAAAAGTAAAAACCAGTGATCTGGAACTGAAGGATCGGTTGGTAGCTATTAACCGCGTTACAAAAGTAACCAAGGGAGGTAGAACATTCAGCTTCTCGGCTATTGTTGTTGTTGGCAACGAAGATGGTGTAGTAGGTTGGGGTCTGGGTAAAGCCAGCGAAGTAACTACTGCAATTTCAAAAGGTGTTGACGCAGCAAAAAAGAATCTGATTAAGGTTCCAATTCACAAAGGAACAATACCTCACGAACAGGAAGCTAAATTTGGTGGAGCTCGTGTATTTTTAAAACCAGCAACATCAGGAACCGGGGTAAAAGCCGGAGGTGCTATGCGCTCTGTATTGGAAAGTGTTGGCGTTCACAACATCCTTGCAAAATCAAAAGGATCATCGAACCCTCATAATTTGGTAAAAGCAACCATGGCTGCTCTTCTCGAATTGCGTGATGCGCATACTGTTGCTGAACATCGTGGTGTAACTTTGGATAAAGTATTTAATGGATAAGGAGTTATGGCAAAGATAAAAATTACTCAAGTAAAAAGTCAGATCGGTTCTGATTGGAGACAAAAAGCTACACTTGTTGCTCTTGGAATTAAAAAGCTTAACCGACCAGTAATACACGAAGTAACTCCACAAATTATGGGAATGGTTGCAAAATTGCACCATCTCGTAATTGTTGAAGAAGTTTAAACTTATTAAGATCAATAAATTATGGATTTAAGTAATCTTAAACCTGCTGAAGGTTCAACCCACAGCGTAAAGCGAATTGGCCGAGGCCAGGGTTCTGGTCACGGTGGAACTTCTACAAGAGGTCACAAAGGAGCTAAATCAAGATCCGGCTACAAAAGTCGTCGTGGTTTTGAAGGAGGTCAGATGCCTTTACAACGTGTTGTACCTAAATTTGGCTTTAAAAATATTAACCGGAAGGAATTTAAAGCAATCAATCTTGATGTAATTCAGGAATTGGCTGAATCTTTAAAAATTACCTGTGTTGATGTAAATGTTTTAGTTGAAGCTGGAATGGCTTCCAAAAGGGATAAAGTGAAGATCTTGGGAGATGGAGTATTGAACCTTAAATTGGAAGTAAAAGCCCATGCTTTTTCAAAAAGGGCAAAAGAGACCATTGAGAATCTACAAGGAACCATCGAAATACTTTAAACCTGATGAAAAAGTTTATTGAAACCCTAAAGAATATTTATAAGATTGAAGACTTGCGATCCCGGTTGGGGATTACTCTGTTCTTAATTGTTATTTATCGTTTAGGTTCGTATGTTTCTTTACCTGGGGTTGATCCAGCTCAGCTGATCAATCTTAAAAATCAAACATCTGAGGGGTTGCTCGGATTGTTGGATATGTTCTCGGGAGGAGCATTCTCTAAAGCATCAATTTTTGCTTTAGGGATTATGCCGTATATTTCGGCTTCTATTGTAATCCAGTTGTTGGGTATTGCGGTACCTTACTTCCAACGGTTGCAAAAAGAAGGCGAATCAGGACGTCGCAAAGTTAATCAGCTAACTCGCTATTTAACTGTTGTCATCCTGCTCTTCCAGGCACCTGCATACTTAGTAAACCTTCATGCCCAATTACCTGAATCGGCCTTTGCTCTTACCGGAGCTTTATTTACAGTATCGTCAACCATTATTTTAACTTCTGGTTCGATGTTCGTAATGTGGCTCGGTGAAAAAATTACAGATAAAGGTATTGGTAATGGTATATCACTGATTATCATGATCGGAATTATTGCCAGATTACCTCACTCTGTTGTTGCCGAATTTATTTCGCGCATCGAACAACAAGGTGGCGGTATGGTAATGTTCTTGCTTGAGTTTGTTGTTCTTGTTTTTGTATTTATTGGCGCAATTTTACTGGTTCAGGGAACACGTAAAATACCAGTACAATATGCAAAACGAATTGTTGGCAACAAGCAGTATGGTGGTGTTCGTCAGTATATTCCTCTAAAAGTGAATGCAGCAGGTGTAATGCCTATCATTTTCGCTCAGGCGATTATGTTTATTCCTATTAGTTTAGCGGGTTTTGCCAAATCCGATAGTATGAGTGGCTTTGCAGCCGCTTTTACCAATCACCTTGGATTTTGGTATAACTTTACTCAGTTTCTGTTAGTTATTCTATTTACATATTTTTATACGGCAATTACCGTTAATCCATTGCAAATGGCTGAAGATATGAAGAAGAATGGCGGGTTTATTCCAGGTGTAAAACCAGGAAAGAAAACTGTCGAATTTCTTGATACCATCATGTCCAGAATTACCCTTCCAGGATCAGTATTTCTTGGAGTAATTACAATTCTGCCAGCTTTTGCGATGATGGCTGGAATTAATCAACAGTTCGCGTATTTCTTCGGTGGAACTTCGTTGTTGATTCTTGTGGGTGTTGTTTTAGATACTTTACAGCAAATTGAGAGTCACCTTTTGATGCGTCATTATGATGGTTTGATGAAGTCAGGCCGGATCAAGGGACGTTCAGGCGGTGGTGCATACTAATTACTATTTAGACATTTTTTGTCTTAGATTAGTGAAAGTTCTAAACTTGTTAAATTTTATTCATAAATAGCGAGTAAGTCCGGTAATTCTAGTAGTTTTGCCGGATTTATTAGCGGAAAATTAAATAATCTTCCGTACCGGTGTTTAGATTCGAATAGTATATGAAATGTAAACATCAAATTACTAGATAATTAGATTATATTTATGGCAAAACAGTCTTCAATAGAACAAGACGGAACAATCATTGAATCATTATCGAATGCAATGTTCAGGGTTGAATTGGAAAATGGGCATACTATTACTGCACATATCTCCGGAAAAATGCGGATGCATTACATCAAAATTTTACCGGGCGATAAAGTGAAAGTTGAAATGTCGCCATATGACCTGACAAAAGGAAGAATTTCTTTTAGATATAAAAACTAAAGCACAAAATAATGAAAGTAAGAGCATCCATTAAAAAACGTAGCGCCGACTGTAAAATTGTTCGCAGAAAAGGCCGTTTGTACGTGATTAACAAAAAGAATCCGAAGTACAAACAACGTCAGGGATAATTAATTAACTTTGTAAAAATTTTATTTTATGGCTCGTATAAGTGGTGTTGACATCCCTAACAATAAAAGAGGCGAAATTGCATTAACCTATATCTATGGTATCGGTCGCAATCTTTCAGTAACTCTCCTCGAAAAAGCCGGTGTAGATAAAGACATCAAGGTTCAGGATTGGACTGATGATCATCTGGCTGCTATTCGTGCAGCTATCAGTGGAAGCATCAAGGTTGAAGGCGAATTACGTTCTGAAACTCAGATGAATATTAAACGATTGATGGATATCGGTTGCTACCGTGGGATCCGTCACCGTGTAGGCTTACCTGTTCGTGGACAGAGCACAAAAAATAATGCTCGTACACGTAAAGGAAAGAGAAAAACTGTTGCTAATAAGAAAAAAGCCACTAAATAATTGATATTTGAATTATGGCAAAAAAGACTGGTTCTACTAAAAAACGAGTTGTTATCGTTGAAGCAATCGGACAGGCACACATTCACTCTTCATTCAATAATATCATTGTGTCGTTGACCAATGGTAATGGTGAAGTTATTTCGTGGTCGTCTGCTGGTAAAAAAGGGTTCAGAGGTTCTAAAAAGAATACTCCCTATGCTGCTCAGGTAGCTTCTGAAGAATGTTCCAAGATAGCTTATGATCTTGGTCTGAGAAAAGTAAAAGTATACGTAAAAGGTCCAGGTAATGGTCGTGAATCTGCAATTCGTGCAATTAGCAGCGTTGGCATTCAGGTCAGTGAAATTGTTGACGTTACCCCACTACCACACAATGGATGTCGTCCTGCAAAAAGGAGACGTGTTTAATCGAATAAATTAAAACAGTAATGGCAAGATATACAGGACCAAAATCCAGAATCGCCCGAAAATTTGGTGAACCAATTTTCGGACCGGACAAAGCACTTGAAAAGAAAAATTTTCCACCGGGATTTCACGGTTTAGCTAGCCGAAGACGTAAAAAATCTGAGTACGGAACCCAATTAAAGGAAAAACAAAAAGCCAAATACATGTATGGTGTATTGGAACGTCAATTCTCTAACTTATTTAAAAAAGCTTCTGCATCAAAAGGTGTAACAGGTGAAGTACTGTTGCAACTACTGGAAGCTCGTTTGGATAATGTTGTATTCCGTTTAGGAATTGCTCCTACACGTTCTGCTGCACGTCAATTGGTTTCTCACAAGCACATTAATGTTAATGGTGAAGTATTAAATATTCCATCATATACAGTTCGTCCGGGTGACGTTATTAGTGTTCGTGAAAAATCGAAATCACTTGAAGTTATTACAACTTCATTGAACTCACGTCGTTCTAGTAAATTTGCATGGTTGGAATGGGATAACTCTCAATTGGCAGGTAAGTTTTTAACCCGTCCTGAAAGAGCAGAAATTCCTGAAAACATTAAAGAACAACTTATCGTAGAGTTGTATTCTAAATAATCAATTACTCAGTATTATTATGGCAATATTAGCGTTCCAAAAACCCGACAAAGTTATAATGGTTGAAACCGATGAGAAGTACGGTAAATTCGAATTCCGTCCATTGGAACCAGGTTATGGTATTACAATTGGTAATGCCTTACGAAGAATTCTGTTATCCTCTTTGGAAGGTTATGCAATTACAACTGTCAAAATCGACAAAGTTGACCATGAATTTGCGACTATTAAAGGTGTAATGGAAGATGTAACTGAAATTATCCTTAATCTGAAGCAGATTCGTTTTAAACGTGAAGTTGAAGATTTTGATAATGAGAAGGTTTCTATCTCAATTACCGGACAGGACACATTCACTGCCGGAGATATTAATAAATTTATGACCGGCTTCCGTGTTTTAAATCCAGAGTTAATTATCTGCCGGATGGAACCTGAAGTTAAATTGCAGATGGATATCACCATCAACAAAGGTCGCGGATATGTCCCTAGCGCTGAAAATAAGCCGATCGATGCTGAGTTTGGAGTAATTCCGATCGATTCAATTTTCACACCGATCAAAAATGTGAAATATGCTGTCGAAAATTATCGTGTTGAGCAAAAAACTGACTATGAAAAGTTAGTTTTTGAAATCACAACCGATGGTTCAATTCATCCTAAAGATGCATTGAAAGAAGCTGCAAAAATTCTGATTTATCATTTCATGCTGTTCTCTGACGAAAAAATCACCATTGATTCGGACGAGAAATTTGCCAACGAAGAGTTTGATGAAGAAGTATTGCACATGCGCCAACTTTTGAAAACAAAACTGGTTGACATGGATCTTTCTGTACGTGCATTGAATTGCCTGAAGGCTGCGGATGTTGAAACCCTAGGAGAGCTGGTTACTTATAACCGGAACGATTTGCTTAAATTCCGTAATTTTGGTAAAAAATCACTCACAGAATTGGATGACTTATTGGTGAGCTTGAATTTGACGTTCGGGATGGATATCAGTAAATATAAACTTGATAAGGAATAAGTAAAAATGAGACATAGTAAAAAATTCAACCATTTAGGTAGAACAAGCGCTCATCGGAAAGCAATGTTGTCCAATATGGCCAACTCTTTGATTTTTCATAAACGTATTGCAACGACCCTAGCCAAAGCTAAGGCCTTAAGAATATATGTTGAGCCACTTATTACCAAAGCTAAAGACGATTCGACTCATTCACGCAGGGTTGTGTTTGAATATTTGAAAAGCAAAACAGCTGTTGCAATGTTATTCAGAGATGTTGCTGAAAAAGTAGCTGATCGTCCAGGCGGTTATACCAGAATTCTTAAAACAGGAAATAGACTTGGTGACAATGCAGAAATGTGTATTATCGAGTTGGTCGACTTCAACGAAAACATGCTGGCTGCTAAGGAAAGTAGAGCAAAACCAGTGAAATCTCGTCGTGGTGGTAAGAAAAAAGCAGACGCTCCAAAAGCTACTGCTCCTGTAGCTCCAGTTGTGGCTCCTGAAGTAACAGAAGCTCCTGAAGAAAAAACTGAAGAATAGAGAGATTCTTAGATATTAAAAAAGGCTGATGAATAATCAGCCTTTTTTTCTTTCACGAATTACAATATGTTAAGTTGTAGATGGTGTTATTCTGAATTATTTAGAATATTTCTTGTCGCAGGTTGAGTTGAATGTTAATCGAATTTAATAATTCATTAATATCAACTGGTTTAATCAAGTAATCGCTTCCTCCATTTTTCATGCAGCGCGTCCTATCGTGTTCAAAATCGTTAGTTGTTACAAAAATGATAGGAACATGTTTATTCTTAGCATTTATGGATTTTCGGATTCGCAGTGTGGCTTCAGCACCGTCCATAACCGGCATCGACAAATCCATTAAAACAACATCATAACTATTCTTCTCAAGCATTTCAACTGCTTCAAGTCCATTGTCAGCCGTTTCTATTTCATAATACTTTTTTAAGGAGTAGTATAGAAATTTCTGATTAATCGGATTATCGTCAACAATTAATAGCTTCACGGTCTTTTTTTACAGAGATTACTTTCAAACTTTAAATATACTTAATTTGATAATTAAAAAGCAGTATTTTTGGTAACTCAAACGCTACGTTGGGTAGTTGAAATTCAATCTTTGATTTATAAACCTTAAAATCGAACATATATGAGTGATGATAATAAGATAATTTTTTCGATGTACAGGGTAAGCAAGACTTATCCTCCTCAAAAGCAAGTTTTGAAGGATATCTCCTTGTCTTTTTTTCTCGGCGCAAAAATTGGGATTATTGGATTGAATGGCTCCGGGAAATCAACCTTACTAAAAATTATTGCTGGACTTGAAGGTTCGTATCAGGGAGAAGTTGTTTTTTCACCCGGATATACTGTCGGATATTTAGAGCAGGATCCACAGCTTGACGATTCGAAAACGGTAAAAGAAATTGTACAGGAAGGAGTCCAGGAAATAGTAGATGTTTTACAAGCTTATGAAGACATTAACCTGAAATTTGGTGATCCTGATGTTTATGAAAATCAGGATGTCATGGATAAACTGTATGAAGAACAGGCTGTGCTTCAGGATAAAATTGACCATTTTGATGCATGGAACCTCGATGCAAAACTTGAACGCGCTATGGATGCACTGCAGTGTCCTCCTGATGATCAGCTCGTTGGTGAACTTTCCGGAGGTGAACGTCGCCGGGTTGCTTTATGCCGCTTGCTTTTAAAAGAGCCTGATGTATTATTGCTTGATGAGCCTACCAACCATTTAGATGCTGAATCGATTCAGTGGCTCGAAATGCATCTGCAACAATACAAAGGAACCGTGATTTGTATCACTCACGACAGGTATTTCCTTGATAATGTGGCTGGTTGGATTTTAGAATTGGATCGTGGCGAAGGCATTCCATGGAAGGGAAATTATACCTCATGGCTCGATCAAAAATCGAAGCGTATGGAGCAGGAAGAAAAAGTGGCTTCGAAACGCCGAAAATCGTTGGAACGTGAGTTGGAATGGATTCGCATGGCTCCCAAGGCTCGTCAGGCGAAATCTAAGGCACGTATGGGAGCTTACGATCGGATGGTTAATGAAGATGTAAAACAGAAGGAAGAGAAACTCGAAATCTTTATTCCCAACGGACCACGTTTGGGCGAAAAGGTAATTTCAGCTGAATCTGTTGCCAAAGGTTATGGTGATCGTTTGTTGTTCGAAGACCTGAATTTTGTGCTTCCACCAAACGGAATTGTGGGAGTTATTGGGCCAAATGGCGCTGGTAAAACAACGCTGTTTAAACTGATTATGGGACTGGAACACGCTGATAAAGGTACTTTCGATGTGGGCGAAACCGTAAAATTGGCATACGTTGATCAGACTCATAAAGCAATCGATCCAGAGAAAACAGTTTACCAGGTAATAACTGGTGGCAGCGACTTGATTTCGGTTGGCGGGAAACAATTGAATGCCCGTGCTTATGTTTCAAGGTTTAATTTTGGTGGTGCCGATCAGGAAAAGAAATGTGGATATCTTTCAGGTGGAGAGAAGAATAGGCTGCACCTTGCTTTGGCGTTGAAAGAAGAAGGAAATGTATTGTTGCTCGACGAGCCTACCAATGATATTGATATCAATACACTGCGTGCATTGGAAGAAGGCTTGGATAATTTTGCAGGTTGCGCCGTAGTTATTTCGCACGACCGCTGGTTCCTCGACCGCATCGCTACTCATATTCTGGCATTCGAAGGCGATTCGAAAGTGGTATTCTTCGAAGGTGGATTTACCGATTATGAAGAGAATCGGAAGAAACGAATGGGTGATGCGAATCCACATCGGGTGAAATATAAAAAACTGGTAAAAGACTAGAAAGCCGGAAGACCGAAGTCCGAAGTGAGTAATGATCATTTCGGACTTTTCATTTTCAGGGATTTATCGTGATGAAATTGTTTGTAACTTTTTGTAAAGTGGATTTGAATAGTTCGGGGAATGGGTTAAATTTGGAAAGATGAGTAAGTTGGTTTGATATTTTAGTAAGAGTAAATTCATGACGCCTGAAATTGACGTGTATAAAATCGTTAGCTGCGAGGTAGAAAAGTTTAACCCCTTAAGATGGAAGAGCAAATAGAAATACAGAGACATTACAGGAATAGTCAAGAAAAATATATTTATTATATAATCGCGTTATGTGTTTCTGCAATAGGATTTTCAATTCATATAACACTTAATAGAAAATTGTCATTAAGCTTGATACCAATCGGATTATCTGTATTTTCTTGGTCCATAAGTATCATTTATGGTTTTAAATTTGTTGAAATTATGCTTTCTTTACTTCGGGTAAATAATAACTACATTGAAGTTATTAATGGAAATAATCCAATTTCTGGAACTGATATTCAAAAAATAAAGATCGGAGTGGATGTTCTTATGAAGGAAATGGATAAGGGAGGAAGTATTGCAAATAAATATAGAAAGAGGCAATATTGGTTTTTCTTTTTGGGGATGATATTTTTTATTGTTTGGCATATACTGGAACTCTATTTAAAAATGGATTAAGCCTCGCAGCTAATATGCAGACAGCCAAAAACCTGCGGGTACAGATTTGTAATCTGCATCCTGCACCTCTATACAGCGGATATGTGATCCTCGCATATCAAACTACATCTGGCATTGCAAAGCATTTTGGGTTAGAAAAATCAAAATTATGACCAACATTAAACTTTTTGAAAGCAAGCAAATACGGTCGGTTTGGAATGAAACCGACCAGAAATGGTATTTCTCTGTTCAGGATGTAGTAGAAGTTCTAACAGAGAGCGCAGATGTAAAGCAGTATATAAAAAGAATTTTGAGCCGTGATGAGTCGCTTAAAAGCAACTGGGGTACAATTTGTACCCCAGTTGAAATGCAAGCCGCTGACGGCAAAAGGAGAAAAGTGCAGGCTGCCGATTCAAGAGGCCTATTGCGGATCATACAATCCATTCCTTCTCCAAAGGCAGAGCCATTTAAGCAATGGCTGGCTCAGGTTGGTTCCGACCGTTTGGATGAGATTGAAAATCCGGAATTGGCTACCCAGCGAACAAGAGAATTGTATAAACTAAAAGGATATTCGGACGATTGGATTGAAAAACGAATGCGCAGCATTGCCATTCGGGAAGAATTGACCGAGGAATGGAAAAATCGGGGAGTTAAAGAGAAAATAGAATATGCTATTCTAACGGCTGAAATTTCGAAGGCAACTTTTGGATTGACACCTTCGGAGTACAAAGAGGTAAAAGGCTTGAAAAGTCAAAACTTACGGGATCACATGACCGATCTGGAACTGATTTTCTCCATGTTAGGCGAAGCTTCAACTAAAGAAATAGCTGTGAACACCGACACTCAGGGATTTGAGCAAAATAAACGGGCAGCAAAAGCAGGAGGAGAGATTGCCGGAGATGCCAGAAAACAACTTGAAATCAAATCAGGAAAGAAGGTTGTTACCAGTGAAAACTATTTGCCTGAGGATAAAAAGAAGGTTTCGCTTTCAAAAAAGAACGAATAGAAAGGCGAAATTGCAATAAAAGTACATAAGCCATGCTAAAAATAGTTTCTCCGCAATTACTCAACGAGTTGAGCCAAAAGGCAGTAAACTCAATGCGAAAGCGGCTGAATCACAACTTTCACGACGATTTGGCCGATCCGATAAATCGGATGCTAAATGCTTTTGAGCCGGGAACCTACATTCAGCCACATAAACATGAAAATCCGGATAAGCGCGAAGTTTTTATCGTACTGCGCGGAAGTTTGGTCGTAGTATTCTTTGATAATTCAGGAACTCCGACTGATTTTGTCTTACTCGATCGGGACAAGGGAAACTATGCAGTTGAAATCCCGGTTGGAGCGTGGCATTCTTTATTCGCCCTCGAATCTGGATCTGTCGTTTATGAAGTGAAAGATGGTCCGTATTTACCCATGAATGATAAGAATTTTGCAAGTTGGGCACCAAAAGAAGGTGATTCGGGCTGTGAGGAATACCTTAAAAATTTAACCAATCAATATTATAACCGATAAAAAAGAATTCCGTTGTGGGTTTGTGTCGAAATTCCTTAATTTTGCGCCTTCAGAAATAAATAGACATGGCACAAAAACCTTCAATCCCAAAGGGAACCCGCGATTTTTCTCCGGCTGAAATGACCAACCGGAACTATATTTTCGATACCATCAAGAGTATTTTCCGACTGTACGGGTTTCAACCCATTGAAACTCCGGCCATGGAGAATCTGTCGACTTTGATGGGGAAATACGGCGAAGAAGGCGATAAATTGCTGTTTAAAATTCTGAACTCAGGCGATTTCGCTGCTGCTCCATCTGATCAGGAATTGTTGGAACGAAACAGCATCCGCCTGACCAACAAAATCTCTGAAAAAGGTTTGCGCTACGACCTGACAGTGCCTTTCGCCCGTTTTGTGGTGCAGTATCGCAACGATATTTCATTCCCGTTTAAACGCTACCAGATCCAACCAGTTTGGCGAGCCGATCGTCCGCAGAAGGGCCGTTATCGCGAGTTTTACCAGTGCGATGTGGATATTGTGGGCAGCGATTCGTTGCTCAACGAAATGGAACTGGTGCAGATAGTCGATCAGGTTTTCTCTAAACTGAAAATTAATACCGTCGTTAAAATTAATAACCGGAAAATATTGGCCGGAATAGCTGAAACTATCGGAGAGAAAGACCGGATTGTTGACATTACCGTTGCCATTGATAAACTCGACAAAATTGGTCTTGAAAAAGTGAATGAAGAATTACTTGAAAAAGGTATTCCTCAAGATGCAGTTGATAAGCTTCAACCGATTCTGCATTTGTCGGGTTCGGTTTCCGAAAAATTAAATCAGTTGGAATTGGCTATCGGTCAATCCGGAATTGGTGCAAAGGGAATTGCCGAAGTACGTACCTTATTTGCTTATCTGGATACGTTGGAATTGACCACCGAAGTTGAATTAGATTTGACTTTAGCCCGCGGATTGAATTACTATACAGGCGCCATTTTCGAGGTAAAAGCCAAAGATGTGGCCATGGGCAGCATTTGTGGTGGCGGTCGCTACGACGATTTAACCGGAATCTTCGGGATGCCCAACGTTTCGGGTGTTGGCATATCGTTTGGTGCCGACCGTATTTACGATGTGCTGACCCAGTTGGAATTGTTTCCGGCAGCAACCGCCGATTCGACTAAATTGATGTTCGTGAATTTTGGTGCTGCCGAAGAAGCCTTCTGTTTGCCCGTTTTGGCTGCCGTTCGTAAGGCAGGAATCAATGCCGAAATCTTTCCTGATAAAAGCAAAATGGGCAAGCAAATGACCTGGGCAAACAACAAGAAAATTCCATTTGTGGCCATTGTCGGCGAAAACGAGATGGCGCAAGGTAAAATCAATCTGAAGAACATGCTCTCGGGCGAACAACAGTTGGTTACAGCTCAGGAACTGATAAAAATCCTATCCGCATAAAATTCATTTAACTTACTTCCTGAAAAATTCAGGAGATGGTTCTTCTTCAAAAAGAATATCGGTTATCAAAAATTATAGGGGGCGACATTCGTTGTCCCTGAATTTCTCTTTTCATCAAGCAGTCGCTTAATTTGAATATTCAAAATACTTCATTTTCATTCAAAAATAAAGATCTCATGGAAAGAGAAATTCATTACATATCACCCGAAAGGTTAACTTACCCAATCATAGAAGAGATTCTGGAACGCAACAAAATGCTGGCAATCTCTGATGAATCTATTGCGTTGATTCAGAAAAGTAAAGCCTATCTCGACCGCAAGATTAGTGAAACAGAAGGCCCTTTGTATGGAATCAACACAGGTTTTGGGGCACTGTGCAATATTGAAGTGTCCAAAGAAGACTTGAGTAAATTACAGAAAAATCTGGTTATTTCGCATGCCTGCAACCTCGGGCCTGAAATTCCTTCGGATGTGGTTCGGCTCATGCTTTTGCTTAAGGCTCATGCTTTGTCGCGAGGAAATTCAGCTGTTCAGTTGGCCACCGTTCAGCGAATTCTGGATTTGTATAACTACAATATTTTGCCAGTTGTGTGCGAACAGGGTTCTTTAGGCGCAAGTGGCGATTTGGCTCCGTTGGCCAAACTTTTCTTGCCATTAATTGGGATGGGCGAAGTTTATCATCAGGGAATTCTTAAACCGGCCTCGGAAGTACTGGTTGAAATGGGGTGGGAGCCTATTCAACTGCAAGCCAAAGAAGGATTGGCCTTATTGAACGGAACCCAATTTATGAGTGCCCATGCCGTGTTTACATTGCTGAAAGCATTCCGTTTGTTGGATTATGCTGATATTATTGGCGCTTTGTCGCTCGATAGTTTCGATGGGTTGATTGAACCTTTTATGGCGCAGGTTCAGGAAATTAGGCCACATTCAGGACAGATAAAAACTGCTGAGAACTTCAGGAAGTTATTGGAAGGAAGTGAGTTGATTCACCGGGAAAAAGCGCATGTTCAGGATCCGTATTCGTTTCGGTGTATTCCTCAGGTTCACGGTGCAGTTAAAGATGCGGTTGCATATGTTGCCGGAGTTGTTGAGATTGAAATCAATTCGGTGACCGATAATCCAACAGTTTTCCCAGATGACGACCTGATCATTTCCGGAGGAAATTTCCACGGCGAACCTTTGGCTTTGTCGCTCGATTTTTTGGCCATTGCTCTTTCTGAAATCGGAAGTATCTCCGAACGTCGCACGTACCGTTTAATTTCGGGAGATCGGCAACTTCCGGAGTTTTTGGTTGCTAATCCCGGATTAAACTCCGGATTCATGATCCCACAATATGCTGCAGCTTCAATTGTCAGTCTAAACAAACAGCTTAGTACACCCGCTTCGGTTGATTCGATTCCATCGTCGAACGAGCAGGAAGATCATGTAAGTATGGGTGGTAATGCTGCAACGAAAGCATTGAAAGTAGCTACAAATGTTTACAGTATTCTGGCCATAGAACTTTACAATGCTGCACAGGCAATGGAATTCAGGAGGTCAGCCCGAACTTCAGATTACCTGGAACATTTTTGGGCCGATTACCGGAAGCACGTTTCATTTGTTGACGAAGATACGTTGATGTATGTTGGAATTAACAAAACCATAGAGTTTCTTGAAAATGGTAGTTATCGACTTTAAACAAAAAAGGCTGGAATCCCAGCCTTTTTTATTTAATCCTTTTTTTGACCCCGCTTATATTCCCTGATCAGATGTCCTCTGAATTGATTTTCGGTTCGGTACATCATCAGGACTTTTTTCTTTGGTAATACTTTCAGAAATTGTTTATTGTATTCCTTCAGAAGCATTGCTTCTTTTTCGAACGAGCTGACATAATTGTTTGTTATTTGGTCGATTTCAGAATCGGATAGGCTGTTTACCTTATCTTCGGGTATGTGTTCGAATTCATGAATTTGCCTCTGTATGTCGAATCTTTTCTTTTCAAATTCGTTGTAAACAGGCCAGAATGCTTGTGCTTCTGACGGTGTCAGACTTAGTTTTTCAGTGAAAAAGGATATTTTTTCAGCTTTAATCTTTTCAAACATCTCGGTTGTTGGACCGGTTTTTTCCTGAGCAATCAGAATTGTAATTGAGAAAATCGATAAAATGCTAAGTAATAACAGCTTCTTCATGATATATTAATTTTGTATTTCAGAATAAATTTCAACTTCATTTAACCCTGACGAAAGATATGCAAGCATTTCATCGGGATTAATATCGGCTACCGGGCTTTTTTCATCTGAGAAAATGGCGTTTACTAAAGTGCTTTCATCGATTAATAAAAAGTTAAGCGACGAATCGGCTTTTATTGGAGCTGAATAAGCTGATGATACTTTTGTATTAACCTTATTTGTAAACGGGTAAGTCGCTAAAAAATATACCAAAGTAAGGCTTGCGGCTATTCCAAAAGCAGGTTTTAGAATTCGGAAAATTACGGATGAATTCGGTTTCTTCTTCTCCGTAAGCTGGATTTCCCTGATAATCCGATCTTCAATGGAATCGAAATAACCATCTGGGGTTCGGAATGGATTTGTTCCTGGCCTTTTCATGAATTCTGGCTTACTATTTTCTTCTTCTTTGTACATGATTTTCAAATATATGGCTTTGACAACTTTAAATTCAAATGGTTTAATGTTTCAGCTTTTTATTTTATCGAATGCACATTAAAATTTATATTTTATTAAGGCTCGAATCTCGTTTCATGCGATTTAACGTACTCTTCCACTTTCTTAACAGCATGGTGGTACGAGGCTTTCAAGGCGCCAACCGATGTCTCCAAGATTTCCGACATTTCTTCGTATTTAATTTCATCAAAATATTTCATGTTGAATACAATTCTTTGTTTATCCGGTAAAATGGCAATTGCTTTTTGCAGCAACATCTGCCACTGATCGCCATCAAAATAGGTGTCGCTTTCGAGGTTGTTTACCAGATACTCGTTTTCATCGGTCAGGCTCGACATCATTTTTCGTTTCCGCTGATTCAGAAAAGTAATCGATTCGTTGGTTGCAATTCGATAGAGCCAGGTAAACAAACTCGATTCGGCTCTGAACGAGTCGAGCCCATTCCAGATTTTAATGAATGTATTTTGCAAGACGTCGTCAGTGTCGTCATGATTCAGTACTATTTTCCGAATGTGCCAGTACAACCTTTCCTTATATTTGGAAATCAGATGCCTGAAAGCAAGTTCCTTGGAAGAAGAGTCTTTCAGGCAGTCCAGTATTTGCTGGTCATTGGTCATAATTGAATCGATGGTTGCTATTCAGACATGAATACGGAGAAATGGTTTAATTTGAACGGTCATTTGTCATTGAGGAAGGGATAGCGATTTTTCTAATGACTTTTTCTTTTTCCATTATTCAATCCTGAAGTTTAATCCTTCCATTTTCAGCTTTTCGTAAACCTGAATGTCGAATTGGTATAATTTGGCCGCGCGATGAGCAACATTCTGCTGTTTCTCTCCAGAGTCAATTAATAATTCCATTTTGGCCAATTTCTTCCTGAAATTTCGGGTATCCATCTTTTTATTCAGGATAACTTCGTAGAGCGATTGTATTTCGGTGAGCGTAAATTTTTCGGATAAAAGATGGAATCCTACCGGATGGTACATCACTTCTTGTCTCAATTTATTAAGTGCCTGTTGAATAATTATTTCGTGGTCGAAACAAAGTGTAGGTAATTCATTCAGGTTGAACCACTGCAACGACTTTGCCAGATTTGATTGTCGTAAGCTGTAGTAATCGGGGTTAATTAAGGCGTAATACCCGATGGTAATTACACGGGTATATGGAACCCTGTCTAGCGACCCAAAGGCATTAATCTGTTGAAGATAAACATCGTTTAGCCCAGTGGCCTGAAACAACAGATCTTTGGCAAACTCATCCAGGTCCTGTTGCTCGGGTACGTGCTCGCCAAATAGACTCCAATAGTTATCTTGGGTTAAAACAGGGTGCTTTTCATAAATTTGTTTGATCTGATCGGAGCTTGCCTGTTTAGGTAACGCATTTTGCAGGGCTTCTCTGTCAATCTGATTGAGTAAAACTTTTAATCCGGATTTGTCGAACCCAAAAATTACACAATCTACAGAAATTGAATTTAGTATCATGATAATTTAGCTTTATTGCAAAAGTAATAAACCGCACATTAATCTTGGTAAATGTGCTCTAAATATTAAGTATGAACTTTAATTGCTTCATAGTTTGATGAATCGATTATCTTTGCACCGAAAATTAAAAAAAAATAAGAACGCATGGCTTTACAGTGTGGGATAGTAGGACTACCAAATGTCGGAAAATCGACTCTTTTTAATTGTTTGTCGAACGCGAAGGCGCAATCTGCAAACTTCCCGTTTTGCACCATTGAACCCAATCTGGGAGTAATTACTGTTCCCGACGAGCGATTAAATGTTTTGGCTGGTCTGGTTCATCCGGAACGCATTGTGCCTACAACGGTTGAGATTGTTGACATTGCCGGTCTGGTTCGTGGAGCCAGCAAGGGCGAAGGTCTTGGGAACAAATTTTTGGGCAATATTCGGGAAACTGATGCCATTATTCATGTGTTGCGCTGTTTCGAAAACGAAAATATTACTCATGTTGATAATACAATTGATCCTGTGAGGGACAAGGAGACAATCGACATTGAGTTGCAGTTGAAAGATTTGGAAACTGTTGATAGCCGTATTGCTAAAGTTGAAAAACAGGCAAAAACAGGTAACGATCCGGAGGCTAAGCGAATGTTGAAATTATTGTTAATGTATCGTGATGCTCTGAATGAAGGAAAATCGGCCCGAACTGTTGAAATTGATGAAGCTGACCAAAAATTGGCTAAGGATTTCCAGTTACTTACCAACAAACCAATTCTTTATGTGTGTAATGTTGATGAAGCTGCTGTAATTTCAGGAAACAAATATGTTGATGCGGTTAAAGAGGCCATCAAAAACGAAAAAGCAGAAATGTTGATGATTGCTGCAGCTACAGAAGCCGACATCGCTGAATTGGAAAGTTATGACGAACGTCAGATGTTTTTGGAAGATCTTGGGTTAGACGAATCGGGTGTTAATAAGTTGATTAAGAGTGCATACCGGCAATTGCAGCTCGAAACTTATTTCACAGTTGGAGTGAAAGAAGTAAGAGCATGGACATACAAACGTGGATTTAAAGCACCTCAGGCCGCAGGAGTCATTCATACCGATTTTGAAAAAGGATTTATTCGTGCTGAAGTAATAAAATACAACGATTTTATTACTTTGGGATCGGAACAAGCTTGCAAGGAAGCTGGAAAAATGGGCGTTGAAGGGAAAGAATATGTGGTTCAGGATGGCGATATTATGCATTTCAGATTTAACGTATAGGTAGTTTTTTAATAGAAATATGTCAGGAGGTAGTCAATTTTGGCTACCTTTTTCTTTTTTATACGTCTTTTAGGGTAATTTCAGGATTTGAGGTGCTTCTTGAAAATATGCTTGTTTTTTCATTTGTAGTTGATTCTGTGTAAGGGGGTGAACCCGAAATTTGTATTTATTTTGATTGTTTGCACTATTCTGGAGGGAGTATTATCTGAAAATGAAAATTGAAGGGTGCTTAAAATGGATTGATATTTGACTTATTTGACAGTAAATGTTATATAAATAAGAAAAATGTCACGAAAGCTTTCAATATATAATCAAAATGTATATTTTTGAACACTCAATTTATTTTATTGGAATATATTTAAACAGATAATATTATGTGTGGATTTGTAGGTGTATTTGATTTGAAGGTACCAGCCCAGGAGTTGCGTCCTCAGGTTTTAAAGATGTCAAAGAAAATTCGTCATCGTGGTCCGGATTGGTCAGGTATTTTTTCATGTGACAAGGCAATTCTTTCTCATGAACGTTTGTCGATCGTTGACCCGGAATCAGGTCAGCAACCCTTGTACAGTAAAGATGGTAAATTAGTATTGGCCGTGAATGGCGAAATATATAATCACCTTGAAATTAGGGAACGACTCGCGGACTCGTATGAGTTTTTGACTCATTCCGACTGTGAAGTGATTCTGGCTTTGTATCGCGAAAAAGGTCCGAACTTTTTGGAAGACCTGAATGGTATTTTCGCTTTTTGTTTATACGATATGGAAAAGGACGTCTACCTGGTAGCACGTGATCATATTGGCATTATTCCGATGTATCAGGGATGGGATAAATCTGGAAATTATTATGTAGCATCTGAATTGAAAGCACTGGAAGGATATTGCAGTATCATTGAAGAGTTTTTGCCGGGTAAATATCTGTATAGTCCTGATGGCGAAGTGAAAACTTGGTATGAGCGTGAATGGACCTCCTACGATACTGTGAAAGACAATGGTTTTGATATTGACGAGTTGCGTACAGCGCTCGAAAATGCAGTTCATCGTCAGTTAATGTCCGATGTTCCTTATGGCGTTTTGCTTTCCGGAGGACTTGATTCCTCGGTTATTTCAGCTATTGCCAAAAAATATGCGGCTTACCGCATCGAGTCGCAAGGTTCGGAAACCGCTTACTGGCCCCAGCTACATTCGTTTGCTGTTGGATTGGTTGGTTCTCCCGATTTAGCTGCTGCTCAAAAAGTAGCCGACCATATCGGAACTATTCATCACCAGATTCATTTTACTGTTCAGGAAGGTTTGGATGCTATTCGTGACGTGATTTATCACCTCGAAACTTACGATGTGACAACTGTTCGCGCATCTACTCCAATGTACCTTCTTTCACGCGTCATTAAGTCGATGGGCGTAAAAATGGTGCTTTCAGGAGAAGGTGCTGACGAAGTTTTTGGTGGTTACCTCTACTTTCATAAAGCGCCAAATGCACAGGCATTCCACGAAGAAACAGTTCGTAAATTGAGCAAATTGCATTTGTACGATTGTTTGCGTGCCAACAAATCATTGGCTGCATGGGGAGTCGAAGGTCGTGTACCGTTCCTCGATAAAGAATTTTTGGATGTGGCCATGCGCATTAATCCGGAAGAAAAAATGGCTAAAAATGGCCGGATGGAAAAATGGGTCATCCGTAAAGCTTTTGAAGATTATTTGCCCGAGAGTGTTGTTTGGCGCCAGAAAGAGCAATTCTCTGACGGAGTGGGTTACAACTGGATTGACTCACTAAAAGCCATGGTTGCCGAGAAAGTAACCGATGAAATGATGAATACTGCTAAATTCCGTTTCCCTATAAATACCCCAATGTCGAAGGAAGAGTATTTCTATCGTTCAATATTTACTGAACATTTTCCTTCCGATTCGGCAGCCAGCTGTGTGCCTTCGGTACCTTCAATTGCTTGCAGCACTCCAATTGCCTTGGAATGGGATGCCAGTTTCAAGAATAATGCCGATCCTTCAGGCCGTTCGGTAGGAAGTGTGCATTTAGAAGGATACGAAAGTAAATAAACTAAATATTTCAATGTTTTGATTGAAATGAAAGAACCGGGATGATGTCCCGGTTTTTTTATTGGTAAATGTTATTAATCATTCGTATAATTCTCTTAATTTGCAAACGCTTGTTGTACTTACAATTATTTAAAAATATGTTTATCATGAGAAATGCTTTGCTGATTGCTTTACTATTAGGAATTATTTCCTGTACTCCAAAACCTTCCTATGAAGTAAAAGTAAAACTTGCTTCGGCCGAAGGGAAAGCTTACCTGAGCCAACGCGTAAAAGGAGATTGGGTAAAACTTGATTCTGTCGATTTAGTTTCCGGAGAAGGTGTTTTTAAAGGAGTTGTTAAAAATCCAGAAATCTATTATCTGGGTTTGAGTTCAAAGAAAGAGAAACTGCCTTTTTTTATTGACAATGCTTTGATTTCGATTGACGGTTCCGCCGATTCGTTGATGAATGCAAAAGTGACTGGTTCAAAAGTTCAGGATGAACTTCAGGCTCTTCAGGATAAATTGGATGTGCTCGACAAACAAGGGAATGATTTCTATAAACTTTCTAAAGAAGCATCTAAAAATGGGGAAAAGGTTAAAGCTGATAGTTTAATGACTTTAGCAGATAAAGCTTCAACTGAATTTGATGATATGCAAAAGGATTACATCAAAGCTAATCCGGCATCGTATGTTTCGCCCTATTTGTTGGGACGCGTATATTACGACATGGAAGCAGATGTTTTGGACGGTTTTTTATCTGGCTTGGATGCCAAACTTGATTCTGTCCCGACAGTTCTTTCATTAAAAGACCGTGTTGCCAAGCTTAAATTGGTTGCGGTTGGACAAATTGCCCCGGATTTTACGATGAACGATGCCACTGGAAATCCTGTAAAACTGAGCGATATTTATTCGAAGAATGAATATACTCTGGTTGATTTCTGGGCATCGTGGTGTGGCCCTTGCCGGCGCGAAAACCCCAATGTAGTTAGTACTTTTAATAGTTACAAGGCTAAAGGATTTGGTGTTTTCGGCGTATCGTTGGATGCCGATAAAACTAAATGGGAAAAAGCTATTGCTGACGATCAACTTACCTGGCCCCATGTTTCGGATTTAAAAGGATGGAAAAACGAAGCCGCCGCTTTGTATTCGGTAAACTCAATACCTTCAAATTTATTGGTCGATAAAACCGGTAAAATTATCGGCCGGAACCTTCGGGAAGAAAAACTTCGGGAAAAAATTGCGGAACTTTTGAAATAGCAATATAAGTTTGAAGTGCCTGGAGTTTGGAGTGCCTAAAGTTTTACTCCCAACTCCAGGCACTCTGGTTCACATTAGACACTTCTTTCATTATCTTCGCCGTTCATTTTACTCCAAAGAATGGGACATTATTTTGGCGAAATCGCCGCACTGTTGACAGCCGTTTTCTGGATGGTTACCAGTCTGTCGTTTGAGTCGGCAGGGAAGAAAGTTGGCTCGTTATCGGTTAACTTAATTCGTTTGGTACTTGCTTTTACTGTATACTGTGTCCTGAATTATTTCAGGAGAGGAATGATTTTACCCTTCGATGCCGGCACCGAACGTTGGGCATGGCTGGCGCTTTCGGGGATAGTCGGATTTGTATTTGGCGATTTGTTCCTCTTTCAGGCCTATGTAATTATTGGTGCACGAATTTCGATGCTTATTATGGCTTTGGCTCCTCCGATTGCGGCATTTTCGGGCTGGTTGATTCTTGGCGAAGTGCTTAGCCCCATGAACTGGTTTGGAATGTTTGTCACTCTGGCTGGTATATCCATTGTTATTCTGAAACGTGAAAAGCAAGACGCTGATTTGACTAAAAAACGAAAGATTACCACCAACTATAGCTTTAAAGGAATTTTACTTGCATTTGGTGGTGCCGTTGGGCAGGGCGTTGGTTTGGTTTTGAGTAAAAAGGGAATGGGTGACTACGATGCCTTTGCTGCTTCACACATTCGGGTTATTACCGGAATGATTGGTTTTGCCATTATAATTCTGGTTACCAAACGGTATGGTAATGTTTGGAAAGCTATTCGGCATAAACCAGCCATGAATCGAATTGCACTGGGCTCGTTTTTTGGGCCATTTTTGGGTGTTTCTTTTTCCTTAATTGCCATTCAGCACACTCAGTCTGGAATTGCTGCGAGCATTATGTCAATAGTTCCAGTACTCATAATTCCTCCGGCAATTGTTTTGTTTCACGAAAAGGTGAACTGGAAAGAAATACTTGGCGCTGTGATTACTGTTGGGGGTGTTGCTATTTTCTTTTTATAAATTGCTGAATTAAAATTTTCTGATGATGAACTATCTCAACTGGTTTTCGAAGCCGTTGTTTTATGTTGCCGCAGGATTACTTTTTATGATCCCGGTAATTTGGATCGCGCGAACCGGTGCATTCTATCTGTGCTATTTCCCGCTCATTATTGCTGCCATCTTGTTTTCAGGAGTACTAATTCCGGCGAAAAAGGTTAAGCTACCTTCTATTTTAAAAAGGTACTTTGGCTTTGTCGCCGGAATGATTATTTCAGAACTGATATTCAGTTTAATCCTGATTGCCAGTAATGAATTGTCCGTTCAGTTCAAATCAACGCAATCAGGTTGGTTAATTTTGTCCATTGAGTTGTTGCTTGGAATTGCAGTTTTTATGCTTTTCTTTTCAATTTCATTTGGCGCACGATACTTTTACCGAAGAATATCATCCAAAAACTAATTTCTATTGCTTGGTTTTCAACGGATTTTCCGATTCGTCGAAGAACTGTTTTTGAAGTGCAGGGACCATTTCATCCTTTTTAACTGCCTGAATCATTTTTACCAATTGGGTAACTGTCGAGTTAATCAGCAATTCGCCAGCTTCTGCGTTTGCTTTTGTGCCAATGCCCCCATAATGGTTCGGAAATTTAGCATACCACCATATTCCGGTATATACATTCGGGAGATTCTTCAGCCGGTCCTGATCAATTCCGGATTGTTGTCCGGCACGGTCCAAATGAACAAACTCAGGTTCTAAAGCTTTCATTACCGAAGATTCTTCGTTGCCGGCATGTTGATTATATGGGTCGTGCTGTGTCAGTTCTTCAGCTTTTTTCACAACTTCAAGATCGTCACTTGGCTGAAACCAATATAAGCTATAATTGCGTCGTTCTGATAATTGGGCCATTCCGAAGAAATTCAGGAAAGCGTTGTTCCCACCATGTCCGTTTACGATGATTATTTTTTCGAAGCCATTTCGGGCCAATTCATTCAATGTTTCCTGAAGGACTTTCCAAATCAGTTCCGGGCTGTAGGCAATGGTTCCGGGCTGATGTTTAGCCTCATTTATCTGGCTGAAATAGTACCATGGAAATACAACTGTATATTCCTTTTCGGCTGCACGAATGGCGAATTCGCGGGCAGTATAAAGATCGGTTCCCAACGGAAGATGTGGTCCGTGCTTTTCAAAAACGCCAATAGGCAGGATACATGTTTTGGATGATTTTTCAACAGCTTTGATGTAATCCGGAGCCGTTAATTCTTCCATTCTGAAAGGAAGTTCTTGTGCATTCACGATAAATGAAGTCAAGACGCATAAAACGAACAGGTGTAGTTTTTTCATGATCATCAGGTTTGTGGTTAATGGCTTAAATTTAGCAATTTGTGCATCAAGAGCCTATGTAAAACCAAAAAATAATATGAATATCCGGTTACTTACCTAATTGTTTTAATCGGAGGGGCTTTGCCCCTTACCCCCAATTCCTTTTTTGTCTTGACACAAAAAAGGAATCAAAAAAAGTCAAGGCTGTGCCCGCTTCGCTCGAAAAACTAACGTTCGACGGCTAAAATCTTTTAAACTCGCCTGACGGCTCAAACAGAAAAGATTTTTTAATGCCGCCTTCACTTGTTTTTCGGCTCACCGGCCAAGGCCAGTCGCCACCAGCAAGAACCATTTTCAGTTTAGGATTAATACCGGACATTCATTAAAAATAATCGCAAGTAAAAACAAAATTGCAGATTTACCTGATAACTAATTTAGAATTTATGATTTGATTTCCCTTGGTTTTAAGGTGCACCACATAGATTCCAGGAGAGAATCCAGAAACATCCAATTTTGTTGAGAAAGCAGACAATCCAGTTTTATTAAGTATACATTTCCCATTGCTGTTGAAAATATCAAGACTAATAATTTCTGAGGAGGATTCCAGGTAAACCAAATCTTTAGCAGGATTTGGAAAGATGCGATAACTAAAGGCTGTTTCAAATTTGTCGACACCGGTTATCGATTGACCCAACATATGGCCATCCAGCCAGGTTAGTCGGGTTTGTATCCAATTTTTAAATTTATTTACTTCTCCAGCATAGGTTGTTGGCCTAAAATCAACTTCAGGAGCGCCAACATTAGAGCTCAAAATTGGCCATTTGGTATAATGTCGAACTTGCGCTTCATTGACAAGATTTTGAACTGAATCAATATATGAGTTCAGGTATTCAAAACTCAGGTAGGATTTTCGCAGTTCAAAATATCGTTTATTCAAGGCATTGGCAAAATTCTCATCCTGCAGTAATCGAATTATCCATCCGTTTGAATAAGGTGGAGTGTTGAGGCAATCGTTAATTCGATGACTCCAGCCTGATCCGTCAGTTGCCTGAAATGTGGAACAATCCCAAATGTTTTTCCACGCCCAGTCGAAATCCCAAACTGGTCCGGCATTAATTTTGCCACCTTTACTGTCTTTGTCCTTGAAAAAATAAACACTCTTTTTAAACCCATCGACATTTCGTGCTACTTCGTTGATAATGAAATAGTCAATAAACGAATTCACATCAATCCATGCTGGGTATCCTTTTTCTGAATCTTTAAAATTAGAACCATACAAAACTGATTCGAATGAATTAACCGCGGTTTTCAGATACTCTTCCTGTAGCCAGAACAATTCATTTACATCCGGGTCATGGAATACATAATATACAGCTTTTTCAGGATGATCAATGGGGCGGTAGTTGCTTTGCCAACTATTGCTTTGGTTGAAATAATCAATCTTAAAAATATAACCGCCGGTAACATCATCACCTGAAATATCAAGATTGGTTAATTTGGCAATGTTAACCCGGCCTTTATCTTGTTTGATTTTTTCCATCAGAAGGTATACGCCCTCATAGTTCTTGTAGTAGTTTTCAATAATTACTTCAACCAATCTGGTGCGTGCGGCATAATGCCCCATTTTTCTTGACAATTCGTAGGCAAGAGAGTTGCGCATAAATGTTTTATCGTTGTAATTTGCAAGTAAAATCCAGTCGTTTTCGGCAGGCATTCCCAAAAGCGAAACGTTAAGGTTGGCTCCATTTAAACCTCTGGTTTCAAAGCCGTACGGTTTCTGAGGAAGTGTGGCTGAGTAAGTTCCCCGGATTTCTATCCCAATATCTCCGCTGTAAATATTCCCAACATCTGTTGGCCGATTGGCTTGACCGACACCATTGTATATGATCTTCATGGTTGCAGGAATCTTGGACGCATCAATTATTGTGTTCCCTTTGGTGTTAATAACGATAAGGGGTAGGTTAGAAGAACTGATTCCGGAAACCTGAGAATATGCAGCTGTGCTAAGAAAAGATATAACGATAACACAAAGCAAGCGAGAAATCGTTTTCATTAGAATAAGTTAGTTGAATTGAGCATAAGCTATTCAACTACTAAATAAGGCAAATAATTTCTATTTACCTTATTGTTTTAGAAAATCCTTTTTGAAGTCAATTGGCATATTGCGCTTTATGGGATCAAATTTTGAGAATCCACGGTCAAACTCTTTCAGTTTAAACTTTGGCAAGGCGCTTTTAAGCGCTAATATTGGAACGCCGGTAATGTTTTCGACAGCTTTTTTGAGTAGCGGTTCTGATAAATCTCCCAAAGGCTGGGCTGGCAACAATTCATCGTAAACCAAATCATCCGGAGCAAAACCATTCACAAAATTGGTAACACCTTCAGAGTTTGCATATCTTAACACAATAGGCTGTAATCCCCAATTTTTAAAATCGGCATATTCCGAAGCGTTGGTGTAAAAATCTTCAGGTTTTAAGGTGATTGAAGCGGTATATTTTCCATAAGTTGTGTCGCCAACCATTGTCACGTTCATGTATGGTTTTAGACCTGTAATGGTTAATTCAGCTGCACTAGCGGTTCCTGGTCCGGTCAGAATAGTTACCTTGCTCAATCCAAGTTTTACAGGAACCGAATTATCAAAAGTGACGGTTGTTTGATCGGTTACTTTATTTGCCACCCAATATTCCTGGTACTTATCATTCCATTGGAAAGTTACCAGCGTTTTTGATCCGGTAACATTGCCAAGTGGAGCAATTGAACTGCAAAGGTATTGAGCAGCTGAGATTTGTCCACCGGGATTATAGCGCATATCAACTACTAAATCTGTTATTTGGTTTGTCCTAAAATAGTCTAATGCAGTTTGCAAACTTCCATTGAAATTAGAAATAAATTGAGCATAAAATAAATAGCCGATCTTGTGGCCATCTTTTTCGATGACTTTATACATAATAACCGGATCTAAATTTAGCACTTCGGCAGTCATGGAAAGAGTACCCGAATTTTTGATCCCTGAAGTGGTTAGTTCTCCCTTGGTAACCGAAACATTTTCACCACTCAGCAGGTCGGTGTAATTGTCTTTAGTAATGTTACTTCCGTTTACCTGGGTAATTATGCTTCCGCGTTCGAGCCCCGCACGTTGTGCCGGAGTATTTGGATACACATATTCAACTATTGCAAAGTAATTGCCGGTATATGCTCCATTTGCATCAATAAAGCCACCAAACGTCAAAGAGTAACCGTAACTTTTTTCAATTCCATTTAGGCTATTTTCCCACTCAGAAACATTATCGGTTATATAGGACCATTTGTCATCTTTATACAACAATTTTTCAAAATACGCCTTTGAGTCAGTTTCATATTTGGTGTCAATTGTTGGCAAATAATTATACCATAAATAAACATCAGTCATTGCATCTTTGATGAAGTTATTCACCTCTTGAGTAACAATAGGAGCTTCTGCTTTAATCGTTGAGTTTGCCCTTGAGCCTGTACTCCCATTTGCAAAATTTAAGTCATTTTCATTACACCCGAAGGACAATGCTATAATTAGTAACACGATGATTGTTGGTAGGTGTTTAAATTTTTTCATAATATTTTAGAAATACTAGAGTATGTAATAGATTATAGATATCAACATTCCGGCGCCAATAAGAATCGAAAAATTTACAATTAAGCTTCTTCTGATATTTATGCTCCCCAAAGAGATCGCATAAATCATTTTTAGCAGGTTGTTACTGTTCGTAGCATTAATTATAGCCAGAACAACAGTCATTTGTCCAATTCCGTCTTTTTGCTGAAGAAGGTTCAATAAGAATGGATCAATATCGGTTATACCTACCATGTAGGCCAGACTTGTAATTCCGGTGCTTCCATAGGTCTTCATTACGAAATCAGTGATCAAAGCAAAAACAACAAATAGGATACCGAAAATTGCAGCTGTTTTAAACTCCAATGGATTTTTAGTCGATGCCAGGTTATTTTCTGAGTCAGGATCAGCAAGCCTATTCGATTTCTTTTTCGAACTTAGTTTTGAAAGAATAAAACTTACCAAAAACATGGACAGAAAAGGAATTGTCAGGAGCTTAGCAACAGGACCATTAAAGATGAAGGCAAGGAAAAGAATGCGGAGATACATCATTCCGTTGGCAATCATAATGGCCGAGACTGTTTGAGATCCCGCTAACCCTTGCTTTTCTTTTCGAGCCAGAATAACTGTTGTCGCGGTACTGCTGTAAATTCCTCCCAATAAGCCTGTAAGCATTATTCCTGAATCAGGAAAAACAAATTTCTTCAGTAAATAACTGCAATAGGATATACCTGAAACAACAACGATAGATAACCAAAGATGATAGGGCGAAATAGGTATTTGTGCTGAAATATTTGTTTCAGGAAGAAGTGGAAGAATAACTCCACTGAAGGTTATAAATTTTGCAAGCGTAATAAATTCTTCTTCCGAAGCTTTCTTTGTTATGGTAATGAAATGGCTTTTGAGTTCGGTAAGAATTAGGATTGCCACAATAAACAACAAGACCAGCCAAACCGGTTGCGTGAAAACCATGATGGGGATACAATAAGTTAGAAGTGCAAGAATGGTACTGGTTAGTCCATATTTCCCATTTTGACTGATCTTATGATTGTACTGGATTCCGAGTAAAATTCCGATTAAAACAAATCCAATCAGAAAGGGGATGTAGTTTACCTGGTCAGCAATAAATAATACATAGGCAAGCAAGCCGATAAACGTAAATGTTCGATCTGTACCAAAAAGCTGATCTTCACTTTCATTAATGTGGTGCCGCCTTTGTTCCAGACCTATAAGTAAGGAAAAGATCAGTACCAAAATGAATTTGGTGAAGCCTTCAGGTATGTGATTCAAAATCTCCATATCGATCATTAAGTTAACAAACAAAGGTATTATTTCGATAACGTTAAATCAATAGACTTTGGTATCAATTAATATTTAATATTAGTTGGCAGATTGTATGGTTTATCCGTTTAGGCTTTGATTTTCCCTAATTTATTTGTGTAAATTCTCATCGATAAATAAAATCCGGATTTAGTGGCCTGTTTTTTTGAAAATGACAAACAATCTGTTACTTTTGTCGCCGATTCGGCTCGTAGCTCAGTTGGTAGAGCAGCTGACTCTTAATCAGCGGGCCCAGGGTTCGAATCCCTGCGAGCCGACTTAAAGTCAAAGAGTTATAAGATTTAAATCTTGTAACTCTTTTGTTATTAATGACTAGCCGATATTTCAATCAATTTATTCTCAGTTAATTAATGCTAGTCTGTATGGATAATGCAACTTGCCACGGGAAAATGCTAACGAATTTTTTGAGAAAATGAAGGCTAAAAAATACAATCCTGGACAATGATTTATCTTGTTGGTTCATGGAAAAGAAGTCGCCCGGTCAGAGTCTTCGACCAAGCTTATATGTAAAAATGCATTAAAATAATTTTTATACTTTTATCCCGAATAAAAAACAAAACCAATGAAGACTATACTTATTTCAGTAATGATGCTTTTGACTGTTGTTAGTTTTGCAAAGAAGAAGCAGTCGCTTTTTAATGGGAAAGACCTGACTGGCTGGTACGCCTATGTAAATGATCCTAAAGTAGATCTGAATAAATTTTTCTATGTGAAAGATGGTGTAATTGAAACCGTTGGAACTCCTGCAGGCTATCTGAGAACAAAAAAGGAATTTTCGAATTATCGGCTGCATGTCGAATGGCGTTACCCTGAAAAGGAGGTAAACAGTGGAATTATGCTGCATGTTACCGGTCCTGACAAAATTTGGGTAACTCACTATCAGGCTAACCTTAAACACCTAAGTGTCGGCGATTTTGTAGTTCATGGCGTAGGCGAGAAGGCTACTATTGGTGGAAAGGAATATGTATCAACTGAAAAAGATAAACCGGTTGTTCCAAAAGTGAATCCTTCAAACGAAAAGCCAGCAGGCGAATGGAACAGCTACGACATTGTTTGTAAAGGAAATACGATTGAAATAAAAGTAAACGGATTGCCGCAGAACAGTGCAACCAATTGTTCGTTGACAAAAGGAGCAATTGCTTTGCAGTCCGAAGGTTGTAAAATTCAGTTCCGCAATATCTGGATTGAAAAAATAAAGTAAAACTGTGTTCGTGTGGTTCTGTATTGCTTGATTTAACGATGGGCATTGCAAAATCACAATTCATAACTAATGCCAAAATGTGGAACGGCACTTCAGTCGGGTCATGCAATCCTTCTGTAAAAATCTCTCTGAGGAACTTCTAATTCACCGAACCATTTGATGATTGTTCCTATTCGTACTCGAGTAGTGATAGACTAAACCAAAGAACTTGCATGTTTATTCGTTTAGGCATGTTTTGTTTTATCCTGTTTTCTGCTATTTCTTACCTACCCTCGGATCTTTAACTTGTTCCGATCCTATTGTAACGAAAAAGAGGTTGGAACTTTCGAACCAACCTCTCTTCTAAAAGAAAATATCTTCTTATACACGTTTTTCTTTGATACGGGCTTTTTTGCCAGTAAGTTCGCGTAAATAATAAAGTTTTGCTCTACGAACAATACCTTTTTTGTTCAGTTCAATCTGGTCGATAAAAGGTGAATAGAGAGGGAAAATTCTTTCTACACCAACGTTTCCTGACATTTTACGAACTGTAAATGTTTTAGTAACACCTTCTCCTTTTACCTGGATAACTACACCGCGGTAGTTCTGGATACGCTCTTTATTACCCTCCTTAATTTTGTAGTGAACGGTAATGGTATCTCCTGCTTTAAATTGCGGTTGTACTTTTGTTTCAACTGCAAACGCATTTTCTGCTACTTTAATTAAATCCATCTTTTTATGTTTTTAGTGGCAATATTACATCAAATCAATGAGTAAGAGATTGCTGAAATGTGGCGCAAAAGTAATAAAAGTTTTCAATTCACCACTTACATCGCTCTAAAATATTCAATCAATAGTGTAAAATCAATGGCTTGGTTCACCAAGCATTTTTAGGTGATCGCCTGTGCCATCAACAATTACCTTTTTCCACCAGTCAGAGTACCCGGGTTGATCGGGATTTTGGGGCATTCCGGTTTCTGTTCGTTCAAATACTCCGTTTTTCTCTTTCTTGATGTTTCCGTCCATGAATTTTACGAACAGAAACTGCGCTAATTTCTTCCATTCTATAGTCATCCCATTGGCCTGATTAACCGAATAGTCCGTCAGGAATTGAAGAGTTTCAGCTTTTTTTCCTGAATTCCATAAACTTTGAGCAGCCATGTCAACGCTTGGTGTATAAGCTACAAATTTGTCTTCCAAATTTTTCTGAACTTTTAATACATCCGGAATCATCGCGTCGTAACGCAGATAGGCGAAATTTGAAACGACATTGAATGCCCAAAAGGCGGATGTTTCGGAGAAAGTAAGCAGGTCGCCGTTTCCAACTTTAAAACATTCAGGAATTTGAGTGATTCCGCAGTACATCGGAACATAGCAGGTACTGTAAGTGTCATCAACGCCAAACCAAAGTATTCCACCAATCGGATTGGGCAACCACGACCGAGATTGAGCTACAAACGAAAACCCGGTTTGTTGGGTCGAAATGGCTCGCTCGTTTACATAGCTCGCCGAATCAACTTTGAAAGTAAGTGGCCTCCAGCGGTATGGTAGTTTAAACGGACCTGCGCCAATGTCTTTGGTCATATCCAGAGCTGTTCCTTCGTAATGATCGCGCATCATGCCCATTACATCCTGAACGGTAAGTTTCTTGTCCGGTTTTACCCACAATGGCATCCGGTTTGATGGAAATTTGTTTTCGCCACCATGTTTCACATTGCCAAGCGCATATTCTTCGTACTGTTTCATGCCTGAGTACACTTTGTTGAAGCCGGCAAAAACACGGGCATCGCTGAAGCGCGCTCCGCTAAAATCGACCGGAGCATAAATATCCGAAAAGCTGAATTCAGTATTCTTACCATCAAACCATCCTTTTTCGCGGGCAAACGAAATAACGTCTTTCGCAAAAAGGCAATTTGCCGGGTCGTTCATTGGGAAGGTTGTGATGCGTGCCTGGTTGGCATGACCGCTGATGTAGCCGTCAGGAATACGTTGGGCAACCCAAACGGCGCCTTTTTCGCCTTCACCTTTTCCAATCATTTCTAAAATCCAGACTTCGTTCGGATCAGAAATGGAGAATGACTCGCCTTCGCTGGCATAACCGTATTTTTCAACCAGATTAGTCATCACTTCAATGGCTTCGCGGGCTGTTTTGGCGCGTTGCAATGCCACGTAAATCAGGCTTCCGTAGTCCATAATGGCGCCCGATTGTTTGAATAGTACTTCGCGTCCGCCAAAAGTTGTTTCTCCAATGGACACCTGGAATTCATTCATATTTCCTACTACACTGTTTGTGTGAGCAAGCTGAGGAATTCGTCCCAAAAATTTGCCGGTATCCCACTCGTAAATGTCGCGTAAAGACCCTGCCGGGAAATCCTGAGCAGGCTGATAGTATAATTCGCCATATAGAGTATGTGAATCAGCTGCATACGTAATCATTGTTGAGCCATCAATAGTGGCACCTTTTGAAATTATAAAATTGGTACATCCGAATGATCCCTGAATGCTCCAGATTACTGCCAGAAGTGACAGAAAAACAATGCGTTGAACTTTTCTTATCATGACAACTATTTAGTTTGTTCTTTTTACAAATATAATTATTCTCAAATGCTAAATAAAGATTCTGATTCTTTGTAGTAAAGAAGCCTGATTTTCACTAAACGAACCATGAGAAACCTCAGGGAAATGCAGCGGTGACTATAGCTTACTTTTAAAGTGCAGTTAGGCACTTAATTGTCGTTTCTCCCCTGTGTCGTTTTTTTAGCAATTTCTCTATCGAAGGTGATTAAACCCTTGATTTTGTTTAAAAAAGGTTGTATATTCCATTATGTTTTTCATTCAAAGGATTAACCTAATCATAAAAGCTATGAAAACACTATTTCTCTTCTTATACAGCTGTTTATTTCCATTGTTTATCTATGCTCAAAATTTCGATTCCCAACAAATTAAAAGTAGTTCAGCAGGATATAACCACTCATTGGTTATTGATGAATCGGGTAATTTATGGGCTTGGGGCGCTAATTCTTCCGGAAAAATTGGGGATGGAAGTATAATTGACAGATATGCTCCTGTACTTATCAAGTCTGGAACTAAGTTTAAGTTGGTTTCTGCGGGTTCAAGTCACTCATTAGCTATTGATGTTGACGGTAATTTATGGGCATGGGGTGCTGGTGTCTTGGTAGATGGAACACAGTCTACCTATAGTTTTCCAAAGCAAATTATGGTAGGGCGTATGTTTAAAGCCATTGTAGGAAAAGGATATCAATCTTTAGCAATTGATGACGAAGGTAATCTTTGGTCATGGGGAGCTGATGTCGTTGGAGATGGAACATCCGGTTTTAATCCGGACCCAATACAAATAATGACAGGTACGAAATTTAAAGCAATTTCGGCTAATTCGCATTGTTTGGCAATTGACGAAGCAGGGAATCTTTGGGCGTGGGGACAAAATTTCTTTGGCGAATTAAGGGATGATGGAACGCGAATGGACGTATTAACTCCAATACAACTCATGGTTGGAACTAAATGTAAAGCGATTTCCGATGGTTCTAGTTATTTGTTAGTCATCGATGAATCCGGGAATTTATTTGGATTTGGACTAAACCCAAAGGAGTCATTAGGTGCAGGAGATATTATTATTAATACCCCCAAACAATTACTAAACGGCATTAAATTCAAAATGACATCAGCTGGATTTGACAGTAGTTTTGCCATTGATGAGGCAAATAACCTGTGGGCGTGGGGGAATAATGAGTATGGTATGCTTGGTGATGGTACTAATGCAAACAAAACAAATCCGGTAATTATTAAATCTGGAACAAAATTTAAAAATATTGATATCGGGCATATTCATTCACTGGCAATTTCTGAATCAGGCAATTTATGGGTAGCTGGTAGTAATAGCGATGGACGAATTGGTATTGGGACAAATGCCAACAAATCTATGCCAGAAAATATTCTACCAGAAGTTAAATTTAAACAATGCTTTTCTTATTGGCAAAGTTCTTATGCCCTTGACGAATTCGGGGTATTGTGGGCATGGGGTGAAAATTACGGTCGGTTGGGAGATAATACCGAGATTAACAAATCAATTCCAACGCAGATAAACCCTGATGTAAAATTCAGAACTCTTAGCTTAGGAGGTAGTGCATTTTTTGGATTGGTTGAAGATGGAACACTTTGGGGTTGGGGGACTAACTTCGGAGGTTGTGTTGGAAATGGAACTGAAGATGTGGTATTGGCTCCGGTTCAGATAAAAGAAGGTACAAAATTTAAATCAATTTCGGCTGGAAGTTCTCATACTTTGGCCATTGATGACGGTGGCTATCTATGGGCATGGGGATATAATGGAGATGGGGTAAGTAGTGATGGCAGCAATAATTGGTTGGTAGGTGATGGGACTAAAATTAGTAAAACACGTCCTGTTAGTATCAAATCAAACACGAAATTTAAAGAAATATATGCAGGAGATGGTCATAATCTTGTAATCGATGAATCTGGCGGTTTATGGGCTTGGGGGAATAATAACCGAGGACAATTGGGAGATGGAACAACGGAAGATAAGTCTACACCTGTTCAAATAATGATAGATACAAAATTTGTTTATGCTTCAGTTGGTTACAAATCTTCATTTGCGATTGATGAATCTGGAAATTTGTGGGCCTGGGGTTGGAATCATGTTGGTCAGTTAGGTGATGGTACGAAAACAGATCGACACGCTCCGGTGCAGATCCTTTCAGGCACAAAATTTCAAATGCGGAATTTTGTGTCTAATGTTATAGTTGAGGGAAAGAATTTGGATCGTACATATGCAAATGATGAGTCTGGTAAACTTTGGGGCTGGGGGGGGAACTATGGCCAATTGGGTGATGGAACCAGTAACGATAGATTATTACCAGTTAACATTAAACCTGAAACTAAATTTAAAACTATATCAGTAGGTCAGAACCATTGTTTGGCTATTGATGAGAATAATGCCCTTTGGGCCTGGGGTTCTAATTTTTACGGTCAAATTGGGGTAGGAAATAACAATGATGCACAGTCACCTGTTCAAATTCTTCAAGGCAAAAAGATTGTGAGTGTTAAGGCAGGATGGGAATATAGCATTGCGGTTGATGATACTGGAAAACTTTGGACCTGGGGAGTAAACCAGAGTGGACAACTTGGAGATGGGGATTCCTGGTATCAAAATCCGGTTTGGTTGAATAAATTGCATTTCTCCGATGGAATACTAAACTTACCTTTACAACCCAATATTAAAGTTTTTAGTGATAATAATCATATAGTTGTCGAATCCTATGAATCAGAAATCTATAGCATATATAATCTTTTAGGTAGAAAAGTTAACTCGGGTATTTTAAATGAAGGAGAAACAAAAATCCCTTGTAGCCATGGTTTTTACATTTTTACAACCGGTAGTTTCCGATGTAAAGTGTATGTCAATTAATATGTTACTATTTGTCTTGATTTTCAAAGAGAATTTTGTTGTTAAATTTAAATACACACTAAGAGACTGTTTAAATTTAGAATATTTGTAAATAAAACACTGACTATCAGTTGATTAATTGGTTTTGTTTTGCTATCTTAATGGTTACCAAACTGTTAAGAACACATGAAACACTATCCAACCAATCTCACCGATAGCCAATGGATGCTATTAAGTGGCATTTTAAACGACAACCGTAAGAGAAAACATTCTTTACGGGATATTTTCAATGCCATTTTCTATTTGATTAAAACAGGTTGTCAATGGCGTATGATACCTGGCTGTTTTCCCAATTGGGAACTAGTTTATTACTATTTCACTAGATGGAAGAACAACGGTGTCATAGAACAAGTACATGAACTGCTTCGCGACAAAATACGCAAAAAAGCAGGAAAATATGAATCTCCCAGTTTGGCCTGTATTGATAGCCAGTCTATTAAAACAACCAGATTGGGCGGCGAATGTCGCGGTTTTGATGGAGGCAAAATGATCAAAGGTCGCAAACGCCATATCGTTACAGATACAATGGGTTTGCTGCTGGCCGTTGTTGTACATGCTGCAAATGTGCATGACAGCAAGGGAGCAAGTGATGTAATTGCCTTACTGAAAGGTAGGTTCGAAAGGCTGGTCAAGATCGTTGCTGATGGTGGTTATCGTGGAGAACTCATAGAGAAGACCAAAACCACATTCGGCTGGATACTTGAAATCGTTTTGAGATCAGACCATTCCAGTAAATTTACCGTTATTCCCAAAAGATGGGTTGTCGAAAGAACTTTTGCCTGGTTTGAAAGTTACCGAAGACTCAGTAAAGACTTCGAATACCTGACCAACACTAGCCAGGTAATGATTCAGATTGCAATGATAAGACTAATGCTTAATAGAATCAAAAAATAAAATTTAAACAGTCACTAAGGCTAAGTAAATAAATTAGAAAATTTGCCGATAGTTATTCCAGATTCTTGAATAGAATTTTTTGAATCAAGGTTTATCTGATCGTCAGGATTTGTGTTTTACGAATGCCATGCAAAGAAATATCCATCCGGCAACAAATGATAGTCCTCCGACAGGAGTGATTGCACCAATGGCTTTAATTCCTGATAAGGTCAGGACATATAAACTTCCGGAAAATAAAATGATGCCAATCGTTATGAATAGGCCGGCCCAATTGAGGTATTTCGATTTGATATGAAATCCGACTAATCCGATAACTAACAACCCAAGTGCATGATAAAACTGGTATTCGACTCCGGTTTTATACACGGCGAGCATTTCGGGCGACAGACTTTGCTTCAAGGCATGAGCGCCAAAAGCTCCCAATAAAACAGAAAAGGCCATAAAAATTGCCCCGGTTAACAGTATGGTTTGATTTTTCATTTTTACTTCTTTATGTCCATATAAACAATCCGTACCAGTCTTGGTTTGCGGAAAAGAAAAATCCTGCCGGAATTGCGACAGGATTTTATATGCTCTTATATTCCGGACTTATTTCTCCGGTCTTACGGCTTTTTATTAATCCAGTTTGTGAATCACCAATCCTGAACGAAGTTTTGGCTCGAACCAGGTAGTTTTTGGAGGCATAATGTTTCCTGAATCGGCAATGTTGATCAATTGCTGCATCGAAACCGGATAAAGCGCAAAAGCCACTTTCATGTCTCCACCGTCAACTCGCTTTTTCAATTCGCCCAAACCGCGGATTCCGCCTACGAAATCAATGCGGGTTGAAGTGCGAAGGTCGGCAATTCCCAGAATCTGATCGAGAACCAAATTTGACAGAATAGTCACATCCAATACGCCAATCGGGTCGTTGTCGTTAAATGTTCCGGGTTTGGCATTCAACTTATACCATTTCCCTGAAAGGTACATGCTGAATTCGTGAAGTTTGGTTGGTTTGTAAATTTCGGTTCCAGCCAATTCTACATCAAAGTTCTGAGCCAGTTTATCCAACAATTCAGCTTCAGTTAAACCATTCAAGTCTTTTACAGTGCGGTTGTAGTCGATAATCTGCAATTGATTGTCAGGGAAATGTACAGCCATAAAGAAATTGTATTCTTCTTTACCGGTATGGTTCGGGTTCTGGCTTTGTTTTTCGAGTCCGATACGGGCAGCTGCAGCTGTGCGGTGGTGGCCATCAGCGACATAGGTTGCCGGAACTTTGGTGGCAAACAGTTCTTCGATTTTCTGGTTGGTAGCCGCTTCGTTTATGGCCCAGAAATGGTGACCAAAGCCATCTTCGGCAACGAAATCGTAATCTGCTTTCTGGCTTTTTACAATCGACTCCACAATAGCATCAATTTCAGGAACGGCACAGTATGAAAAGAAAACAGGCTCGATATTGGCATTCAGGTAACGGGTCAAAATCATTCGGTCTTCTTCCTTGTCCGGACGTGTCAATTCGTGTTTTTTGATGATCCCCTTGTTGTAATCGTCGCACGAAGCAGCGCCGACAATTCCATATTGGGTGCGGCCATTCATGGTTTGCGCATAGATGTAATATTTCGCTTCTTCATCCTGATTCAACCAGTTTTCTTCCTGAAATTTCTCGAAATTTTCAACCGATTTCAGGTAAACAGTTTCCGAATGAATGTCGGTTCCGGTAGGACAGTCGATTTCGGCGCGGGTAATATGGAGCAGCGAACATGCTTTTCCTTCAGCCATTTGAGTCGCCTCAGTGCTGTTCATAACATCGTAGGGCAAACAGGCCAGATCACTGGCAATAGCTTGTGGTGGACGAAGTCCTTTAAATGGTTTTACGATAGCCATAATCTTTCTTTTTATCAGATTGGGTTGTTACTTTTTCTTCTTTCGGAGACATTTTTATAAACAATGTATGCCAGGCTTCGGATAGCCACTTTCCTTCCGGATGGAAGATGGGTTGGCCTCGCCCAGGGCATAATCAATGCTGCACTTGCTGCAACAATTAAGCCTTTTACCGGATTCATCTCAATCGACATGAGCCACACAAATAAATAGATAATGTCGAAAATGATCAGAAATATCATGAAATTGTAAAAGACGATCTTAAACTTTAAGGGCATGACAAAAACGATTAATTAATTGTAATTGAAGAATGGTTTGTTTGTTTTTTTAGTGACTATAAACCAAACTCAAAGGTTATTCTTATTCTATTTCAATGTTGTATTTCCCCAGTAAACCGGCCAATCCGGAAATAGAGAACTTCGCTTTTTTTATTCTGTTTGTTTCAGGATCGATGGAGTAATTCGCCGCAGTTCGAAAATCGGCTTTTTCAAGATTACTTTCATGAAAAAGGGCGCGTTCCAGATTGCAATTACCGAATATAGCCATTGAAAGATCAACAGCAGTAAAGTCGACTTCTTTCAGCGAACAATCAATAAATTTGGCTTTCTTCATTTTTTTCTTGAAGAACGAAGCATAATCGAGAACGCATTTCTGAAAGTTGGCCGCAAATAAAAAATCTGAACAATGATCGAAGTTTAATCCGATCAACTTACAATCCAGAAAATGCACATCTTTCAAACCGGTTCCGCTAAATTTTGCCATGGCAAAATTGCAGCTTTCAAACCGGCATTCGATGAAATCTGTTTCCGATAAAATGCTGTTCGAAAAATCGCAATTGATAAAAGTACAACTATCAAATTCTGTGTTCGATATTCGCAGCCCGGAATAGGTGACGTTTACAAAATTCGCTTTGTCGTGTATTATTTCTTTCATCAGTTGACTGACATTTATTTATTGACGCGGTAGGCCTGATCACCACTTTCAAAAAAAGCTACTATTTGTTCGGCGGCTGCTACTCCGGCATTTACATTGGCTTCAGATGTTTCTGCTCCTTGTTTCTTGGGAGTTGAATAGTATCGGAAGTCAAATTTTCCGGCTAATTCATCATGGTTAGTGGGAGCAATGTCGCTGATGTATTTAAAATCGGGACGCTCTTCCAGCATTTTCTTCAGTCCATCTTCATCAATTACTTCTTTTCGGGCGGTATTGATTATCGTGGCGCCTTTTGGCATTTTATTCATCATGTCGAAGTTAACCGACTTCTTTGTTTTTTCGTTGGCCGGAATATGTAGCGACAAGAAATCACTCTCGCTGAATAATTCGGCAACATTCTGAACCACTTTTACATCGTAGGGCTCCATGCTAACTTTAGTAATACAAGGATCGAGTGCAATTACTTTCATCCCAAGGCCCTGGGCAATACGTGCAACGCGACGGCCTATGTTTCCACAGCCATAAACCCCTATTGTTTTTCCTTTAAGTTCGGTTCCTGAAACTCCTTTGAACTGACCACGCGACATGAAAATCATCATCCCGATAGCTAATTCGGCAACAGCGTTCGAGTTCTGCCCCGGTGTATTCATGGCAACCATGCCCTTTTCGGTGCAGGTAACCAAATCCAAATTATCGAAGCCCGAGCCTGCCCTGACTACAACTTGCAGTTCTTTAGCGGCATCAAGAACCGCACGGTCAACAATGTCGCTTCTCACAATTAACGCATTAACGTCTTTCACAGCATCCAGCAATTCCGCTTTTGATGCATATTTTTCGAGCCGTTTCACCTCGTAGCCGGCTTGTTCAAGAATTCCGACCATTTGATTTACTGCTGCCGGAGCAAATGGTTTTTCAGTAGCTATTAAAACCCTTTTCATAGTTATTTTTCTCTTTAAAAAGAGAAAAGCAGAACCCCCATTCTGCTTTTCTTCTGAATTTATTTAAGCTTTGTTTGTTCAAATGCTTTCATGGCTTCAACCAATGCAATCACACTTTCTTTTGGAAGTGCGTTGTAAGTTGAGGCACGATACCCGCCTACCGAACGGTGACCTTCGAGTCCCAACATGCCCAACGATTTGGCATAGGTAAGAAATTCTGGTTCCCATGCTTTGTATTCGTCGTTCATAACGAAACAAATGTTCATAACTGAACGATCATTTACATCAGGAATATTGGCTTTGAATAATTTGTTGCGGTCGATTTCATCGTAAAGGATTCCGGCTTTTTCGATGTTCATTTTTTCCATCACTTTTACGCCGCCTAATTCTTTCAGCCATTTCAGGGTTTGGAGAGCTGCAAAAACCGGAACAACCGGCGGTGTATTAAACATGGATTCGTTTTCGATGTGAGTTTTGTAATTCAACATCGTAGGAATTTTGCGGGTTACTTTACCTAACGCGTCTTCTTTTACAATTACGAATGTAACGCCTGCTGGAGCAAGGTTTTTCTGAGCGCCACCGTAAATAATCGCATATTTTGAAACATCCATCTGACGGCTAAAAATATCGGATGACATATCGGCAACCAAAGGCACTTTGCAATCTAAATCCTGACGGATTTCTGTTCCGTAAATTGTATTGTTGGTTGTAATGTGAAAATAATCAGCATCTTCAGGAACAACATAGTCTTTCGGGATGTAATTGTATGTGTTTGCTTTTGAAGAAGCGACTTCAACAACTTCACCGAAAAGTTTGGCTTCTTTTTGAGCTTTATCAGCCCAGGTTCCGGTATTCAGATAGGCAGCTTTCTTTTCCAATAAATTGAAAGGAACCATCATAAACTGAGAACTGGCGCCACCGCCCAAAAATAACACATGGTAACCAGCAGGAATATCGAGCAGTTCTTTGAAGAGTTGCTGAGCTTCATTGCTTACGGCAACAAACTCTTTGCTGCGGTGCGAAACTTCCATCAGAGAAAGGCCTGTTCCGGCAAAATCGATTAATGCTTCGGCGGTGTTTTTAATGGTGTATTGCGGCAAAATTGAGGGTCCCGCATAAAAATTATGCTTCTTCATTTGATTGTAATTTATGGGTTAATAACTATTTACAATGAATAAGATTGCAAATAACAATTCAAAATAAACGATTATCTGCGTATGGTTTTCTGAGATAAATCAGACTTAATTTTGTTACAACAAGTTATAGAACATCCAATTAATATGCTTCAAAATTCGAATAAAAAAACGAAGCGACAATCTGTAATTACTTTAACTTTTTAACTTTTGACAACTTGTTATTGACAATGCCTTATTTCTTACATTGGCTTCAAAATGTCAACCAATTTTTCATCCTGAAATATGGGGATAACCGGGCAGAGATCGTCAGTAAGGCAATATTCAATACAGTCGTCTAATCCTTTTGATGCCAGTCGGCTTTTTTGAGCGGCTTTCTGTATGTAGGCGAATAAATCATTTTTTGCAAGGCTCCACAAATCGATTGATGCAGTAACTCCGTCGCAAATGGTTTCAAATTTTCCTGAATTCATTAATCGTTCGGCCAAAGCGCCTGCGTAAACGGTGTCTTCCAGACTGAAGCGATCTTTCCACGAAGCACAAAAGATTAATATGGGAGCATTTTGCTGAATGAGCCAATTGGTCAATACTGAAATATTCAGGAATGAACCAATTACAACTGCTTTTGAATGACTGGCCAGGTGAATGCACCGGGTACCGTTGGTTGTGGAATAGACAATTTCTTTTCCGCCAACGATTTCAGGAGTAAAGTTAAATGGTGAGTTTCCGAAATCAGCAAAGTCGAGCACATAGCCATCGCGTTCGGAGGCGACCATGTAGCCTTGTTGTTTCATTTCACGTGCTTCTTCGACCGTTGCGACCGGAATGATGCTTTTTACACCATTGTGAATGGCAGCACAGATTGTTGAGGTAGCGCGCAAAATATCAACGATCACTACAATGTTGTGATCATCGGCATGCTTATCGTAGATTGCGGGGGACAAACAAACCTCAAGCCGATTTTGGGATTTTTCCATTTTCATGTGAATGCCACAAAGATATAGAAAGTAGTCAACTGAGTCCTGTTTTTGGATTCAGAAAATGGGATTTAAACAAAAGGTAAACTTTGGAAAATGGAAATAGTCATTAGTCATTTGGAAAAAGTAAAACAACTTTTCGAATGACTAATGACTATTTGTTGTTATTGCAGATTGATAAACGGCATTTTAACAATCTTTGCTTTCAGCATTTTGTTACGCACGTTCATGAAAACTTCGGTTCCAATAGCCGAATAAGCTTTGTGGACATAAGCCATGCCAATGCCTTTATTTAAAACAGGTGACATCGTTCCGGAAGTAACCCGGCCGATTATGTTTCCGTCTTTGTCGGTCAATTCGTAATCGTGACGCGGAATTCCGCGGTCAATCATTTCAAATCCACGAAGTTTACGCTCAACGCCTTCCTGCTTCTGCATCAGCAGTAGGTCTTTATCGATAAAGTAATGACCATTAAATTTGGTAATCCATCCCAAACCAGCTTCTATTGGCGAGGTTGTGTCGTCAATATCGTTACCATACAAGCAGAAACCCATTTCAAGTCGCAGTGTATCGCGGGCTGCCAGTCCAATTGGTTTGATGCTAAATTCAGCGCCAGCCTCAAAAATTTTGTTCCACATTTGTTCTGCGATTTCATTTCTGAAATAGACTTCGAAACCGCCAGATCCGGTATAGCCTGTGGCCGAAATAATTACATCGTCGAACCCAGCAATGGAGCCAGTTACGAATGTGTAATATTTGATTTCAGACAAATTAATATCGGTAAGTTTCTGAAGAGTGGCTTCAGCTTTAGGTCCCTGAATGGCCAACTGGCTGATTGCAGGAGAAGCGTTTTCGAGAATCGCTCCATTTGTATTTTGAGAAACGATCCAGTTCCAGTCTTTGTCGATGTTGGAAGCATTAACAACCAAAAGGTATTTTTCAGCTTCGTAATAATAGACCAACAAGTCATCAACAATTCCACCTTTCCCATTGGGGAAGCAAGAGTATTGAGCCTGACCTAAAGCCAGTTTCGAAACATCGTTCGAAGTAACCCGCTGCACCAATTCCATTGCATTCGGACCTTTTACCCAAAACTCGCCCATGTGCGAAACGTCGAATACTCCAACAGCTTCGCGAACAGTCATGTGCTCTTCTTTTATTCCTGAATACTCGATAGGCATCTCAAATCCGGCAAACTCTACCATTTTGGCGCCCAGTTGTTTGTGTATCTGATTAAAGGCTGTAATTTGCATAGTTTTATTTTCAGTTTTATGTGGCAAAATTAGCGTATTAGCTAGGTTAAAAGCATGAAAAATATCATTTGCCAAAGATATTAGTTTTTACCACTGGTTTATAATTATTTGTTCATTCGCATAACAGGATATTTAGTGCATTCTAACTAGGTTCGAAAGATATTTTTTTTACTTTTGACTGCATAATAACACTTCAAATAACAACCAATGTCGCAAGCCCGTTTGACAAATTTAGATTACCTGAAAGAGATTACAGGCGGAGAGCCTGAAATTATGAATGAGTTTATTCAGATGTTTTTTGATCAGTTACCCGAATTCAGGGATGGGTTAACCAGTCATTTAGGCAATCAAAAATGGAAAGAACTTGGCGAATTAGCGCATAAAGCTAAATCATCAGTGATGACTTTCGGGATGAATGATCTGGGGCATCGACTAAAAGAATTGCAACTAAAAACCCAGAAGCTGGAAGACATTGATAGTTATTCTGCATACGTTGAAGAATTTATAAATACAATAGCTCTGGCGGAAGTTGAACTTAAAGGAGACATGAAGTAAAAACATTAAGGTTTATCCAACCATAATAAAACCCATAAAACCAAGAGTTCTTATGGGTTTTATTATTCATAGAAGTTTCATCATCATCATTTTACTCAATCAATTTTCCGTTTATAACGACATTTTTAAGATTTAGCCCTTCGATGAGCGATTTGTTCAGTTCTCCTTTTTCTGCTGTTATTTTCAGGTTTTCGAAAGTGAAGTTTTTCAGTTTGTCGTATTCCGATATTTCGATGTCTGCAAAAATCTGGCAGGTTAGTTCAATGTTGCGGAACACCACCTGATTTGAAGTTGATAATAATGGCGTTTCACGTCCTTGCAAATCGAAGAATTGGGTCCATGGTTTGGCAAATAAAAGTCGGTCAGCTTTGCCGGTAATGTTTTCGACCAGAATGTACTCGTAAAGTTGAGGCGTGTCGCCGCGGTTTTTCAGCCAAAAAACACGCGAAGGGCCATTAACCTTACAGTGGCGCATAATGATGTTTCGGTTGTGAATCGACTCACTTCCGCAGGTTACAGCCGAGTGACAGAAACCAAACGTACAATTTTGGATGATGATGTTTTCATTCGGGCCATTGGTCGGATCGGTGTCGGCTGAAACGCCTTTGCCACCTTTTAGAGCAATGGCATCGTCGTTTACTTCCATGTAACAGCCATTTACCAGTACATTTGTACATGCATCGATGTCAACAGCATCGGTGCTGGGCGCTTTAACCGGAGCGGCTGGCGAAAAAATATGCAGATTAAGCAGTTTTACATTCGAGCAGCGATACAGGTGGGTCGTCCAGAATCCGGAATTATGCAGTTTAACATCCTGCAACTGCACATTTTTACTGTTCTGAATGAAAACAAGTCGCGGCCGCGAAACTTCGAGGTTTGTACATTTGGGGTTTTCAGCTCTGCGCTGCCAAAAGGCTTCCCAATATTTCAATCCATTACCGTCGATTGTCCCTTTGCCAGTGATGGTAAATCCATCAACGCCATATGCATTTACCACAGCTGGGAAATAATCGATGCTTCGTCCTTCCATGCGCGATGGCCCGATTGGAAAATTTGCAATGTCATCAGAGCCAAGCAGCGTACCACCTTCGCTCACATGCAAATGAGTTCCTGGTTTAAAAAACAAAGCTCCTGTTAAAAAACGCCCCTTCGGAATGATGACTACACCGCCGCCTTTGTTCGCTGCTTCGTCAATGGCTTTCTGTATCGATTCAGTATTCAGGGTTTGCCCGTCGCCAACAGCGCCAAAATCGGTAACAGCCAATTGAACACCAAGTTTTTCACTGTTAATTCTAGTGGTGTCAGTTAGTGATTGTGGAATTTCAGTACCATCCGGAAAATGCTCAATTGTTTTCTTTTCAGGAGTTTTACACGAAAGGGTTTGAATGCTAATTGCAAATATTGTTAGTATGAACAGAATGTTTTTCATTTTTTTTTTTGAAGTTTGAACGCTTACCGACAGAAATAAGATTTAAAGAGGCATCAAACAAACTGCTCAGTAAATGAAACCCAAAATAGTAGATTAAGTTTCAATCTGAAATTCAATCTGAACGAAAATTATTTATCCTCTTCTTTAGTTCGTTCATCGGTAAAAATAAGCTATTCATACCATATCTATTTTCCTGAAAGAAACAATGGCTCTAAATTCACATCAAAATCAAAAGGCCATGAATTAGACCTTTATCATCCGTAAAGAAAGTGCCTTCAACAATAATTGGGTGATTCAACTTACCGATGGTGTCTTGGTAGACGGTTCGAGCACGATTATTTTCTCTCCGGAATTTGGGAAATAGCCTGTAACGAACCAATCAAAAAAACGTCTCAACCTTTAAGAAAATAAAAGCAATATTCAGAAAACAAAAACCATGGACAACAAACCCAGAGCAGTGATCATCGGTGCCGGAGTTGGCGGATTAGCCACCGCCAATTTTTTAGCAAAAAATGGTTATTCCGTTGAAATTTATGAGAAAAATGCTAATCCAGGTGGCCGCTGCGGACAAATGATTCAGGATGGACACCGCTTCGATTTGGGTGCTACCATTTTACTGATGCCATCACTTTACCGGAAAGTGTTATCTGAATTGGGTATCGATCTCGATAAAGATTTGGAAACCACTTCACTTGAACCGGTTTATAAGCTTTTCTTCAGCGATGGGAGCGATTTTGCTTTTACCCGCAATCCCGAACAAATGAAAACGCAGCTCGAAGCCATTGAAACGGGCAGTTTTCCGAAATATCAGGAATATGTGAAAGAAGGTTACGAGTATTTCAACCTTTCGATGAACGATTTGCTGGGTAAAAACTTCGATCATTTGTTTCAGTTTGTGAATTTCAAAAGCATGCGTTTACTTCTGAAGCTGAAGACATACTTAAAACATACCGATTACATCCAACGATATTTTAATGACCCGCATCTGAGGATGGCCTTTACCTTCCAGAACATTTATGTGGGACAGAATCCGTATGATGCGCCGGCATTTTTTTCGATGCTTCCGGGCGCTGAAATCGCAGAAGGTGCTTTGTTCCCGAAAGGTGGAATGCATCGGCTGGTGGAAAAACTGCTCGAACTGGCAAATCAAAACAGCGTACAGATTCATTATAAAAAACCGGCTGAGAAAATCGTTTTAAACGGAAGGAAAGCTGAAGGAATCCTGTTGGACGATGGCACGATTGTTCACGCTGACCTGGTGGTGGCCAACGCCGATCTGCCATACGTTTACGACAAACTTTTGCACGATAAACAGAAAACCCGTTCGCTGAAGAAGAAAAAATATTCCTGTTCCGCCATTGTTTTTCACTGGGGAGTCGACAAAGTATATCCGCAACTCGATCATCACAGTGTTTTCCTGAACGATCCGTACAAACAAGGACTGAACAAGATTTTCAAGGAAAAATCGCTCTCCGAAAATCCAAGTTTCTACATTCATGCTCCGGTTCGAACCGACAAATCTGCCGCTCCTGAAAATCACGACACGCTTTCGGTAATTGTTCCGGTTGCTCACCTTGATTCTCAAAACCATCAGGATTGGGGAAAGCTGAAGCAAAGAGCCCGTGAAGGAGTGATCAGCCGTTTGGAAGAAGCCGGGTTGCACGATATTGAAGAACACATTAAGTTCGAAATTTGCTATCTGCCCAAAACATGGGAAAGCACGTGCAATGTCACCCGAGGTTCTGTGTTCGGAAGTTTATCCCATTCCATTTTTCAGATGGGCTATTTCCGTCCGCACAACCAACACAAAAAATATCGAAATTTGTATTTCGCTGGTGGAAGCACACACCCCGGAAACGGTGTTCCGCTGGTGCTTTTGGGAGCAAAACTCACAAGCGAACGCATACTGAAAGACGCAAAAAATCAGAATTTCAACTAATATGGAAACACAAGTTCAAACCCCAATCGATCTGTATTACCAAATTTTCGACTCCATCGATTTCGAGAAGATTATTGATCATCCGAACATATTGATTGCAGCCAATTTCTGGGATAAAGAGCGTTATCAGGCGGCAAAAAACTGCTACAAGTTTATGCGTGCCATCGACGATCTGATTGACAATTACAAAACCGAACACATCACCATTGATCCTGAAAATCAGGCACAGTTCGAAACCGATGTGTACCGATGGATTAACACGATTGCTGAAGCTTCGCAGGAAATTCCTTCGCAACGCGAATTAATTGAAACGGTTCACCGTTTTAGTATTCCATTCTGGCCGCTCGAAGCCTTTGCCAAATCGATGATCTACGATATTTATCACGACGGTTTCCCAACATTGCAGGGTTTTATCGACTATGCAGGGGGCGCATCGGTTGCTCCCGCTTCCATATTTGTACATTTGTGCGGACTGACGAAAAAGGACGGAAACTATATTTCTCCTGTTTTCGATGTGAAAAGGGTGTCGACTCCCTGCGCCATTTTCAGCTATCTCGTGCACATCATCCGCGATTTTCAGAAAGATCACCTCAATAACCTGAATTATTTTCCCGACGACCTGATCGCCAAATATGGTATGAACCGCCAGCAACTGCTATTTATGGCCAAAGGCGGACAAATTACCGATGGATTCCGAAAGATGGTTCGCGAACTTTACGAAGTTGCCGACACTTATCGCGATGAAACATACCGGATGATTGAAGAAATCCGTCCGTTTCTGGAACCTCGCTGCCAGTTGAGCCTCGAAATTATTTTTGCCCTTTACCTGATGGTTTTCGAGCGCATCGACATCGAACACGGAACCTTTTCAACTAACGAACTCAACCCAACTCCGGAAGAAATTAAAGAACGCGTTGGACAGGTGATTGAGCGATTCGAAGTTGTGTAAATTCGATTCGATTGAATAGTATATGAGTCAGGGTTTCACTCCAAAGTGAGGTACTGATTGGCTATTTAGAAAACTTAACAACCCTCCGTAAACAAAGCTTCTCTTTTGTCGTTTCAGGATAATAAGTTCACTGGTTTAACCTTAAACGAAATAACATGAAAAAACTTTTTATTCTTTTAGTTGGTATGGCAATGTTACAAACAGTTTCAGCACAGGAATTAAAGGCCGTGAAATATGCCGACGGTGCGCAGGAGTTGAATGGGTTGGTTACTTCGAATGCGGGAAAAAACTTGCCCGGAGTATTGATCCTTCCGGCTTGGATGGGCATCGACGATGAAGCCAAAACCGCCGCTCTCGAGCTCGAAAAGCAGGGTTACATTGCTTTTGTTGCAGATATTTACGGCAAGGGAAACATCCCCACCGATTTTGCAAGTGCTGGCAAAGTTGCCGGTCAGTTTAAAAGCGACTACGCTCTTTATCAGAAACGCATTTCGCTGGCGCTGGCGCAACTGAAAAAGGCTGGTGCACAAGGCAGTAAAATTGCCGTAATTGGCTATTGCTTTGGCGGAACCGGTGCACTGGAAACTGCCCGTGCAGGGTTCGATGTAACTGGAGTGGTGTCCATTCATGGCGGACTTTCGAAGGCTGCCGATCGCCCCAATGCACCCATTAAAACGAAAGTTTTGATTGAAAATCCGGCTGAAGATCGGGGCGTTACCAAAGAGATTTACGACCAGCAGGTTCAGGAATTGAAAGATGGAAAAGCCGACTGGCAAATTATTACTTATGCCAATTGCGGGCATACATTTACCAACCCTACATCAAAGGAATACAATGAAGTAATGGCCAAACGCGCCTGGAACCATACCCTTGGATTTTTGGCCGAGGTGCTGAAATAGCAGATGAACACAGAGATTCAGAAATATAACGATGCCAAGACAGCGGTCGATAAGGAAATTTGTGATCTTCTTGCAACAATAATCGACAGCGAACTAACGGAATCGGAAAGTAAAATCTGGCATGCTCACCCAGTTTGGTTTCTGGATGGAAATCCGATTGTTGGCTACAGCAAACAAAAAGCTGGCTGGCGCCTGATGTTTTGGAGTGGTGCGGATTTCGATGAAGAAAATTTAAGTTTGAAAGGAAAGAAATTTAAAGACGCTTCGATTTTCTATACTACAGTTGAACAAATCAATGCGACAGAGCTTAGGCGTTGGCTGGAAAAATCGAAAGAAATTCAGTGGGATTATAAAAACATTGTGAAAAGAAAAGGCTTGTTGGAAAGATTGAAGTAATTTGTGCGATAAAGTTAATTAGCCAACTATGAACGATACAACCAAACACGACGAACGCATTGGGAAACTGACCTTCGCAGCGGTTTATCCAATGTATGTAGCAAAAGTAGAGAAGAAAGGCCGGACAAAAGAGGAATTGCATCAGGTAATTGAGTGGTTAACTGGCTTCGACGATAATAAAATTCAGGGACTGATACAGGAAAACGTAACTTTCGAACAATTTTTCCAGTTGGCTATGATAAACCCCAATGCGCACCTGATCACCGGAATAATTTGTGGCTATCGGGTCGAAGAAATTGAAAATCCGTTAACTCAGAAAATCAGATATTTAGACAAGTTGGTGGATGAGTTGGCGAAAGGCCGAAAGATGGAGAAGATTTTGCGCGGCTCTTAATTCGCGACCCATACTGATCTTTTTCGTTATGGTTTTCAAAAGAGCTTAATGATATTTCTCACAGCCGGCTTACTCACTTATTTTGATCAGAAATCCAAACTACTGGTGCACTATTAATCCCATGCGGAAACTTTAAAATTCAACATCCCACTTTATAAATCTGCTCATTCTCTTTTCTCCAAAGATCCGAAAAAAGTAAGACCTGATTATTGCCATTGACAATAATCAATCTGACAATCTGCTAGATATAAATTACTTTCTGAAAAAGTTTGCTTAAATTGCATAGTTGGATATCTGCAACTGACTATGAATTACTGGAATCGGTATATCAATTATTACATCACCAATTATTCCAAACTGAACAAAGAGGACTCGGAGGAACTTGCTTACCTGCGAAACAAACTTTTTATTTCAATATTGATTTTGGCCTTCCCGATTGGTGTTATTGCCTACATCCCAAGTATTGTGGTATCAGTTGAAACTAAATCGTGGGTGATCGCTGTATTTGATACGCTCGCGATGTTCACCCTCACATACATCTATCTGGACAAGAACCTCAGT